>CAZTYB010000106.1:0-6514 GCA_964617595.1 uncultured Oscillospiraceae bacterium | reverse complement strand
GCTTTGACGATGCCGATGATCTCCGCTTCGCTGCCGTCGATGGGGGGATAATTCTCGTTTTCCGGCATGAGCCAGATTTCCCCCTTGCTGCGGCGCAGGCGCTTCACCGTAGCCTCGTCACCGATGCGGGCGACGACGATCTGCCCGTCGTCCGCCGTCTGCTGGGGACGAACGACCACCTTGTCTCCGCTGAAGATACCGGCGCCGATCATACTGTCCCCCCGCACCCGCAGTGCGAAGCACCCGGGGTCATCCCAGGGCATAGTTCCCTCCTGATTTTCCACGGCCAGGATGGGCATACCCGCCGTCACAACCCCCACAATGGGGATCTGACCCGGCCGTGCGCCGATGGCCAGGGCACGCTTGCGCCCCTTTTGCCCCGGTGTACCCAGGATGCCCTTGGCCTGCAATGCCTGCAAATGGTAGCTCACCGAGGCGGTGGAGCGCAAGCCAACAGCCTCCCCGATTTCACGGACGGAGGGGGAATAGCCATTTTCCTGGACAAATTGATTAACGAAATTGACGATTTCTTCCGGCTTGTTACTTCCTCTTGGCATGGCGGCGGCCTCCTTGGGGTTCTTTTTGTTCTATTATAGCACAAATGAACGGAAATGCAATCTTTTTTCGCTTCCAATTTCACATTTTTGCAAAATGATGTATAGCATGGATGGAAAGGGGACGGATCTATGGAATCGAATAATCTGGAATCCCGGGTCTGGCAGAGGGTCAGCGGCGGTGCACCGATGGATCTGGAGCAGCTGGCGCACCTGAGCCAGGGGAATGCCGCAGCGCTGGCGGCTCTGGCGGCGGGGACGGGCGGAAAAACCCAGCGAACCCTGCAGCAGCTGCACGGGCTTTCACTGCAAACGGCGCAGACCCTCCGGGGCATCTGCCGGATGCGGGGGGTGGAGCAATTCCCCGCTCCCGTTGCCACGTTGGAGCCGGGACTGGGGCGCAACCTGGCCAGGAGTTACCACCGCAGCCGGGAACTGTACCAGGGGCTGGAAAGCTGGGGCGCCAGCGGGGAATATGGAGCTGTTTTTCGCCTGCTTGCCCGGCGGGAGACTCAGATCGGTGCACAATTACTGGAGCTTTTGGGGGCTCAATAGCGCATGATATAGGGGATGATGCGTTTGCCAATCCGGTAGGGCAGCCCCTCCAGCGCTTTCTTTGCGTTGGTCAGCTCCTGGCGGATGGGGATGGCCTGGGGGCAATGGCGCTCACACAGGCCGCAGCCGATGCAGTTGCTGGGGCCGGTATTGTCCCTGCGGACACCGGTGGTCATGAAGTACTCTGTCAGCGCTTTCCAGTAGCCGTCGGTACCTAAGCGGTTATAGGCGGCGAAAGTGCCGGGGATATCCACCCCATGGGGGCAGGGCATACAGTACCGGCAGCCGGTGCAGCCCACTTTCATATTCTCGTTGATGGCGGAGATGATTTTGCGGTAGATTTCCCGCTCCGCCTCATCGATGCAGTGGGCGCTGGCATCACAGGCGGATTGGACATTTTCCTCCACCATTCCCAGGGAGTTCATGCCCGACAGCACGCAGGTCACTTCCTCCTGATCCCACAGCCAGCGGAATGCCCATTGGGCGGCGGTGCGCTGAGGCTGGGCATGGGCGATGACCTTTTGGGCGGAATGGGGTAGCCCCGTGGTCAGCCGACCGCCCCGCAGGGGCTCCATTATGATCACGGGCAGCCCCTTCTCCGCTGCCCGGCGCAGTCCGGTGACACCGGCCTGGGAATTCTCGTCCAGATAATTATACTGGATCTGGACAAAGTCCCAGTCATAGCATTCCAGCAATTTGCAGAACATATCGGAGTTGCCGTGGTAGGAGAAGCCCACCTGGCGGATCTGGCCGGATTTCTTCTTCTCTTCCAGCCATTCCAGAATACCCAGATCCACCAGTCGCTGCCAGGTCTTGGTGTCCGTGAGCATATGCATCAGGTAATAGTCCACGTGGTCGGTTTTTAGCCGCCGGAGCTCTTCGGCAAAATACGATTCCATGCTCTCCGGCTTTTTGATCAGGTAATGGGGGAGCTTGGTGGCGATATTCACCTTATCCCGGATGGCGTTGCGGCTGAGGATCTCCCCCAGTGCCGCTTCGCTGCCGGGATAGATGTAAGCGGTGTCGAAATAATTCACACCGGCATGGAATGCTTTCAGAATTTCTTTTTCCGCCTTGTCCACGTCCACCTTTCCGCCGCTCTGGCGGAAACGCATACAGCCGTAGCCCAGGACGGAAATGGGATTGCCGTAGCGGTCGTTGCGATATTGCATAATTTTCCTTTCGCTCTTGCTCAGACCCGCTTCATGGAGCCCGCCTCGTCCTGGGCAATCAGCAGATCGGAGATGATATCATTGGAGATGAGGTACCCCTTTGGGGTCAGTGACCAGCGGCCGTCCCCGTTCTGTACGGCACGGCCATAACTCTCCTGCTTGCGCAGGCAATTTTCCAGGGGGGCAAAGGGGAGCATGAACAGATTCTCGTATTCCTGGGGGGACATTCCGGCATTGGTGCGCAGACGGAGCATGATGTATTCCCCCGCCCGCTCCCGCAGGGGGATCTCCTGGATCTCGTCCATAATGTCCCCGCCGGTGCGGATGCCGTTGATATACCCCTGCAAATCGGAGATCAGCGTGAAACGCTTCCCTGCAAAATCGGAGCTGGCGCTGGGACCAAAGCCCAGGTATTCGCCCCCCGTCCAATATTTGTAATTGTGCCGGGAGTAGAGGCCTTTCCGGGCGAAATTGGAGATCTCATACTGGCGGAACCCCCGATCCCGCAGGATCTCCACCGCCGCCAGATACATATCCGCCTGGGTGTCATCATCCGGCAGGTTCAGCATATCCCGCATCTCGTAGAATGGGGTACCCTCCTCGACTTTCAGCCCATAGCAGCTGCAATGCTCCGGATTCATCCGCAGCACATTGCTCAGGGTCTCCTGCCATTGGCTGACGGTCTGGCCGGGCAGACCATACATCAAATCGACGGACACATTCCGGAACCCCGCCTTGCGGATTTTCTGGAACGCTGCCACGGTCTGGGCATAGGTATGGGGGCGGCCAAGCTTCTTCAGCATCTCGTCATGGTCATCTTGCGCCCCCAGACTCACCCGGTTGAAGCCCTCCGCCCGCATCCGGTGCAGGAGCTTATCCGTGACGGAGTCGGGATTGGCTTCGAAGGTGATCTCCGCATCCCCGGTCACGTCGAAACTGCGCCGGATGGCGGTCATGATAATGGCAATGGCATCCCCGCCGAAGAAACTGGGGGTGCCGCCGCCGAAATAGATGGAGTCCACCTTGTACCCCGGTGCCAGAGCCCCTGCCTCCTTGATATGGGAGCAGACGGCATCGAGGTAGCTGTCCATCAAATTGTCATCCTTGCAGGCCAGGGAATAGAAATCGCAATACTGGCATTTGCTCTTGCAAAAGGGAATGTGGACATAGATCCCCAGGGACTTTTTCTCTAAACGTCTGGAAAAAATAGACATAATTCCTCCAAAATAAATGGTTAATCCTCGTCCAGTTTCAGCACCGCCATGAATGCCTCCGAGGGAACGGAGACAGTGCCGAAAGTGCGCATCCGCTTCTTGCCCTCTTTCTGCTTCTCCAGCAGCTTCTTCTTTCGGGTGATGTCGCCGCCGTAGCACTTAGCCAGCACATCCTTGCGCAGTGCCTTGATGGTCTCCCGGGCGATGATCTTGCCGCCGATGGCGGCCTGCACAGGGATTTCGAACTGGGCACGGGGGATATTCTCTTTCAGCTTTTCGCAAATCTTCCGTGCCCGGGGATAGGCATTGTCAGCGAAGAGAATGAAGCTCAGTGCATCCACGATATCCCCGTTGAGCAGAATATCCAGTTTCACCAGTTTGCTGGGGCGGTAGCCCAGGAATTCATAGTCCAGACTGCCGTAGCCCCGGGTGCGGGACTTCAGCGCATCGAAGAAATCGTAAATAATTTCGTTCAGGGGCATCTCGTAATGCAGCTCCACCCGATTGGCATCCAGATAGACCATATCCTTGAATTCGCCCCGGCGCTGCTGGCACAGCTCCATAATGTTGCCCACATATTCCTGGGGCGCAATGAGGCTGGCTTTGACGAAGGGCTCCTCCGCCAGCTGGATTTCGTCCGGGCTGGGGTAGTCCAGGGGATTGTCCACCATCAGCACGGTGCCGTCCAATTTGGTCACCCGGTAGACGACGTTGGGGGCGGTGGTAATCAAATCCAGATTGAATTCCCGCTCCAGCCGCTCCTGGATGATCTCCATATGCAGCAGTCCCAAGAAGCCGCAGCGGAAGCCGAAGCCCAGGGCAATGGAACTCTCCAATTCATAGCTCATGGAGGCATCGTTCAGCTTTAATTTTTCCAGCGCCTCCCGCAGATCCTGATATTTGGCGCCATCGGCGGGATAAACGCCGGAGTAGACCATGGGCTGCACCTGACGATAGCCGGGCAGGGGCTGAGGAGCGGGGTTCTCCGCCCCGGTGACGGTGTCGCCCACCCGGGTATCGGAGACGGTCTTGATGGAGGCGGTGATGTACCCCACTTCCCCCGCACCCAGGGCATCCCTCGGGCAAAGACCCAGGGGGCTCATGGTGCCCACCTCAACGACCCTGTATACGGCGCCGGTGGCCATCATCTTTACGTCCATGCCGGGGCGGATGGTGCCCTGTTTCACCCGGGTATAGACGATCACGCCCCGGTAGCTGTCATATTGGCTGTCGAAGATCAGCGCTTGCAGCGGCGCTTCCCGATCCCCCGTGGGGGCGGGCACCTGATGCACGATCATCTCCAGAACGGAGTGGATATTCAGCCCATTCTTGGCGGAGATTTCCGGGCTGTCCTCTGCGGGGATGCCGATGATGTCTTCGATCTCTGCCTTTACTTCCGCCGGCCGGGCGGAGGGCAGATCGATTTTATTCACCACCGGCAGCACTTCCAGCCCTGCATCCACGGCCAGATAGGTATTGGCCAGTGTCTGCGCCTCCACTCCCTGACTGGCATCGACGACCAGAATAGCGCCCTCGCAGGCGGCAAGGCTCCGGGATACTTCGTAATTGAAGTCCACGTGACCCGGGGTGTCGATCAGGTTCAGGGCATAGGTTTCCCCGTTGTCGGCGGTGTAATTCAATGTAACGGCGGTGGCCTTGATGGTGATGCCCCGCTCCCGCTCCAGATCCATGGAGTCCAGCAGCTGCTCCGCCCGCTGGCGCTGGTCGATGGCATCGCACTGCTCCATCAGCCGGTCAGCCAGCGTGGACTTGCCGTGGTCAATATGGGCGATGATAGAAAAATTGCGAATATGAGAAAGATCAGTCATATTTTTTGCTCCTCACCAGGGGATTGGGCGCCAGGAAAGCCCACTGCGCCACTTTATTATTCCTATTATACCGAATTTTTCCCAAAAAGTAAACCGTATGTTTTTACAAATTCCGGCGCATTCTATCTGCGTAGCTCCTCCAATTCGGCAAAAAGGGGCACATGGAAGATAAGGGGCAAAAAAATTGGCAGAAAACTGAAAAAAAGCCTTGCCAAATTGAAAAAATCGGGGTATAGTCTTACAGCATAAGAAAATGACAGAGAAAGTCCATTGGAATAGAACCAATGCAGGCAACTTGGTACAGCCCCAACTTGTCCCCCTCACTGAGGGGGATGTCGGCCGAACAGGCCGACAGGGGGAGTGTCCTACGATGAATAGTAGGCAGTGGTAATTACCAACGACACTCCCTCAGTCACCGCCCAAAAGGGCGGCGACAGCTCCCTCTAAGAGGGAGCCAAGGGGTCGAGTTGATGACATTGGAATCAGGACAGAGGGGTAACGTATGAGTGTAGCGAAGAAAAACGGGAAAATGGAAGACGTTCAGGCGGAATTGCAGTCATTGATCGCCCAGGGCAAGAAAGAGGGCATGATCCGTGACACCGATCTGAACAATGTCCTATCCAAAATGAATCTCTCCCCCGAGAAGATGGAGGAGATTTACGACCGGTTCGAGGCCATGAATATCCAGATCACCACCTCCAATTTGGATGCGCTGGACGACGGTTTGGATATCTTGGGCGGCGAACTGGGGCTGGACGGGGATATCGACCTGCGTGGCATGGAGGAAGAGGAGCTTGTTGACCCGGTGGATTTGGCCGCCGAGTATAGCCTGGACGATCCGGTGCGGATGTACCTGAAAGAGATCGGCCAGGTGAAGCTACTGTCCGCCGAAGAGGAAGTGGAGCTGGCCAAGCGCATCTCCGAGGGGGATCAGCAAGCCAAGAACAAACTCACCGAGGCGAATCTGCGCCTTGTGGTGTCCATTGCAAAGAAATATTCCGGCCGTGGCCTGCATATTCTCGACCTGATCCAGGAGGGTAACACCGGCCTCATCCGTGCGGTGGACAAATTCGACTGGACAAAGGGAAACAAATTCTCTACATATGCTACCTGGTGGATTCGGCAGGCCATCACCCGTGCCATCGCCGATCAGGCCAGAACCATCCGGGTTCCGGTGCATATGGTGGAGG
>CAZTYB010000105.1:0-6562 GCA_964617595.1 uncultured Oscillospiraceae bacterium | reverse complement strand
TTTTAATTAAAAAAATAAGGAAAAGAAAATATGAATAAAGAAAATAAAAGAAAAAACCTTTTCTTTACTCTTTCCTTTATCTGGAGGCACTAATGAGTAGAAAAAATGTTTCGAATAATTCTTTTGCTACAATATTATCTAGTCTTGTCATATTGTTCTTGGTTGTTGTTTCTTTGGGATATTTGGTTGTTCGAACCGATAGTTTTTCGTCTCCGTCAAAAGATTTTTATTTAAAAGTTGGAGACGACTTAATTGTTTCGGATAGAGACAATATGAATATTGTATTGAATAAACAATATAAGTTTGACTTGATTTCGGATTTTGATTTTAGTGGAACTGAGGGGTCTTTCGTCGTTTCTGTTGTCCCCAATGAATTGTATGACTTTAGTTTTGCCCCATTAACCGTTGCACCTATGGCATTGACTCCTGGAGATTCTCCTTCTTTTGTTGTTACCGACCCCGATGATGCTTCCGAAGAGGCTAATCCCTTTTTGGATGGAGAAAAGGTAGAAGGGCTAACTTACTGGTCGGATTTAAAATACATTACGGATGCGTTTTCAATTTCGATTTATGATGATTATTTTATTTTTACAGCTTCTATGGATTTGGATGAAATTATTTATTTGTATTACCCTAATAGTGCTTATTATGTCGTTAGAACTGCTATTGATACGGATATTCCTTTCTTTAGGTTAGTAGTTGAAAATTCAAAAAATGAAACGATAAATATAAATTTTAATATAAAAAGTGAGTAGAAAAATATGAAAAATAAGAAAATAAAAGTGCTATTGTTGGCAATAGTATTATGTATTTCTTGTTTCTTAACTTGCTTTACATCTATAGCAACTAATGTTTTTGCTTATACCATTGATGTTCTTGGTTCTTATACAACACCGTTGGAAGATTTGCAAAAAGATAAAACATTTGATATTGAGGATTATCATGCAATAAAAGACGATTATAGTTTGCAAGTGATAAGCGTTGCCGAAAGTTGTGAAAATGAATTGTTTGTTTATGTGTATCAACCAAATGAGAATTATGGCAAGTATGTTGCTTCTTCAATTAATATTTCACGAACGATTGGTGAAGATTTGAACTATAAGAACTATAAGTTGGAATTGATAAATTATGACGGAGTTCTTCAAAAATATAGGGTTTCAAAACTCGTTGTATCAACTGAAAAAAATAGGTATTATGATATATCTAGTATTTATAGGAAATTTGATGAAACTATTGACCCCGGCTTAGATGAAGATAATGAAAATATCATTAATGAGGTTGTATATAAGGTTGCAAAACGTTTTTATGCTTCGACTACTTCTAGTGGTGTAAATTATTCGACTAAAGATATAGATGTTGTCACTGTAACTGATAAATATGTTGGATTTATTCGATATGAGAATGGTAATGGTGAATTTGCTTATTTGAAAGAAAAATGTGATAGCCATTTTATTGCATTTTCAACCAATAGAAGAATTGATACTTTGTTGGAAGCCGATGTTTACTATTTAAAGGTTTTTAATCAAACTGTTATTTCGGGGTCAGTTGTTGAAACTTCTGACCCTCCCACTGAAGAATATGCTTATTTGGATTACACTCAAGTTGGTAGTTGGACGCAAGATGGATTGTTTGGTTTGACTTATGAGTGGGATAGAATACAAAGTGTTAAGGATTTTGTTACTGACCCTGATTTGGTTCTAACGGACGAGGGACGTGCGGATGTGTTGGGTAAACAATGGGTATTAAGGTTTGTCGAAACTCCGTTTAATTACACAATGGATACGTATAATGGAATATATGTTGAGTCCAACTATTCGATTGAAGAGGTTACAATTTTACGTTTAAAATTTGAAACCGCCGGTGTGACATATAATCTTGGTGTTGTGGACAATAAGCAAACGGGCGACGGTATTCCCGATGGTCGTGGTGTAACTTTTTGGGAAAAACTGTGGCGACAATTAAGAATATTCTTGGCAATATTGTTTTTGATATTATTGGTTGTCGTATTGGCTCCTATTCTTCCAACTCTATTTAATATGGCTTGGACTATCTTCAAAATAATTTTCAAGATAGTTCTATGGGTTGTGACTGCTCCATTTAAGCTTATAGGTCGGTTGTTTCGCAAAAAGAGAGAGTAAGTTATGAAAAAGAAAAATACATTAATTAATATTATTAAAGTCGCCGTTGGCTTGTTGGTTTTATTAGTTGTTGGTTATTTTATTTATACGGCGAAAATGGTTTAGATTATGGATAAAATTAAAGAGTTAAGAGATAAGATTAAAAAAATAAATTATATGCACTACATAGCAATTGCAATTTCGATTGCATTTGCTATGCTTAGTGTTTTTGTATTCCCTAATGCTTATGTTAGGTTGTTTGAGGCTTTTAGGGATATTTGGTATAGTATAAAATATTATATAAGCGAACTGTTTTACCTTGGTTGGGATACTCCAGTTAGTGTTAATGCTTATTCAAAAGTTCCTTTTACTCCAATACTTAATTTACCGGCAACTTGGGCGGAGTTCCAAATTGTTTGGAAAAACTATTGGAAACTCTGGATAAGCAAAAGTAACATATCTGGATACTTTAGTTGGCTTGGCAATTTTATGTTTGACTTTAGTCGAATACTATTGTTAGTTGTTCTTCCTCTCATTCTCCTTTTGTATCTTCTCTTCCAAAGGTATTTAAGTAAGCATAATAACAAATACGACGAAGATAGCAAACCTCTAGTTGTATTCAAACGAGTGTCCGGAAAAACATACATTCCAATTAAAAATTGGATTGTTAGTTTTGTCAATTTTATAAAAGAAAATAAAGTCTATTTGAAATTATGGATATTTGTTTGGCTATTCAATTTTAATGCTTTGACTATAGTTATTGAATTCTTTGCATATTATCTATACTTTTGCTTATCTTTTGACTTCTTTAATATCTATAAGCAAGTGTATAAACTCTTTTGTGATTTGTCCGTTTGTATTGCATTTATCCCAACTTGGGCTTGGGTTCTAATTGGATTTTTAATCTTCGATAAGATTAGGAAAAAGATTGGATATAACAAACTTGAACATTTAGAAAATAAGAACTGCGGATTTATTAACGAACGACCTATTGTACTGATGTTGTGCGGTACAATGGGTAAGAAAAAGACTACTATAATTACGGATATCGCTCTTAGTCAAGAAGTTATGTTCCGGGAAAAAGCATTAGAACTTATTATTGAAAATGATATGAAGTTCCCGAACTTCCCTTGGATAAACCTCGAAAACGATATTAAAGAGGCTATGAAAAATCATAAGATATATAACCTTGCTACGATTAATGCTTATGTTAATGATAAGGCGGATAAGTGGGATAACCAACCAACAAAAGAGAATCTCTTCAATTATGACTTCGAAAGATATGGTTTGGTTTATGATGACAATCTTAAGCTAAACCACATATGGGACGTAATTAATACGTATGCCAAACTATATTTCGTGTACATTATTCAAAGTAGTTTGATTATATCCAATTATTCGATTAGAACGGATAATGTGCTTGACGACTTGGGAAACTTCCCCGTTTGGTCTAGTGAGTTCTTTAAAACTGATACTGCTAGTGCTTATGAGAACTCCCGATATGCTCATATCCTCGATTTCGATAGTTTGAGGCTTGGGAAACAATTGATTGAGAATAACTTTAAGAAAGACAGTTTTGAGTTTGGTGTAATTAATATAACTGAAATAGGCAAGGAACGTAAGAATAATTTAACGTTGCAAGAAATGAAAATTAAGGATGCTATGGCAAACCAAAAAAATGACGGTTTCAATGATACTCTTAAAATGATTAGACACAGTGCGACAATCGATAACTTTCCGTTTGTAAAAATTATTACCGATGAACAACGTCCGGAGAGTTGGGGTGCCGATGCCCGTGACTTGCTCGAAATAGTTACAATAGACGAAACACTTGCTCCAAAACTTGCTATGCCGTTCTTCGCTCTAACTGAGTTGGTTTATAATTTTGTTTTCGATAAGTTTATTAATTTGTATTATAAATATCGATATAAACGTTCGGATAACACTCTCCCTATGTGTTTATTAAAAAAATTCACTTCGGTGTTTAATCACTATTATAACCGTATCCACAATACATTTGGTTACTGTACGGTGTCGACCTTGGTCGAAGCCGGAACTATGGACGGCAAGGCTACAAACAAAAAGTATTATTTAATGTTTAAGAAGATTTACTCGGATAGGTTTAGTACTGACTGTTTTAGTGATTTCTTTAATGTTAAAGCTTTACGTTCTCCGATTGGTATAGATGACTTAGAAGAATACTCTAGTAGTAAGGCAACCTTCGAAGAACTCGAAAAACAAAATAGTTATTTCATTAATGATTTGAGCCATAAGAAAATCGCCCTGGATGATAAAAAAATAGACTAGATTTAGTCTATTTTTTTGTGTTTTTATATAAAATTAATTTAGTAAGGTTGCCTTGCCAACCTTACTAAATTTAATTAATAAACTACACTGTTGTGTGCTTTCGCAAACTCAAAAGCTTCTTTTGAGTTGTTAAAAACTTTAGTTACGACTTTTTGAAGTAGTTTACTGTAAAAATCTACTTTAAACATAGTCTCATCTCCTTTACAATCTATTTAGATTGTGGTAGACTACTAGCAAGGTAGTAGTCTACTTTAGTGTGAAAAGTGTTAGTTTTTTGTCGTCAAACTTCGGCTAACACTTTTTTTGTTGCTCCAATCCATAAAAGCAACTTGCCAAGGCTTATTCAAACCTCGAAACCTAGAACCCAATTCCTTTGTTGATATTTTTTGCTGAAGGCTTAAAATGTTTTTAAAAATCAAATTTTAGACTTAGCATACAACAATGGCTTTTAGGTTCCAATTCCCCCGTTTGACTTCTTCGCTTCGGCACGCAATGGCTAGCACAGACTGGATAGAATTGCATAAGAATTTTTGAGTATAAGGAATGAAATGGTAACGGAAAAAATTTGTTGCAATTGTAGACTGGATATGCTAAAAATGTAGGGACGATGCCAAGAGGTTAAACGAGTGGAATGGAACTAAAACCTCAACCCTTTATGCTAAGTCGTTAAGAAATTTTATTTTTCAAAACCCAAGTTCTGGAAGAACTTCCGTATTGACAGGTTAGCCCTTTTGGTTTAGAATCTATATTAGAATCTAAACCAAAGGGGCTAACCATAGCAAAAGCAAGTTTGTAGACAAAAGAAAAATAGAGGCGAATGGTTTAGCGGACTAGCAAACCAACGCCTCTTTTCTTTTGACCAAACTGCTTGGTTACACCCCATGAATTTGAGGGGTTAAAAAATATGCGAACATACAGACATTTATCTAGGACAAAAAGACTACAGCTAGAAAGTTTATATAAGGCAAAAATACCTATTAGAGATATAGCCGAACAATTAAACGTACATATAAGTACAGTGTATCGAGAATTAAAACGCGGAGAGTGTCAGTTGCTTAATGGTGATACGTGGATACACTATAAGGCATACAGTCCGGATATTGCCGAAGATAAGTATAGATACAATTTGTCTAATAAGGGTCAAGACATAAAACTTGGTAAAGATTATGAACTAGCGGAGTATATCGAAAACAAAATTGTTAATGAGAAATATTCTCCTCTAGCCGTTCTTGGCGAAATTAAACATCAAAATTTAGAGTTCTCCGTATCCCTTTCGGTCAATACATTATATAAATACATAGAACGTGGATATATAGGCAATGTAACACTAAAACATTTGCCAATGAGGTCGAAGAGAAAACGTGGAAAAAGAACGTTGGTTATTAAGCGTCCGCCTAAGGGTACTAGTATCGAAGAACGACCAAAAGAGATTTTGAAACGTTTGGTGTTCGGGCATTGGGAAATGGATTGTGTGTGTGGGCCGACAAAGAACGTACTACTTGTTTTGACTGAACGAAAAACTCGAAAAGAAATAATAATTCCTATGGAAGCACAAACGTGCGAAAATGTGGTACGTTGTCTAAATAAAATTGAGAAAAAGCTAGGTTATCGATTTAAGAAGATCTTCAAGTCTATTACTGTAGATAACGGCGCCGAATTTGCAAACTGTTTGGGATTAGAAAAGAGTATCTTTGGAAGAGGCTCGAAAAGAACAAAGGTGTATTACTGTCATCCTTATTGTAGTTTTGAAAGAGGCACGAACGAAAGAATAAATAGAGAGATACGTAGATTAATTCCAAAAGGTAGTGACCTTTCAAAGTATACAATAGAGGATATTCAAAAAGTAGAAGATTGGGTAAATAATTACCCACGGCAAGTTTTGTTCTTTGCTAGTTCCAGAGAACTTTTTGAAAAAGAGTTACAATTGATAGCATAATATATACAATTTAATACTCTTCGATTGTCAAGCCTTCGACTTGTCTTTTTTCCTATATATACCCAAAACCCATTACCCACAAAAACACCCTCTAGACTATGAAATTTCATAGTCTAGAGGGTATAATCTACTCAAATCATATCATAACTTACACTTTTTTGTCAGTTTTTAAAAATATTCGCATTTACATTTGACATTTATA
>CAZTYB010000104.1:0-6589 GCA_964617595.1 uncultured Oscillospiraceae bacterium | reverse complement strand
GTCGCCATAGCGGCAGATGCACTCGGCATTGGCCAGCTCTGCCACTTTGCCGGTTTCCACGGTAAAGGGACGGCCACCGATTTCCATTTCATAAACCTTGTGGTTTGGGAACTGTCTGTGAGTTACCATTTTTTCATTTTACCTCCATTGTGTTTGTTTTTTTCGGGAGGTTTAGCCATTGAAACTGTTTCTGAAAGATGTGATTTAACCAAGGGCGTAATTTCGCACAGCTCTTGTCCCCCATGAGAGGGAATGTGATAGGGCGGCTCCTTTTGCTCCCCTGAAAGGGGAGCTGTCAAAATCGGCTCTTCGGAACCGATTTTGACTGAGGGGTTTTGACGGTAGGTTTTCGCATGGGTTTCATGAAAACAGAAACCGCCTACTGCAAACCCCTCCGTCACGACCTGCGGCCGTGACACCTCCCCTTTCAGAGGAGGAAAAGGCGCTCTATTTCGCAACTTTTCGCCATACACCCGGGCATTATGCGTTATTGCAGCTGCACTGCGGGAGGCGAAACGCCTCCCCTACGGGTTTGAACGGGCGCTTCGGCATTCAACGGGCGCATCAATCTCTACGTCCGTAGGGGACGGGTTTCCCGTCCCTCTTGCATAAGCTTACCGAAAATGCGCCTCCCCTACGGGTGCAAGATGGGGGTTACGACATTCTATAAATATTCTCAGAAACACTTTCAATCGCTAAAACGGCTCCCGATTGAATCTGACTTTGTTTCCGGAAAAGGGCGACAGGTTGCCCCGTCGCCCTTCGGAAAAACTTACTTACGGATGCCCAGCTTGGCAATCAGGGCACGGTAGCGGTTGATGTCCTTCTTTGCCAGGTAGTCCAGCATCTTGCGGCGCTTACCAACCATCATCAGCAGGCCACGACGGGAGTGATTGTCGTGCTTGTGCACACGCAGGTGATCGGTCAGCTCGTTGATGCGGGCGGTGAGGATAGCAACCTGAACCTCGGGGGAACCGGTATCGCCCTCGTGGGTAGCGTTGTCCAGGATGACCTGGGTCTTCTTTTCTTTCTGGATCATTGTGATTTCCACCTTTCTTGATATATGCCAGTGGCCAAGTAGGGGTCGGTGAGTCCCGCAACTGAGCCGCAGGCGGCGCCGGTCATAGCCAGCCGATTCATAATAACACAAGTTTTTCCGCTTGTAAAGTATTTTCCTCACTTTTTAAGGGAAAATTCCCAAAAGAATTTCCCCAATTTATGAATGAAACAGGAATTGACAACCTGCCGTTCCGTGGTAAAATGTATGGTGAAAGGTTATTTCTTCTTTGGCAAAACGGAAAGGAATCATCATGCGTGGACTGAAAAAACATTTTATTCTCGTTTCGCTTCTCCTGTCCCTGGCCATTGCAGCGGCGGTGACGGTGCTCTTTTTCACCCGCTATACCTGGGCAGCCGGGGCATTCCGGGACAGCCAGGCGCCGGTGCTAGATCTCAGGGGGGAGGAGATCACCCTTTCCCAGATTCTGGAGCTGAAAGAGCAGCTGCCCCAATGCTATCTGGTATGGAACATCCCCCTGAGCGGCGGCACTTTCCCCTCCGGCGCCGAATCCGTCAGCGTTTCTGGATTGACGGCGGCGGACATCCCCCTGCTGGAATATTTCGATTCCCTGAAAGAATTGAATGTCTCCGGCTCTGCGGACTATGCCGCCCTGACCGATTTCCGTGCCCGGCATCCGGAGTGCGCCGTGCATTTCACCGTGACCATCGGTACCCAGGAATATGACCAGGGAACGACCCAACTCACCCTGGAAAATCCGGATCTGAGCCAGCTCTATGAGCGGCTGCAATATCTCCCCCAACTGCGCAGCCTCGTCCTGACCGGGGATATGGGGGACGGAGCCGAGTTGACGGCTCTGGCGCAGCGCTATCCCCTGGTGCAACTCCGTTTCCAGGAGGCGGGACTCACCATCGATACCTCAGCCCGGGAACTTGACCTGGGGGACAGGGAACTGACCCAACAGCGCCTGGAGATGATCGTATCCGTCATGCCGAATCTGGAACGGGTGGTCATGGGCGCATCCCGATTGGAGCCGGAAGCATTGGCGCAGTTGGGGGCCAAATTCCCGGATGTGCTGTTCTTGCAGACAGTGAACATCGGCGGCCAGGAATATTCCACCGATTTGACCCAGCTGGATATCTCCGGAACCCAGATCACCGCACCGGAGGTAGAGGCGCTGCTGCCCTGCTTCGGGCAATTGGAGCGGGTGATCATGTGCGATTGCGGCGTGGATGACGAGACCATGGACGAGATGAACCGGCGCATCGAGGATATCCGCTTCATCTGGTCGGTGAAGATCAAGGGGGTAAGCATCCGCACGGATGCCACCTGGTTCTATCCCTATATGGACTACAACAAAATGATCGTGGTGGAGGAGGATCTGTACCCCCTGCGCTACCTGACCGATCTGGAGGCCATCGACATCGGCCACATGACCTACGTAACCAGTTGCGAATGGGTGCGGTATATGCCGAATCTGAAATATCTGATCCTGGCGGAGACGGCTATTACGGATATTTCGCCTCTGGCGGAATTGAAGAATCTGGTCTTCCTGGAAATTTTCACCACGAAAATCACGGATTATTCCCCCCTGCTGGAGTGCACCGCTCTGGAAGATCTGAATCTGGGCAACACCTATGGCGACCCAGAACCCATCAGCAAGATGACCTGGCTGAAGCACCTGTGGTGGAGCGGCATCCAGGGGACGGTGGGGCTGCCCTGCTCCGATGCTTACCGCACGCTGCCGGAGGCGCTGCCCAATACGGAAATGAAATTTAATTTAGCCACCCCCAATGCCAAAAACGGCTGGCGCCAGCTGGATAACTACTACGCCATGCGGGACTTAATGGGGGCATACTACCTGACCTGAGGAGGCACTTTTATGAGCCAATCACCGGAAATTGTGGAAGAACGAGAAAAAAAGGAAGAACCGAAGCAGCTGAGCCTGCTCAAACGGCTGCGCACCCTGGACAGCCGCTACCGGATGCCCTGCACCGTGCTGGCCGTGGCCATCGGGCTGCTGCTACTGTGGGCAGTGATCGCCCGGGTCATCATCCCCGGCAACCGGTACAATGGTGCCCAGGAGCTCTACGCCGCCGGGAAATACAAATCAGCGGCGGAGAGTTTCGCCGCCCTGGGTGATTTCCGGGATGCCCCGGGCTGGGAGCAAAAGAGCCGCTTCGCCGAAGCGGAGCAGCTGCTGAGCCAGGGACTGTATGACGAGGCCACCGCCGCATTCAAAGCCCTGGGTGCCACGGATCAGATCAAGCAGTCCCGTTATGCCCAGGCGCAGGAGCTGCTGGAATCCGGAAAATATGACGATGCCGCCACCGCTTTCTATGCCCTGGGGGACTATTCCGATGCCAAAGAGCGCATCCTGGAAGCCCGCTACGCCAAGGCCGATGCCATGCTGGCGCTGGGGAAATTCGATGATGCGGAGACCACTTTCGAAGCCCTGGGGGACTATTCCGATGCCGCCGACCGGGTGATGGAAGTGCGCTATACCCGGGCGGATATGCAGCTGAAAGCCGGGAAATTCGAGGAGGCTCGGGAGGGCTTCGCCGCCCTGGGGAACTATTCCGATGCCCCCCAGCGCACGGCGGACGTTGACCTGGAGATCACCTATGTTAAGGCCGGAAGAATGGTCAAGGATGCCGATTATGCCTCCGCCATCGCCGCTTACGAATCCCTGGACGAATACAAAGACAGCGCCGATCTGGCTCTGGCCGCCCGCTACCAGTGGGCCCAGGCGGAGTTCCAGGCAGAAAATTATGAGCATTCCATGGAGCTCTTCACCGCCCTGGGGGACTATTCCGATGCCCCGGCGCAGCTGGAAACGGTGACGAATACCTGGATGGAATCCCGCTATGCAGCGGCGCAGGCGCTGCTGGACGACGGAGATTATCCCAGCGCCATTGAATCTTTCGATTCCCTGGGCTCTTTCCGGGATGCCCCGGAGCGAACCCAGGAGATCACCTACCAGTGGGCACTGATCTGCTGCGACAACGGGGACTACGAGCTGGCAGAGGAATTGCTCATCGGTCTGGGTACCTATGGAGATGCCGCCGATCAGGCGGTGCTGGTGCGCAATACCCGACTGTTCTATACCGTGGCACGGGATACCTCCTCCCTGCGCAAGGCTGTGGCCGCCGGGGGCACCCTGACCGTTGGGGTGAAAAGTGACGGCACCGTGCTCACCGCCGGAAGCGGCAAGGAGGATACCGGAATCACCGAGGAATGGACGGATATCTACAGTGTGGACGTGGGCTCCGGCCATATCGTCGGGCTGAAAACCGACGGCACCGTCGTTGCCGCCGGATACAATAAATATGGCCAGTGCGATGTGGAAGATTGGACGGATATCGTCAGTGTTTCCGCCGGAGCGAACCATACCGTGGGGCTGAAAGCAGATGGAACCGTTGTGGCCGTGGGCTATGACCTGGACGGCCAGTGCGACGTATCCGGCTGGCGCAATATCATCGCCATCGCCGCCGGTGGGTACCATACCCTGGGGCTCCAGGCGGATGGAAGTGTCGTCTCCACCGGGGACAATTCCAAGGGGCAGTGCGATGTGAGCCAGTGGACGAATATCGCCGCCATCGCTGCCGGATTTGACCACAGCCTGGGGCTTTACGCCAACGGCACCGCCATCGCCGCCGGGTCGGACAGCAACGGCAAATGTGACGTATCCCAGTGGAAAGATCTGGTCGCCATCGACGGGGGCTACAGCCATAGCGTGGGTCTGAAAACCGACGGCACCGTCATCGCCACGGGATTCACCCTGTACGGTGCCTGTGACGTGAGCCAGTGGGGGGATGTCACCGCCATCGCCTGCGGCGATGACCATACCCTGGGCTTGAAATCCGACGGAACCGTCCTCGCCGTGGGCAGCAACGGCAAGGGGCAGTGCAATATCCTGGACTGGACGGATATCCGCATCGGCGGGGAATCCGCCAGCGCCCTCACCCAGCCCACCGAATCCCCGGCGGAAGAACCCCCGGCTCCCACAGAAGTGCAACAGGCTCCGGTAGCAGCCCCCACATCCGAGGAATGACCCAGCCATTTCGACGGAACCGGATAAAACCGCAAAATGAGGGAGGCGAAACACCTCCCTTACAGTGCCGATTTTTGGTGCAATCTTATGTTAACGTCCGTAGGGGACGGGTTTCCCGTCCCTCTTGCATAGGCTTACCGAAAACGCACCGCTCAAGGGAGGCGGAACGCCTCTCCTACGGACACGATCGGTGATACGATATCATAGAATCGTCAAGAATCACTTGACAATATATCAAAAAAGGAATATAATGAAGACGGATAGAGGGTGATAGAATGTTTAATATTGAGTTCTACCAACTGCCCGAGGGGGAAAAGCCGGTTGAAATTTTCCTTGACAGTCTTGATGCCAAAATGCGAGCGAAAGCTTTGCACAGCATTGCAATTTTGAAAGAATTTGGGAACCAGCTGAGGGAGCCTCACTCGAAATCCATGGGTGATGGATTATTTGAACTTCGGATCAAATTTGCCAGCGATATCTCCCGGATATTCTATTTCTTTGTGGTAGATAATAAAATCATCCTGACCAACGGTTTTGTCAAAAAGACATTGAAAACGCCCAAGGCAGAAATTGACCTTGCCCGGAAGTATAAAGCGGACTATGACAGGAGGCATCACCATGAGTGATTTTCAAAAATATCTGGATCAGCAAATGAACGATCCTGAATTTGCAAAAGAATATGAGGGATTGCGACCGGAATACGAGGCAATCCGTGCAGTGATCGCTGCCCGGCTGGAGAGCCACATGACCCAAAAGGAACTGGCCGAGAAGACCGGCATTCGCCAATCCAATATCAGCCGCATTGAAAGCGGTTCCAGCAGCCCCACTGTCGAGACCCTCGCCCGCATTGCTGCTGGGTTGGGGAAACAACTGAAAATTGATTTCGTTTAACGAAGAACCGCCCGGTGGATTTCAGCACTTTTGAAATTCCGGGCGGTTTTGCTATGCGAAAGCATCGAAAAAATAATGATGTGCCGAACTTTTGCCACATTTCGTGATGCGCCTTAAAGTATGAAGTTTTATATTCCATGGATTGATTTTTCTGAGAATTCGGTGTAAAATAACCGGAGTATCAAAGTGATTTTTTAATTTTCGATGGAGGAATTCTATATGAATGTTCTGGTTACCGGCGGAGCCGGATATATTGGCGCACACACCTGCATTGAGTTGCTGGAAAGCGGCTACGGCGTGATCGTGATCGATAATCTGTGCAATTCCAATCCCAGAAGTTTGGAGCGGGTGCAATCGCTTACCGGCAAGCATCTGGACTTCTACCAGGGGGATGTGCGGGACGAAGCGCTGCTGCAATCCATTTTCCGCAAGCACGAGATCGGCTGCGTGATTCATTTCGCCGGGCTGAAAGCCGTGGGCGAAAGCGTTGCCAAACCCTGGGAATATTATGACAACAATCTGAATTCCACCCTGGTGCTGACCAAGGTGATGAACCAGGTGGGGGTGAAGACCATCATCTTCTCTTCCTCCGCCACGGTCTACACCGCCGACAACGAAATGCCCCT
>CAZTYB010000103.1:0-6735 GCA_964617595.1 uncultured Oscillospiraceae bacterium | reverse complement strand
AGCAGTCACGGGATACGGCAATGATGCCAAGCTTCACTTCGGGAATGTTGTTCATAGTCGTTACGCTCCTTTTACAATAATAAATAGATTATTTTGCGTTTCGCCCCGGGAGCAACCGGGTGGGCTATGCAAAGAACCCAGAATCGCTATCTACATTATAGCCCCAAAGGGCGGAAAAGTCGATAGATTTGCGATTGACAATATAGCCAAATTATCTGGACAAATATGCTTTTTCGAGCCGGTAAAACTTGTGTATTTTGTTGAAAAGCCGGGGAGAAAAAAGAAAAAAGATTTTTATCTCCAGGGGATTTACTTTGCTCCCCGGGCGTGCTATAATGCGCCTTTGATTTGATAGAAATGAAAAGCGAGGGACGGGAGACCCGTCCCCTACGCCCGTTTCTTTTAGATTGTGTCAAAACCGAGACCGTAGGGGAGGCGTTTCGCCTCCCATATCCTGCGGTTTTCGCCATGTGAGTTAAAATGTAAAATGACATATCATATTATAATGGAGAAATAGAAATGAAATCGACGAAAAACATCACGGATATGACCGTGGGCAGTCCGGTAAAGCTGCTGCTTTCTTTCACCACGCCGCTGCTGGTGGGGAATATCTTCCAGCAATTTTACAATCTGGTGGATACCATCGTGGTGGGCAATTACGTGGGGGCGGATGCTCTGGCGGCGGTGGGTACCTGCGGGTCGCTGAGCTATCTGTTCTTCGCCCTGTGCTCCGGGCTTTCCGTGGGCGTGGGGATTTTGGCCGCCCAGTATTTTGGTGCCAACGAGGACGAGATGATCTATGCCACCGTGGCCAATTCCACCTATCTTCTGGCCATTTCCGGGGCGGTTGCCAGTGTGCTGGGGGTCATCCTTGCGCCCCAGATGCTAGGGCTTTTGCAGGTGCCGGAGCGCATCGCCCCCCAGGCCATCACCTATCTGCGGGTGACCAGTTCCGGCATTCTCTTCGTCGCCCTGTACAATGGGGTTGCGGCGCTGCTGCGGGCGCTGGGGGATTCCAAGTCGCCCCTGTATTTCCTGATTTTCTCATGCATTCTGAACCTTGGGTTGGATCTACTCTTCGTGCTGAAATTCCAGTGGGGGGTATTCGGCGTAGCGCTGGCCACCGTCATTGCCCAGTTCACCTCGTTCCTGGTGAGCGTGATCTACGCATGGAAGAAGAATGCCTATTTCCACCTGAGCCGGAGCCAGTGGAAACCCCGGAAGAAGATCATCCTCCGCTGCATGGTGCTGGGTATCCCCGTGGCGCTGCAAAATGCGCTGATCAATGTGTCCACTGTTGTGCTCCAGGGAGTTGTGAACGGCTTCGGCGAGACGGTGATGGCCGCCTATACCGTGGTGGGCAAGGTGGAGCAGCTGGTGCATATGCCCTACAACGCTCTGGCCACCGCCCTGACCAGTTACGCCGGGCAGAACAAGGGTGCCGGTGAAATCCAGCGGGTGCGCCAGGGATATAAGATCAGCGCCCGCATCGTGCTGGGGCTGAGCGCCGTGATGATACCGGTATTCTTCCTGCTGGGGAACCAAATTGCCGGCTGCTTCGTGGAAGAGGGGGACGTCATCGCCATCAGCGCAAAAGCGCTGCGGATCGACAGTCTGTTCTACTATGTTCTGGGGATGATCTATGTGCCCCGGAGCGTGCTCAACGGCTGCGGCGATGCCCAGTTCGGGCTGATCAACGGGGCGGCGGAAGTGGTCTGCCGCATTCTGGCGGCGCTGCTGCTCACCCGGATCTCCGCCATCGGTTACTGGGGTGTGTGGCTTACCCAGGGGCTGACCTGGACGGTGACTGCACTGGTCTGCATCCACCGGTACGTAAAGGGCAAATGGGCAAACCTGTCCCTGGACACCGGTAATGGTTAAATGGGAAATATTCCCTTGTTCCCTTTGCTGATGTGTGCGAAAGGGACTTACTCTCCCGTCCCGCTTGCATAAGGTTTGGTTTTGGCCGTTCCCATTCAACGTACATGCCCAAAAATGCAAAAAGAGGGAGGCGAAACGCCTCCCCTACAGTGCCGATTTAAGCACAATTTATAACAAACGACTGTAGGGGACGGGTCTCCCGTCCCTCTTGCGTAGACTCGCTGAAAAAGTAAACCGCCCTCATTCCACCTAGTGCGGTTTACTTCCTAAACCATTAGGGGGACAACCGTCTATCGGCAGCGCCCTTTTCTATGTATATTATAGCACAAGTTCTGATATCGTCAAGAAGCAAAATTCGGGCGCCCGGTGGGTGCCCGAATTTTTGCTTTTCTCAATCCTTTTCCAGCCGGTAGCCGCCCCGGCCATCGTACCCGGCGGCCAGGGCGCCGTGGCGCTCCGAGTGCAGGGGTGCGGTGGCATGGTAAACGGTTGCGGGGTCATCGCCGGGGGTATCCGGCATGGTCACGATGAACTTCTCCCCCACGTCCGGCTGATCCGTTGGCAGGAACGCCGGGATGTAAACGAATTCGCTATCCAGGGGCAGGTAGCTTTCCCCATCCTCCGCCCGGTGCGCAAGGGTGCACCCGTCGGCGTTTTCTCCATCGGCATCCAGCGCCACGTGCAGCGACGGCAGCAGGGAGGTGATGTCCAATTCCTCTTCGCCCCACCGCAGCCAGGCGGAGAAGTCATAGCTGCCATCCTCCATGGGGATGATGCGAACTTCCACCTTGACCCGTGCAAGCTCCGCCCCCGTCAGGGGTTGCTGTTCCAGGGAGCTCCAGTCAGTATCCAGCGTTTCGGCAGAAATCAAGCCGTCCCGGCTGACGATCAGGCCGATCAACTTCCCCACATCCCCATCCAGAAGATCTTCCATGGAGAGGATGGCAGCGGCATCGCCGTTCTCGAAAATCA
This sequence comes from uncultured Oscillospiraceae bacterium, assembly GCA_964617595.1. Classification (GTDB taxonomy): domain Bacteria; phylum Bacillota; class Clostridia; order Oscillospirales; family Oscillospiraceae; genus Faecousia. The sequence goes on along the minus strand of CAZTYB010000103.1, from coordinate 3,882 downwards.
GGCTTTGTGCCCCCTGCTTCTGCTCCAATTTGGTCAATTGCAGGGCGGAGAGGATCAGGCTCCGGCGGCCAAATTCCCCATCTTCCTCCGGGTAAGCTCGGACGAGGATGGTGCCCTCCATTTCTTCCGAATCCGGCTGGATATTCAGCAGTTCATAATCCCGGGGCGCATAGTCACCGTCAAAGACGATGCTGAGCTCCCCGAAGCCGTCCCCGGTGCCGAGGAAATCATCATACAGATTATTCCCCGTGGCCGGGAGCTCCGGGAGCACCTCCCCCGGGTCGGTTGCGGAGGGGGTGACAACGGGGAGACGGCAAAAAGTGAGGGTGACGGTATTGTCGCAATGAATACCGGTAAGGGTGATCTTCCCCCCATTCACCGTCACGCCGTCCATATCCCCCACTTTGATCTGGGACAGGGCGTAGCCCCCATCCGGTTGCGCCGAGATGGTCAGGGTTCCCAGCCGCTCCGCTTGAATCGTAAACGTGCCGGTATAGCGCACGCCGTCAATGACCGCCCCGCCGTTATCGCCGCAGACGATTGTGATGGTATGATGGGACGGGACGGAGGTCCGCACGGTGGTGCTCTCCTGTGCCGCCGCCACGGTGGGCAGGAGCGCAAAAAGCACCGCCAGCAGAACGGATAGAATTTTTCTCATGCGCTCCTGTGCCTCCTTGTATCAGTTGCTGGGTTTGCTGATGTTGGTAATGCTGACATCAAAAGTGACGGTATCCGTGTAAGTGCCGGCAGCAGCGTTGTTCCAGTCGGACTGGGCAATGGTGACGGTATAGTTCTTGGTGCCTTTTTCGGTGAATTTCAGGACGCGTCCATACGTCCCTTCTCCTCCGCCGATTCCGTAAAGGATCGTCGAGTTGCTGTCTTTATCGTTGACCAGCCTGAAACTGGGCTGATCCAGTTCCACCCACACAGCACGGACGGTATTCTCAATCGTTCCGGTTGGTAGCAGGCGCAGGGATGTAACCTCGATGGGCAGGTTCGTGCTGGTGCTGTTAAAAGGAATCTCCAGCGTCGCAGGAATGACCACGGTGTAGCTCTCCGCAATTTCCACTTTCAACTCGGTCTGACGGTTGGAATCATCCGCCAGTGCGGTCACGCCGCAGGAGAGGCAGAGGCACAGAGCCAGGGTAAATGCAATGATCTTTTTCATTTTTGTTTTCCTCCATTTTAAATAATCAATAATTGTTTGTTAATCGGTTTCAAGCGCTTCGCCACCAATGATCGTGCCGTTTTCCCAATCCTTAACCGACACGTCACCAATGCCCGTGCTGGTGCCGTCAACGCTGACGGTGAAAGTCAGGGTGTCGGAATAAGTACCGGCGGGGAGATTGGACGACGGGTATGCCTGTGCGTTAAGCGTTTTCGACACTTGCGTGCCTTCACCATACGTCCATTCAAGCACGGTATCGCCGGGTTTGTATTCATTTCCTTCCTGCTTGAGCACATAGGGGATCTTATTCTCACCACTGACCAGAGCGTATTTATTGTTTTCATAACCATTGGCAGCCGAGCTCAGCACAACTTTGATCGTCTTACCGGCATCATTGAATTTAGTGGTATTCAGTTGAACCGTTATACTGCCTCTGATATTGTCCGAAGTGCCAGACATTGTCACGCTGGCAGGAATGGTCACGGTGTACTCTTTGCAGGTAGCGATGGTATAACTGACCGTGGTGCTAGCTTCTTTGCTTGCCGAATCCTGATTAATGGTGGTGTTGTCCGCATATGCCGTAACCCCGCACAGGAGGCACAGGGCAAGGGCGAATGCTAAAATTCTTTTCATTTTACATTTTCCTACTTTTAAAAATCGTTGGTGGATTTGCCTTTATTCAACGATCAGCACGGTTTCCATATCCGCATTGTTCGTTGGGCTCTGGTCAGAGATGCGATAGGGCTGCACATGGACGATGGCGGCGTACTCCCCCGGCTCCAGCGGGCGGGTCAAGGTCACCTTGTTGCAGTACTGCCCCGGGGGGATCAGGCCGGTGGTGAAGATCACCTCGTCCGTCTCTTTCAGCCGCAGTTCGAAAGTCAGGTAGTACCACCCCTCGTTGGCTTCCGGGTTCTGCATGGCGGTTTTTACCTCGGTCACCCCTGCGGGGATGGTCATGCTACCCCAACCGGGGATGGCCACGCCCGGCTCGGTCTGCGCCGTGGGCTCGGTGATGAGTTCACCGGCATTGGGGTCGATGGCCAGGGGCACCGTTGCCGCAGTGGTGATTTGGGGATCCCCCGTCCGGGTATCACCGGCTCTGCCCAGCGCCAGCCAGGCCAGCACCCCAAGCAAAATGGCGATGAGCGCAATCAGCCCGGCGGTTAGCCCAGGGTTCCGTTTTCGTCGTTTTTCTTTTGGAGAAGAATATTTGCCCATTTTTTCAGAAAAACCTCCTTTGGTTGTATCGCAATGATGGAGCGCCCTTTCAGGGGAGGAAAAGTGGCCGTAGGGGAGGCGTTTCGCCTCCCTTGAGCGATGCGTTTCCGGTAAGCCTGCACCGAAAGGACGGGGAACCCGTCCCCTACGACCGTTTATTATAGATTGCGCCAAAACCGTCACCGTAGGGGAAGCGTTCCGCCTCCCTTGGGCGGCGCATTTTCGGTAAGCCTACACCAGAGGGACGGGGAACCCGTCCCCTACGGTCGTTCATTCAGATTGCTCCAAATCGTGGAGGGTGACGGTGAAATGTAGCGTATCGGTATAGGTTCCGGCGGGTTTGCCAGCGGTTGCGCCCAGGGTCAGGTTCACATTCTGGGAACCATTTTCCGTAAAGGTCAAGGTAGGGGTGAAAGTATAGCCAATCTCATTCGCACCCGATTTCAGCTTGCCGCCGCTCTCGCTGCTGGCCGTGACGGTGATGGTTCGCCCGTCCAGATTCTGCACATCGCTGGCGGTGACGGTCAGGGAGTTCCCATCGTTCAGACTGATGCTGGCGGGAATCGTAATGGTATAGGCGGCGGGGGTGCTGTCATCGGTTCCGGTAGTGCCATTGCTATTGCCGGAGCCGTTTTCAGCATTATAAATATCGGTGTTGTTGCCGTTGGTGTTACCGGCAATGTTATCGCCATTGTCACTTCCGGAGCCATTTTCAACGTTGTCGATATCGGTATTGTTGCCATTGGTGATGTCGGCCAGATCGCCAGAGCCGCTGCTGTTGGTGCTACCGCCGCTGGGGGAACCGTTGACGAGGTCGGCAAGGTTGCCCATCGTATCGCTGCCAGCGGTATTGCTACTGCCATCGCCAAGGCCAGCATCGGGATAGTAGTTGGTGTTACCCTTGTCCCATCCATCCGGCACAGTGGGGTCATTTGCGCTGGAGGAATTCAAATCCTGCCGAGGTTCGGTGGTGGGTTCCGTGGTGGGCAGCGTTGCAGTCTCCGTGCTGGTGACCCCGGTTGGCTCCGCCGGGGGTTCCGTGCTGGGGGCTCCGGTTGGCTCCGTTGTAGGTTCCGTGTTGGGGGCTCCGGTTGGTTCCGCCGGAGGCTGCGTAACGGGTGCTGCGCTTGTTTCCACCGTGGGTTCGTCGGTGGGGTCAGCATTTGTTCCCTCGACCATTTCCGCCAAGGTAACAAGGGCGAAGCTCAGCAGCAGGGCAAAAACAAGGGCAACGGAAAGAATTTTTTTCATGTCTCAGTCCCCTTTCTCAGGGCAATCGGATTGCTAAAGTTCGTTTTTTGCCTTTTTCGCACATTATAATATCAAAAAAAAAAAAAAAAATCAACATAAAATTTAACCCAATGCATGATTATTCATGGATGGCAAATGTAAATTTTTTTAAGGGCAGGTTACCAACCCTGCTGGCATGGGCTTGCCAAAAACGCAACCGCCCAAGGGAGGCGGAACTGTATAGTGTAGTAACATAGTTTACA
>CAZTYB010000102.1:0-6754 GCA_964617595.1 uncultured Oscillospiraceae bacterium | reverse complement strand
GCACAATCTGTAAACCATGTTGCTCTTGACAGGAACGCCTCCCCTACGGTCTCGGATTTAAGCACAATCTAAATAAGTGACCGTAGGGGACGGGTTTCCCGTCCCTCTTGCGTGGGCTTACCGAAAACGCACCGCCCAAGGGAGGCGGAACGCCTCCCCTACAGTGACGATTTTGGTGCAAGCGAAATTTTTTTCTGCAAAACGATTACAAAAATTAAAAACGGAACGAAAAAGGAGCCGAAAATGGCACAGAAGAAAGAATATCAGGCATCCCAGAAAGTGCTGGATGCCCAAAGCGCCATGGAGGCGCAGAAGAAACAAAAACCGGAATTCCAGTGGGAACAGGACGAGGAACTGAACGCCCTGCTGGAACAGATATTGAACAATGAGGAATTCTCCTATCGGCTGGATGGGGATGCCCTCTACCGCCAATATCGGGATCAGGCGGCGGAGAATGGCCGCCTGGCCATGGCCGATGCCGTGGGTCAGGCGGCGGCACTCACCGGGGGCTACGGCAATTCCTATGCCCAGAGCGTGGGGCAGCAGGCCTATTACAGGGAGCTGGGCACCCTGGCCGACCGGATCCCGGAACTGTATGGCCTGGCCATGGAGCAGTACCAGATGAAGAATCAGAATCTGAAAGACAAATACAGTCTCCTCTCCGGCCAGAAGCAGGATGCATTCGACCAGTACCAATCCTCCCTCTCCGCCTGGCAGACGGAGGCAAACCAACTGTGGAAAGCCTATACCGATGCCCGGGATGCGGATTACGATACGTACCGGGACGAGGTAAAGGACTGGCAATGGCAGCAGGAGCAGGAGGAGAGCCGCCGCCGCTATGATCAGCAATGGGCGGCGGAGCACCCGACCGTAAGCACATCCGGCGCATCCGGCTCCTCCGGCACTTCCGGCAGCGCCGTGAAGAAAACGGACACCTCCGGCACCCAGTCCGGCAGCAAGAAAACGCTGGCATCGGTAACCGGCGCCATCACAGCGCTGCTGAAAAAGAAAGCGGGGAGCACCAATGCTGGTTCAGGTAAGTGACGATGCCAGAGTTACCCTGGAAATCACCCAGAATCTGGCAGCCAACAGCTCCACGATCCGCCTGACGAAAATTGAGATCCGTCAGCGGGAGGGGGGCAACTGGGGCTCCTGCTGGCTCATCGGTGAGATCCGCATTGCCGGAAAAGTGGCGGCGACCCTGGAGCTCAGCTCCATCAGAGGCTGCGCCGTCACCTACTCCGATGCATGGGACGGGGGCGGCGTGGCCAACTGGACGGGATACACCTGCAAGGAGGTGGAGGTCACCCACCTGGCGGACGGAACCAAGGACACGGACGTGAACATCTTCGTACAGATCTACACCCACGCCGAAAAGTTCGTGACCAATTTCAGCCGCTCCGTGACCTTTTCCCTGCCCCGGGTACCCCGGGCAACGGAACTGAGCGCCGGGGCGGTGGAACTGGGGCAGGAGATGACCATCCGCCTCACCCGGGCGGTGAACAGTTTCCGGGATACCGTCCGGTGGAGCTGCGGGGCGGAATCCGGCACCCTGGCCGAGAAAACAGCGGACACGGTGCTGACCTGGGCACCTCCCGTCTCCCTGGCAGCGCAGGAGACCCAGGGAACATCCGTCCCGATCCGGCTGACGGTGACCACCTACGCAGATGCAGAGCAGGTTGGCAGCTCCACCCTGACGGTGAAGTGCTCCATCCCGGCGGCGGTGAAGCCGGAGGTGACCCTCACGGTGACCGACCGGATGGACTATACCACCGTGCACGGAGGCTATATCCAGAATCAGAGCCAGGCGGCGGTAAAAGCCGACTGCACCGGGGTCTACGGCTCCACCATTCAAAAAGTTCAGCTGACCTGCGGCAATCTGACGGCAAGCGGCACTTCGGCAGCGTTCACCCTACCCCGGAGCGGCCAGGTGGAGATCACCGCCCAGGTGACGGACAGCCGGGGGCGAACCGGCACGAACAGCTACACCATCACGGTGCTGCCCTATGAGCCGCCCCGGGCGCAAATTCACAGCGCCTACCGGTGCGATGAGGCGGGAGAAGCCCAGGCGGACGGGGAGCACCTGTGCCTCCGGTTCCGGGGTGAGGCAACCCAGGTGGGGAACAACCAGCCATCCTACCGGGTGCTTTGCCGGGTCCATGGGGGCAGCGATGCTGCGGAACTTTCTCTGAAAGAATTCGATGGGGCATTCCTGGCGGAGGGGCAGGTGATCATCGGTGCAGATGTGGACAGCGCCTACGACTGCACCCTCATTGCCCGGGATTCCTTCACCGAAACCCAGAGCGCCATTGCCCCGGTGGGGGTGGCTTTCGCCCTGGTGGATTTCTGCCGGGAGCGCAAGGGCGTGGGCATCGGAATGCGGGCGAAATTGGAGCGGATGGTCTGCATCGGGCTGGATATGGATATGCAGGAGAACCGGATCTTCAATCTGGCGGAGCCGATTTCCCCCATGGACGGTGCCACGAAAGCCTACGTGGATGAAAAACTCGAGGAATTGGCGGCGAAAATCGCCGCAATTATGGAAGGAGAGGAATCATGACAACCATTGAACTGAATGCCCAGGGGGCAACCGCATGGGTAAAGCTACGGGGCACCCTCACCGCAGGGACGGTGGGCGCCACGGTGAAGATCACGTGCAGCCGGGATTGGGCGGGACTGAGAAAGATCCTGAAATTCCGCTGCGGCGGCGTGGAATGCCAGCGGGAGGTGACGGGGTCGGAGGTGAATGTGCCCAGTCAATGTCTGGTGGCGGGATGCCGGTTGGAGATCGCCCTGGACGGCTGGGACGGAGCGGGCACCCTGCGCATCCCCACGGGATGGGCAAATTGCGCACTGGTGCTACCGTCGGCGGCGGCCAGTGAGGACGAATACCCGGAGCCCCCGGAGAATGTGACGGCGCAGCTGCTTGCCCGGGTGGACAAAGTGGAGGAGAAAATCGACGGTTTCTCCACATCCGGTACCGGAACCGTCGGGAACGATACGGCGCCCCGGGTCTACTGCTGGGGGGATTCCCTGACCCAGGGGGAGGGGAGCAATCTGAAATTGACCGATGGCGTATTCAGTGCCTTTAACCTCCATCCCTATACGGATGAGCTGACGGACTTCCGGGCAGTGAATCTGGGCTGCCAGGGGGAGGACATCACCACCATCCTGGCACGTCAGGGGGCAGACCCCATGACGGTGGGCGGCTTCACCATTCCCGCTGACCGAAGTGCCGTCATCGTGGGGAACAAAAATGACGGCATCCCCACGGTATCCGGCGGCGTAGCAAAGCCCCTGAACCCCATCGAAGCGGGAATCAACCCCTGCACCATCGCCGGGGTGCCGGGCATCCTCCACCGGGGCAGCACCCGGGACGATTCTGACAGCAATTACTATTTCACCCGCCTGACCCCCGGGGAGGCAGTGGAAGTGCCGGAGAACAGTCAGATAGAGACTTTCGCCATGACCCATTACCGGGGCGGCATCGCCGTGATCTGGATGGGCGCCAATGGGGGATGGAGCAGCCATACGGACTTCATCAGCAAGGTGCAGAAAATGGTGAAATACGGCGGCTACAGCAATTATCTGGTATTGCTTTGCCGGGAATTCAGCCAGGATTATGTAAACAAAATCGCCGCTGCATTGACGGATGAAAAGGGAATCTGCCATGTACTGAATCTGTATGAGGAATTGCCCATCCATGGCCTGACCCTGGCGAACATGACCCACTATTATTTCGATACCAGTGATTATGCCAACGGGGACGAAATTCTGCTGAAAGCCCCGATGCTCTGCGCCTGCACCCAGGAAAACGGCAGCCCCAAATTCGAATCCCTCCATTTCAGCGCCTACGGCTACAAGGCCATCGGCAAACTGGTGGCGGCGAAATTGACCCAGCTGCTCCAGGGGGAGCAGAGCAGCGGCAGCACCGGGGGCAATTCCGGTGGCAGCAGCACCCCATCCACCGAGGATGTATTGGAACAGAATGTCACGGACGAATTCGGCACCATGCTGTGCCGCCTGAAAGCACCCTACACCGCTGACGGAACCCAGGCACTGAATACCGGGTGGGCACCCTATGACGGGGAGAAAAACTGGACGATCGCCATTAAAATTCCCAATTCGTTCACCGGAATCGGCGATTTCCTGTCGGTATTCGAATCCCGGGACGATTCCGTGAAAACCTCCCTCTTCCTGCGGCAGGAAACCATTGACGACGATACCCATTTCACCATCAACATGGGACTGATGCAGGGATTCGCATTCAAAAAAGAGGGTGGATTCTTTGAATGGGTCGGGGGCGACTTCTCTGACGATGGGTACCATTATCTGGTATTGTCGAAAAATGGGGATAGCTATGTTGTCGCCTTTGACGGGGGCGTTTGGGACGGCTATGGTGCCGGGCTGGATGGAGCCACATCGGACATGCCCCTGACCCTCTTCGCCCGGCGGCTGGAGGACGGCAGCTACACCCAGCACTGTGCCGGAACCATTTATGATTTCCGCATCTACGAGGGGAATTTTGACCGGGCAAAATGCCAGCAGCTGATTGAGGATATGAAAGGGTGATGAACATGACCATGGAACAAATTCAGCATCTGCTGTGTTACCTGGGCTACGAAACCGGGGCGGTGGACGGAATCCGGGGTGAACAGACCGCCCGTGCCGTGGAATCGTTCCAGCGGGATGCGGGGCTGGAAGCGGACGGCATCCCCGGGGCACTGACCCAGGGGGCGCTGAAAGAGGCAGTCGCCCGGGATAAACTGCGCCAGCAGGAGCAGGAAAGGGGGGATTTCTGGGACGGGATCCAGTACTTCCGCCGGGAGGATGCCTATATCGGCTGTCCCTGCGGCGCTTGCGGCGGATTCCCGGTGGAGCCCCGGGAGAAGCTGATGCGCCTGGCCGACCGGGTGCGCAGCGCTGCGGGCAGAGCCATGATCCCCACCTCCACCGTCCGTTGCGCCGCCCACAATGCCGCCGTGGGCGGGGTGGCCAATTCCCGGCATCTGACGGGGCAGGCTATGGATTTCTACATCCCGGGGATGAGCGCTCAGGAAATCCTCGCCCTGCTGGGTGAGCAGCCGGATGTGGCCTACCGGTATGCCATCAACAATACCGCCGTCCATATGGACGTGATTTAAAGGAGGGGAGAATATGGAAACGATCCTTTCCGCCCTCATCACCGGAGCGCTGACCCTGGCGGGGGTGCTCATCGCCAACGGCAAAAGCCAGGCGGTGACGGAAACGAAGCTGGACGAGCTGACCCGGGAAGTGCGGGAACACAACCATTTCGCAAAAAGAATGCCGGTGGTTGAAGAGCAGATCAAAGTCATCAACCACCGGTTACAGGATTTGGAGAGAGGAGAATAAAGAATGATTAACTGGAAAGTTCGATTGAAAAACAAAGCATTCTGGCTGGCCATTATCCCGGCGCTGCTCCTGCTGGCGCAGACCGTGGCGGCGCTGGCGGGAGTGGAACTTGAGCTGGAGCAATGGGGGGAGAAGCTGATCGCCGTGGTGAATGCAGCATTCGCCGTGCTGACCATTCTGGGCATCGTCACCGACCCCACCACCCAGGGGCTGTCCGACAGCCCCCAGGCCATGACCTACCAGGAGCCAAAGGCATAAGCATGGGGGCACCCGTTTCCGGGTGCCCCCCACAAAAAAGGTCAAAATGCAAGAGGGACGGGGAACCCGTCCCCTACGGACGTTAACATTAGATTGCGCCAAAATCGGCACTGTAGGGGAGGCGTTTCGCCTCCCTCATTTTGCGTTTTTGCCTATGTGCGTTGGATGGGGATTGCCAAAGTCAAGCCCGTAGGGACACCCCTCCCGGGGTGTCCGCCTCTCACGATTTTCTCTTCTCTCGTTGAATGGTATACGAAAATGGGATTGAGCCCTTGGCTCCCTCTCTGAGGTGTACGGAGCCATGCCTTTAGGCTGAGCTGTCAAAATCGGTTCTTCGGAACCGATTTTGCCTGAGGGAGTGACACTGGTAATTTTGAGTTGTTTCCAATCAACGAACGACACTCCCCCTGTCATGCTGTTCGCATGACATCCCCCTCTAAGAGGGGGACAAGGGGTGCTCTGTTTCGTTACCGATACCACCCAACGTACCCGGTCAGCGGACACCCCGGGAGGGGTGTCCCTACGGGCAAAAATCGTTCCGGGTGCAAGAGGGACGGGAAACCCGTCCCCTACGGACGTTAACATTAGATTGCGCCGAAATTTCGAAAGCCCTTGGCCCCCGGATATGGGGAGCCAAGGGCTTTTTACTCGATATGATTCGATTAGCCGTTCATTTCTTTCAGGGCATCCTTGCGGCTGAAGTTGGCACGACCCTTTTCGTCGAAGCCCAGGAACTTGACATAGGTCATATCGCCCAGGTTCAGCACGTCTTCCACTTTCTCTACCCGGTGATTTTCCAGCTTGGAGATGTGCACCATGCCATCGTGGCCGGGAGCGATCTCCACGAAAGCGCCGATGGGCAGGATGCGGACGACCTTGCCGTAGTAGATCTTGCCCACTTCGGGAACGAAGCAGATATCGTCCACCATCTTCTTGGCGGCGTAGGCAGCGGCGCTGTCCACAGCGGAGATGAACACGGAACCGTCGTCATCGATATCCACCTTGGCGCCGGTATCGGCGCAGATCTTCTGGATGGTCTTGCCGCCGGAGCCGATGACTTCCCGGATCTTGTCCACGGGAATCTTCATGCTCAGCATCTTGGGGGCGAATTCGGAAACTTCCG
>CAZTYB010000101.1:0-6766 GCA_964617595.1 uncultured Oscillospiraceae bacterium | reverse complement strand
ACACTCCCCCTGTCGGCCTGTTCGGCCGACATCCCCCTCAAAGAGGGGGACAAGGAGCGCTACTGTGTCGAACTTAAGTTGACGGAATTGCCCTTTTCCAAATGTCAATCAGTCAACGGAGACATAAGCGCCGTCCTGGATCATCACGATGGCACCGGCCTTGGAAACCAGGCCATCCTCATCCCAGGTCATGCCTGCGCCGGTGATGCCGTCGTAGGTCATGGTGGTGAACTGCTCGATCAGAGCTTCGCAGATCTCTTCGGCGGATTCCTCACCGGTGATACCGGCGGCGTTGCAAGCCTGGTACAGTGCCCAGATGGCATCGTAGGTATCGGCACCGAACTGGTTGGGGGTTTCGCCGAAGCGCTCTCTGTACTCGGCAACATAAGCGGCGGTGCGCTCATCCTTGGAGTCAGCTGCGAAAGGGGTCAGCATATACAGTCCCTCGGCCAGAGCAGCATCGAAGCCCTCCACATCCAGGATGCCGTCCATGCCGTCCACACCGAAGAACACGGGCTCGTAGCCGATCTGGTCAGCATAGGAGAGGATGGCGGAAGCTTCGGTATAGTAGATGGGCAGGAACACCAGCTCGGCACCGGCTTCCTTGCACTTGGTAACCTGGGTGGTCAGGTCGGCCTTGGTATCACTGGTGAAAGCTTCGGTGCAGACGATCTCCAGGCCCAGAGCGGTGGCTTCCTCTTCAAAGGTCTCCAGGATGCCGGTGGAATACACGTCGGAGGAATCGTAGATCACGCCGATCTTGGTGCCCAGATTCTTTTCCGCAATGACACTGGCGGAGACGGAGCCCTGAGTGGGGTCAGCGAAGCAGATCTGGAAGACATTATCGCCGGTGTAGACCACGTCCAGCGCAGAGGCGGAGGGGGTCAGCATGAAGACACGGTCTTCATTGGCCAGCGGGCCAACAGCCAGAGAGGGCTTGGTGGTGACGGTACCGACCATGATCTGCATACCCCAGTCCTGCAGGGTATAGTAAGCGGAGACGGCTTTCTCGGAATCGTGCTCGTCATCCTGATTATTCAGCTCGAACTGCAAGCCGCCCAGGGCGTTCACTTCGTCAACGGCAATCTGTGCGGAGTTGGCAACGCAGGTGCCGTAAACGGCGGCGCCGCCGGTCAGCGGGCCGGAAGTACCGATCTTAACGGTACCGGCATCGGCGGAAGCGGTAACGGCGAAAGCGCCGGTCACCATGGCAAATGTGAGCACAAGAGCAAGTAACTTTTTCATTTTTCATTTCTCCTTTGTTGCGTACTGTGGGGGGAATTCGGAAGCGCGCAGTGCCGAATTCCGGTTATAAAAAAGCGGCTACAGCGTTCTCACCGTAACCGTTCTTTCATACAAAGCTGAAATCCCGGTCACGCTGGCAACAGGTACAGTCGTACATCCAGCGCAAGAATGCAAATGGACACTGCCAGAGCAATGACAGTGTCCATAATCATAATCATCCGGGCATCAAAGGAAGCCGCAGCGGCGCTGCCGTTGCAGGTAGAAGAACAAGAACCGAAAGCATTGAAGTTCGTCATTTTTCGTTTACCTCCCCTTGAATTTGCCCCTATTGTATCTCACTCAGAGACATTTGTCAACGAGAAAAATACTACCATATTCAATTTATTAAAAATTCATTTTTTGTGCACATGGCACAAAGCTATCGTGAATGTAATCGTTTTCCCTTTTGCGTTACTCCATTCCCTCTTCCCCCGGGCGCAGGGAACCGGGGCGGCCGGTGGGGGTGGTGCCCAATTGGGCGGCGCTGGCACGGGTGAAAGAGGAATAGCTCTTGAACCCGCAGCGGTAGCAGGCCTCCGTTGCCCGCATCCCCCCATCCATCAGCTCCCGTGCCAGCAGCAGGCGCTTGCGGGTAATATATTGATGGAGGGTGATGCCGGTCTCCTGGCGGAACAGGCGCATCAGATGGTATTTGCTGATAAAGAACCGCTGTGCGATGGTCTCGATATCCAGGTCTTCTGCAAGATGTTCCTCCAAATAGGCGGCAATGTCCCGGATGCGGCTGCTGCTCCGAGTCAGGGGAGTTGGCTCCAGGACGGGGGCATTCTCCATCCGCCGCCCCAGCTCCACCATCAGCCGGAGCATACCGGAATTGCCCAAAATCTCCCGGCCGAATCCCTGGGTCTGCAAATCCCGCTCCAGGGAATAGACCAGGGCGAATACTTTCCGCCGGGGCTCCTCCCCCAGGCGAAGCACCGCCCCCCGCTCCCCGGAGAAGACGGACAGCAGATCGCACCCCTGGGTGGAGGTTCGGCGGAGGTATTCCGGTGAAATGTAAATAATGATCCGCTCATAGGGCGTATGTTCCTCCAGCTCCGGCCGGTGGAGGGTGCGGCTGCCGATGAGCAGAATGTCCCCGGCTCGCAACTGGTAGCGCTCCGTACCGATGAAATAATCCCCGCCGCCGGAAACCAGCAGCAGCACCTTGCAGAATTCGTGATAATGCAGTTCCGTGGTTGCTCCCCCGGGGGAGCGCAGATGGAACAGGCGGAAATTCTCCAGTAGGTAGCCCCGCTTCTGATTTTCTTCCATGGTTGCCTCCGATAGCAGTTTTTGCAAGTATTATAGCATGAAATGCGTTTTCTTTGCAATCCCTGTGGAGTAAAATGAAGATGTAAATTCCAAAAACTTCAGGAGAGGATGAACTTCTTATGAAAAAGGTATTAAAGAATTATGGCTTCCTGATCACCATGCTGGTGGGCATCGTCGCCGGATGCATCGTGGGTGCATTCTGGCCGGGTGCCACCTGCTTAGAGCCGCTGGGCACGGTATTTATCAATCTGATGTTCTGCATCGTGGTTCCCATGGTGTTCTGCTCCATCGCCTCCGCCATTGCCAATATGAGCTCCATGAAGAAAGCCGGCAAGATCATGGGCGTGACCATCGCCACATTCCTGACCACTGCCGCCATCGCCGCAGTTGCCATGTACATCGTCTGCCGCATCTTCCCCCTGGTCAGCAGCGACTACGTTGCCCAGGCCGGTGAAGTGGGCGAGGGTCTGAGCCTGGCGGAAATGGTCGTGAACTTCTTCACCAAGCCGGACTTCGCTGAGCTGCTCAGCCGCAGAGCCATTCTTCCCCTGATCGTGTTCGCCGTTCTCTTCGGTTTCGGCATCCAGCTGAATGGCGGCAAGGACACCATGACCGCAAAGCTGCTGGAGGATCTGACCAACTGCATCATGAAAGTTGTGAAGATCATCACTTATTATGCCCCCATCGGCTTCTTCGGCTTCTTCGCCAGCCTGGTCGCCACCTATGGCCCGGAGCTCATCGGCGACTACAGCAAGACTCTGATCATCTATTATGTCATGTGCTTTGCCTATATGTTTGCCTCTTTCCCCATCTATGCCCGCTTCGGCGGCGGCAAGGGGGGTGCAAAGGTGATGTTCAAGCATCTGCTGAAGCCCGCTGCCGTCAGCTTCGGCACCTGCTCCTCCGTAGCCACCATCCCCACCAATATGGAAGTGGCTGAGGAGACCGGCATCAGCAAGGATATCTCCGATATTGTGGTTCCCCTGGGCGCCACCATGCACATGGACGGCTCCGCCATGAGCGCCATTGTGAAAGTCGCTTTCCTCTTCGGCTTCTTCGGCAAGGATTTCGGCACCTGGGAAGCGATCCTGGCCATCATCGTGGCCGTGTTCTCCAGCGTGGCCATGTCCGGCATCCCCGGCGGCGGCGGCACCGGCGAACTGGTGCTGTGCACCATCTTCTTCCCCAATGATATGGCCATCGCCTACCCCATCGCCATCGCACTGGGCAATCTGGTAGATCCCCCCGCAACCATGGTCAATGCCGCCGGTGACTATGTGGTCAGCTTCATCGTCGCCCGGTTCGTGGACGGCAAGGACTGGCTGCAAAAACAGCTCCGGGGCGAAAAGGCAAAAAAATAATCCAAATAAAGCAGGGTGCATCCGGTAACGGGTGCATCCCTTTTTATAAGCAAAAAATACCGCCCAAGGGGTTCCCTTGAACGGCGGACACCCCAGGAGGGGTGTCCCTACGGGGTTGGTTTTGGCCATTCTCGTTCAACGTACCTGGATAAAACCACAAGAAGCGGGAGGCGGAACGCCTACGATTTTGGCATAATCTAATGATACGGGCGTAGGGGACGGGTCTCCCGTCCCTCTTGCATGGGCTTGCCGAAAACGCCTCCCCTACGGACATGACCGGTGGTGCAGCCTAAAATTACGGGCACGATTTTGGTGCAATCTAAAGAACGGATAAAAATGCCCTCTTGACATTTTCCTCCACAGCGCTTACAATAACTCCGTCGCAGAACAAATAAGTCTTCGGGGGGCCGGATGCATCCGGCTGAGATTGGGCTGAGTAGCCCTGACCCGTGAACCTGATACGGTTAGTACCGTCGGAGGGAAAGATGCAGATATGGGGCTCCTTTTGTGGTCGCATTGCACCTGGACGGGTTTGCAATGCGAATTTTTTATTCAGGAGGAGTCTCAATGAAAACCAACACCAAACGTCTCACCGAAAGCGCCATGCTGCTGGCTCTGGCCATTGTGCTGGAGCTGGTGAGCAAGGCCATCATCCCCGATTCGCCTTTCGGCGGTCAGGTCACCCTGGTATCCATGCTGCCGGTGGTACTGGTATCGTACCGTTACGGCGTGAAGTGGGGTCTGGTCACCGGCGTATGCTATGCGCTGATCGAGATGCTCATCGGCGTAAAGAATGTCACCGCCGCTTTCCAGCCGGGAACCTTTGGCGACGGGGTGATGATATTGAACGCCATGGCCATGTGCACGCTGGACTATCTACTGGCGTTCACCTCCCTGGGGCTGGGCGGTTGCCTGCGCAACCGGGTGAAAAATCCGGGGTTGGCGCTGATGGGCGGCTCGCTGATCGCCCTGGGGTGCCGGTATGTATGCCACATTCTCTCCGGTTACATCCTGTACGGTGCCTGGGCAGAGTGGTTCTTCACTCAGGAGGGGTTCCCCGCCTGGGGGGCAAAGCTGGTGGAGGCGCTGAGCCCCAATGTGCTGGCACTTGTCTACAGCGTGGTATACAACGGCATCTATATGATTCCGGAACTGATTTTAACGGCGGTGGCCTCCCTGCTGATCGCAAAAGTGCCGGGAATCGTAACCAAAGTGGAGGCCTAAGAAAATACGGTAGGAGCCGGAATGGTTCCTACCGTTTTTTGTTTTCAAAATTCTTAATTCAAATCCGGCCGTAGCGGCGGGTGGTATCGAGGATGCGCTGCTCCAATTCCGGGGTGAACTGGTCTTTCACCGCCCGCCATGTCCAGTTATTGCCGGACAGGGTGCCGGGGAAATTCATCCGGGCGAAGCCCCCCAATTCCAGATAATCCTGCATCTGGATGATACACAGGCGGCTTGCCGAAGCCATGCAGCCCCGGATCATGCCCCGCACCATGCCCTCCTCCCGGTTCAGTCCCAGGTACGCTTTGGCCAGGGCAATATCCTCCGCAGCCGCCTCCTGGAACCACTGAGCCAGGGTCAGATTGTCGTGGGTGCCGGAATAGCAAACGGAATTCTCCGGATAGGTATGGGGGGAATAGTCCGCCGCCTCCCGGGAATCGAAAGCGAACTGCATTACTTTCATGCCGGGGTAGCCGGATTCCTCCTGAAGCTGGCGCACCTGGGGGGTGACGTAACCCAAATCCTCCGCAATGAAGTCCAGCTCCGGCAGTGCAGAACGGATGGCGTGGATGAAATCCGCCCCGGGTCCGGGCATCCAGCAGCCACCGGCGGCAGTCCTGTCCCCGTAGGGAACCGCCCAGTAGCTTTCGAAGCCCCGGAAATGATCCAGCCGAACCACATCATACATCCGTGCCGCCATGGACAGCCGCCGGATCCACCAGGCGTAGCCGGTCTGCTTCATCCGCTGCCAATCATACAGGGGATTGCCCCAGAGCTGGCCATCCGCCGTAAAGGAATCCGGGGGCACCCCCGCAACCTTTTTGGGGCAGTATTCTTCATCCAGCTGAAACAGCTCCGGATTCGCCCAGAGATCCGCCGAATCCTGGGGCACGTAGATGGGCACGTCCCCAATGATGCGGATGCCTTTCTCCCTGGCATAGGCACGCAGCGCATCCCACTGGCGGAAGAAAATATATTGCAGGAAATAATGGAAAACAATGTCCGGTGCGTTTTCCTCCCGGAATGCATCCATTGCCTCCTTTTGCCGCATGGCCAGGGGCCGTGGCCAGGAGTGCCAGGGGCTGCCCCCGTGGTGCTGCTTGAGCACCATGAATGCGGCGTAATCCTCCAACCAGTGGGCATTGTCATGGATAAAATCCCGGAATGCCCCGTCCGGAGCGAAGCGCAGGTAGGCATGGTGCAGCAGTTTCGTCCGGTTGGCATACAGGCAGCCGTAGTCCACCCGCTGTTCATCGCTGCTCCAGGTGACAGATTCCACCTCCTGCTTTGTCAGCAGCCCCTGGGCAATGAGGGTATCCAAATCGATCAGATAGGGATTGCCCGCAAAGGTGGAGAAAGACTGGTAGGGTGAATCGCCATAGCCCGTGGGGCTCAGGGGCAGGATCTGCCAATAGCTTTGCCCCGCACGGCTGAGAAAATCCACAAATTCATAGGCGCTTTTCCCCATGCTGCCCACTCCATAAGGGCCGGGCAGGGAGGAAATGTGCATCAAAATTCCACTTTTTCGCATAGAAATGCTCCTTATTCATACATCTTGTCGCCTTGCGTACCCCTTGGCTCCCTCTCAGAGGTGTGCGAAGCCATGCCTTTAGGCTGAGCTGTCA
>CAZTYB010000100.1:0-6997 GCA_964617595.1 uncultured Oscillospiraceae bacterium | reverse complement strand
AGCCCGACCGCCTGTATCGTGGGAATATCCCCCCGGCCCCAAAGTGGCCGTTTGAAATAGTATCACTTAACGCACAACAGGTGCGAAATAACTAGATGCAAAAACCTGCTGTAGCATCATATTCAGGAGAGGAACATGGAGCAAAATATATCTAAAACAATGCAGGAAGAATGTATCCACATTCAGGGAGCAACGGTCATCCTTCGGTATTCAAATGATCCGTCAGACAGGATTCTTGAACAGATCGGAAAAATCCTGTGCAGTACAGAAAATTCAAAAAAGTTGCAATAATATCCGAATTATGATATAATAATGGTGTAAAATGTACCTTGAAAATTAAATATAGAACAAGGACATACACCGTTTTCAGCAGAAAATGGAGTGTATGTTATGGAAAACAAAAAACGTGTCATCACCCTTTACCGAGTTTCTACCGTCGGGCAGGTCGATAAGAATGATATTCCCATGCAAAAACAATGTTGCCGGGAATTTATATCCTGCCACAGTGACTGGATTTTGGTGGATGAAATATACGAAAAAGGTGTTTCCGGTTTTAAGAAAACGGCAAAAGAACGGGATGCGATTCAGGAGATCCAAAAATATGCCATTGAAAAGAAGTTTGACATCCTTTTGGTCTTTATGTTTGACCGTCTTGGCCGCAGAGATGATGAAACTCCGTTTGTCGTGGAATGGTTTGTCCAGCAAGGAATTGAAGTTTGGAGTGCTACAGAAGGGCAGCAGCGTTTTGATACCCATGTGGACAAACTTCTGAACTATATTCGCTATTGGCAAGCCTCTGGCGAAAGTATCAAAACCTCCGTTCGTGTAAAAACCAGGCTGGAACAACTTACCGAAAGTGGACATTACACTGGCGGTACTGTACCCTATGGCTATCGTCTGGAAAAATGTGGGCGCATTAACAAGCGCAACAAGGAAGTTCACGATTTGATGATTGATGAAGATGCGGCCCAAATCGTCAGATTGATCTTTGATAAATACGTCAACGAGGGTTTTGGTGCCCAGCGAATCAGCCATTATCTGCTGGAAGCCAATATCCGTCGGGCTGATGGAAGTGATTTTCCAAACACATCCATCATATCCATGCTGAAACGCCGAATCTACACCGGCGTTATCACCAATGGCGATGCAGAATCCGACTTTATCCCAGAACTGCAAATCATCGATCAGGAAACGTTCGACCGGGCGCAGGAATTGATGAAGGCTCGAACGCAACGGCATCACGACACGCCGCTGAACCTTTCTGGCCGTTCGCTGCTGGTTGGAAATGTCTATTGTGGTCATTGCCGAAATCGGCTTACACTGACCACCAGTGGCCGTCAGAGAATCAATAAGGATGGCTCTGTACATAGTGAAGTAAGAGCCAGATACGGCTGCCATTACCGGGTAAGGCATCCTGACAAATGCGATGGTCAGTCTGGCTATGGTGTCACAAAGCTGGATGGCATTATGGATGAAGTTATTCGCTACCAACTGGGCAAGATCAAAATGTCATCGGAATATGATGTGATTGCCGAACAACACGAAAAAGCCGTGGAATTGGCCAGAGCGAAGCTTCGTATGACAGAAATCCAGCTTTCCGAAAAAGCCAGAGAGTTGGAAGATTATCAGGCGGAAACCATTCGAGTCATTCGGGGCGAAAGCAAGCTAAGCGGTGAATTGCTTAATGAATTGATTCAAAAAGCAAAATCTGAGATCACCGCATTATCGAATGCGGTAGAACAGGCCAAACAGGAGTTGACGGAGAAGATCAGCAGCATAAAATTGGAGAAGCAGGAATATGACAAACTGCAAAGTTGGGCTGATCTATATGATAATTGCACCTTTGCAGCAAAGAAAATGATTGTTTCCCAATTCATTAAATCCGTTTATGTTTACAGGGACTATACCATTGAAGTTGAGTTTAACGTTTCCTTCGAGCAATTCAGATCTTTATCTGCCAATTGCACCAATGATGGAAATGAAAGGTCGACAGTCTATCCCGTGGAAACATAAAAAAGCAGGCTTGCAAAAAGCAAACCTGCCTTTGGTGGACTCGAAGGGGATCGAACCCTCGACCTTACGGATGCGAACCGTACGCTCTCCCAGACTGAGCTACGAGCCCGTTTTGGTAGTGTTATGCGAACGACATGGCTACTACCACCGCCACATCCCCTCGTTCGTGGGGGCTAGAACTGGCCCGGGTGCGCTCCCAGCTGCGCTACGAGCCCATTTGTGATTACCGGGATATTATAGCGCCAAGTGTCGGCAAAGTCAAGAAAAAGATGCGGCATTTTTCGCCCGCAGTTTTCTTTTGCCATTTATTCGAAGTTTCCTTAGGAATAATTCTTGCAAAATCAGAAAGAAGTATTATAATAACACTGTATTTTCAGCGATTGAGAGGAAAGGGAACAAAGAATGAACGAGATTTTCTTGATGAAATTGGGGGAGATCGTCCTGAAAGGCGGCAACAAGCGCCAGTTCGAGAGCAAACTGCGCCAGAATGTCCGTCGCCGGATGAAGCCCTACGGCAATTTCGATGTTTATATCATGCAGTCCACGGTGTATATCCAGCCCATGGACGACGGCGCAGACCTGGAGGGAGCGTGGGAAGCTTGCCACAGCATTTTCGGAGTGGTTTCCCTGTGCCGCTGCCGTCCCTGCGAAAAGAATCTGGATGCCATTTTCGAAGCCTGCGAAGCTTACCTGGGTGAGGATCTGGATTGCGCCAAATCTTTCAAAGTGGAGTCCAAGCGGTCGGATAAGCAGTTCCCCCTGAATTCCATCGCCCTGTCCCAGGAGATCGGCGGCCGCCTGGCGGAAGCCCATCCCGGGGTTGCGGTGGATGTGCACCATCCGGAGTATACCGTGTATGTGGAGGTGCGGGATCTTGCGGCCTATGTCCATGGCCCTGCGGAGCCCGGCGCAGGGGGATTGCCCACCGGCGTGGGGGGCAGAGCCATGTGCCTGCTTTCCGGCGGTATCGATTCGCCGGTATCCAGCTATATGATCGCCAAGCGGGGCGTGGAAATTGAAGCGGTGCATTTCTTCTCCTACCCCTATACTTCCCAGCTGGCCAAGGATAAGGTATTGGAGCTGGCCCGACTGGTCACCCGCTATTCCGGACGGATGACGGTGAATGTGGTGCCCTTTACAGAGATCCAGGAGGCCATCCGGGACAATTGCCCGGAGGAATTCTTTACCCTGATCATGCGCCGCTTTATGATGGAGATTTCCGCCGCACTGGCCAAGCACGATGGCTGCGGCGCTCTGGTCACCGGCGAAAATCTGGGTCAGGTGGCCTCCCAGACCATGGAGGCCATGGCGGTTACCGGTGCCGTGGTGGATATCCCCGTATTCATGCCTCTTGTGGGCATGGACAAAGAGGAGATCGTTACCATCGCCCGGAAAATCGGCACGTTGGAAACGTCAATCCTCCCCTATGAGGATTGCTGCACTGTCTTCACCCCCAAACATCCCAAGACCAAGCCCACCCTGGGGCAGGTGATCCATGCGGAGGAGAAGCTGAACCGTCAGGAATTGATTCAGCGTGCTCTGGCGGGAGTGGAGAAAATCAAGGTATCGTACCATGACGAAGCTCTGCTGTGAGGTGCTGGAAGCGCTGGCGGGGTGCACTATGGTCACTGCGGAAAGCTGCACCGGCGGCGGCATCGGTGCGGCGCTGACCGCCGTGCCCGGCAGCTCCGCCGTGTACAAGGGGGGCATCATCAGCTATACCAATTGGGTCAAGGAGAATTTGCTGAATGTGGATGCATCCTTGCTCCAACTCCACGGCGCAGTCAGCGCCCCGGTGGCTCAGGCAATGGCACGGGGGGCAAGAGAGGCACTTCGGGCGGATGTGGCCGTATCCGTCACCGGTCTGGCCGGCCCCGGCGGGGATGAGTTCGGCAATCCCATTGGTACGGTTTATATCGGCTATTGTGATAAAGAATCCTGCCTGAGCGAGGTGTTCCATTTCTCCGGTTCCCGGGAGGAAGTGCGTCTTGCAGCAATTCGGGCGGCGCTGGAGCTTGTGCTCAGGCAAAATACACCCAACTGAGGAAAATAAAATGGAGAAAATTACCAGCTTTACCATTGATCATATCCGTTTGCAGCCGGGGCTGTACGTCTCCCGGAAAGACAAGGTGGGAGCCGAAACGGTGACGACCTTTGACCTGCGCCTGACCAGCCCCAATGAGGAGCCGGTGATGAATACGGCGGAGGTGCATACTATCGAGCATTTGGCGGCTACATTTCTGCGCAATGAGCCCCGGTGGAAAGAGAAAGTGCTCTATTTTGGCCCCATGGGCTGCCGCACCGGATTCTACCTGTTGCTTTCCGGGGACTATACTTCGGAGCAGGTGGTGCCGCTGGTGCTGGATTGCTTCCGGTTCGTCCGGGATTTCCGGGGAGATGTCCCCGGCGCCAGCGCAAGAGACTGCGGCAATTACCTGGATATGAATTTGCCCATGGCCAATCACTGGGGGGCGAAATATGCAGCCTTGCTGGAGCATATCACCCCCGACCGGCTGAGCTACCCGGAATAAGGAGGAAAAATGACAAAACTTGGAATCATCGGTGCCATGCAGGAGGAGATTGAGACCCTCCTGGGGCAAATGACGGAGAAAACCCAGACGAAAAAAGCGGGCAGCATTTTCTACGACGGTATCCTGGAGGGATTGCCGGTAACGGTGGTGGAGTGCGGCATTGGCAAGGTCAATGCTGCCCTGTGTGCTCAGATTCTGTGCGATGTATATGGCGTGACCCATTTGGTCAATACCGGCATCGCCGGTTCATTGTGTGCGCAGTTGGATATCGGCGACCTGGTGGTGAGCCAGGATGCCATGTATCATGATATGGATGTGACCGCCTTTGGCTACCCCATGGGGCAGGTGCCCCAGACGAAGGTGGTGGCGTTCCCGGCGGATGAGACTTTGGTTGCCCTGGCTTTTGCCGCGGCGGAGGCCGTTAATCCCGGCCACACCCGCATCGGACGGGTGGCCAGCGGGGATCAGTTCGTCTCCAGCAGGGAAGCGAAAGAGCGCATCGTGGAGATCACCCGTGGCCTGTGCACGGAGATGGAGGGCACGGCCATTGCGCAAACGGCCTACCGGAATCAGATCCCCTTTGTAATTCTCCGGGCGATTTCCGACAAGGCGGACGACAGCGCCGAAATGGACTATCCCACCTTTGAATCCATTGCAGCGCACCGCTGTGCGGCGGTTACCCAGCATCTGGCGAAGCAACTGCGGGAAAGCGAAGAAGCATAAGCGAAAGCGATACCCATGGGATGAACCCGGGTATCGCTTTTTTGCGCCTTTTTATGAAGATTATGCCCTCTGCTCGCAGTAAATGCAACGGTGGATGCCCGCTTCTTTGTCCGTAGTGCGGAAGATTTGGGGCAGCTCCTGCTCCGTGGCGCTGATGCACCGGGGATTGTGGCATACCAGATCGTAGCGCAGTCCGTTGGGGTCGATCTCGTCCCGGATGGGGTTGCGCTCTGCTTCTTTCAGCAGCATGAGGATCAGCGCCATACGCATATATTTCCCGTTCAGCGCCTGGCGGAAATAGGCAGCTCTGGGGTCATCGTCCACGGCGACACTGATTTCGTTCACCCGGGGCAGGGGATGCAGGACACTCATTTTTTCCTTGGCCAGCTGCATCTTCTCGGGGGTGAGAACATAGCTGTCTTTCAGCCGCTCATACTGCCAGGGATCGTCGAATCGCTCCCGCTGGATGCGGGTCATATAAAGGATGTCCAGCTCCGGCAGAGCATCTTCCAGAGAGGTGACCTCCGTATAGGGGATATGGAGCTTTTCCAGAATGTTGAAGCGGACGAATCCGGGGAGCTTCAATTCCTCCGGGGAGATAAGCACGAATTTGATGCCGCTGTAGCGGCTCATGGCTTCGATCAGGGAGTGAACGGTGCGCCCGTATTTCAGGTCACCGCAGAATCCGATGGTCAAATTGTCCAGGTGACCCATTTCCCGGGAAATGGTCAATAGATCCGCCAGTGTCTGGGTGGGGTGGTTGTGCATCCCGTCCCCGGCATTGATCACGGGGACAGTTGCATTGCGGGATGCGACGAAAGGTGCCCCGTCCTTGGGGTGGCGAATGGCCATGATGTCGGCATAGCAGCTGAGGATCTTGGCCGTGTCCGCCATGCTTTCGCCCTTGGAGGCGGAGGAGGAGCTGGCTTGGGAGAAACCGATTACGTTCCCGCCCAGCTCCATCATGGCGGCTTCGAAGCTCAGCCGGGTGCGGGTGGAGGGCTCAAAGAAGAGCGTAGCCAATTTCTTGTGTTTGCAGGCCTCCCAGTAATTCTGGGGATGGGCAATGATGTCCTTGGCGGTGGAGATCAAGCCGTCGATTTCCTCCACGGACAGATCCAGAATGCTATTCAGACTTCTCATTGCTTTGCTCCGTTCTTTTCCAGGTAGGCTTCGATGCGGGCGACGTTCTCGTTATTTTTGGGGTCTTCTTTCAGATATTCGATGATGTCATATACATCCACCACGGAGTAGACCGGGAACCCGAATTCCTCTTCCACTTCCTCCATGGCCAGCTTTTCGCCCTGGCCACGCTCCTTGCGATCCACCATGATGAAAGTGGCGGCAACCTTGACCCCATCCAGATGGCTGAGGATCGCCATGCTCTCCCGGATGGCGGTGCCGGCGGTGATCACATCCTCGGTGATGACCACTTCCTCACCGGCCTGGGGCACGTAGCCCACGAATACGCCGCCCTCACCGTGGTCTTTTACTTCCTTACGGTTGAAGAAGAAAGGTACATTTACCCCCTGCTTGCTCAGGGCAACGGCGGCAGAAACGGCGATGGAGATGCCTTTGTAGGCTGGGCCATAGAGCACCGCTTTCTTGTCGCCCAGTTTTTCTTTGTATGCCCGGGCATAGAATTCGCCGAGAGTAGCGATTTCTTCACCGGTTTTGATCATACCGGCGTTGATGAAATAGGGGATCTTCCGGCCGGATTTGGCGGTGAA
>CAZTYB010000099.1:0-7163 GCA_964617595.1 uncultured Oscillospiraceae bacterium | reverse complement strand
CAACTGCAAGCAGGATTGGACAAGAAAACAGGCGACATTCAACGATCGTTGGGTGCCGCCTTTTTTGCGCACCCCCTTTGCACACCTCAACGGGGGGACAAGGGGCGCTACCGTATCGAACCTTAAGTTGACAACATTGGCAATCATGCTTGGGGATTGATTTGGGCGGAAACTTCCTTTATAATGGTGAAAAATCTGCGAAGAAAGAGACTTGGTACGATGAACTATTATTTTGCCCCCATGGAGGGGCTGACGGACAGCATCTACCGGCGGGTGCACCACCGGCATTTCCCTGGGGTGGATCGCTATTATACCCCCTTTTTCTCCCCCACGGTGCACCGTCACCTGACGAACAAGGAGGAGCGGGAACTCCCTCCGGCGGACAGCGTGGGGTTCCCCGTTGTCCCCCAGTTGCTGACGAAGAATCCGGAGGACTTCAACTGGATGGCCACCCTTTGCCGGGAGCGGGGGTATTCCCAGGTGAATCTGAATCTGGGTTGCCCCTCCGGCACGGTGGTGGCCAAGGGGAAAGGCAGCGGAATGCTGGCCGATTTGGATCAGCTGGATGCATTTCTGGATAAAATTTTCTCCGCCGCTCCCCTGCCCATTTCCGTGAAGACACGGATTGGCATGGAATCGGCGGAGGAATTTCCAGCGATTTTGGATGTTTTGTGCCGCTATCCCCTTGCGGAATTGATCGTCCATCCCCGGGTGCGGCGGGATTTTTACAATGGGAATGTAAATCTGGATTCATTTCGCCTGGCGCTGGAAAAGGCGAATTGCCCCGTGTGCTATAATGGGAATTTATGCACCCTGGGGGAGATCTCCCGCTTTTCCCGGGATTATCCCGGTGTCGGGTTAGTGATGCTCGGCCGGGGACTGATCGGTGACCCGGGGATGCTGAGCCCCGGGGGAACGAGCCGGGAGAATTTGGTGCAGTTCCATAATGAGCTGCTGGAAGCGTACCTGGTGGCTTTCGGTGGCTCCCGAAACGCCATGTTCCGGCTGAAAGAGAATTGGCGCTATCTCCTGTGCCGGTTTCGGGATACGGAGAAGCTTGCCAAGCGCCTGCGGAAAACCACGGACCTTGCCGAATACCGCTCCATTACAGCCGATATTCTCCGCCTGCCCATGGGGGAAGAACTGACCCCGGACTGGTAAGAAGAATCACGCTTCCCCCTGGGAAGCGCCCAGGTATTCTTCCAATGTCAATCCGCTTTCCTGCAATGCCTTGGCCACGGGGATGCCCACGTAGCGATAGTGCCAGGGCTCGTAGATGATGCCGGTGATATCGCCGGAGCCATCGGGGTAGCGCAGGATGAAACCGTAATCCCAGCAGTGCTCCATGAGCCATCGGGCAACGGCTGCCTCCGCCTGGGTATTGTTCGGGGTGGAAACCACATCCACTGCCAGCCCCAGCTGATGCTCACTGGTGTTGGGTACCGCCGCAACGGTTTTGGCTCGGGCAACGCTGCCGAGCTGTTGTACCTTGCCCTGGAAAATGGCGTACTGATCCCAGTAGCTGCGGTAGCCGGAGCAGAGCACGGGGATCAGCCCGTCGGCGGCGCAGTCATTGATCATGCGTTCCAGTGCTTCGGCGCAGCATTCGGCAATGCGGTAGCCGTTGAAAGTATCCGTCAATTCCACGGTGTAGTCCTCGGGCAGCTCGTGCCAGGGATTCACCAGATAGATCTGGATCCCCTCCGGGGTGAAGTGCCAGGTTTGGCCATCGATCACCTGCTCCCCCTGGGCGGGGGTGCCGTCCGGGTTGAAATAATACCGGTATTCCCCCTCTTCATACCATCCGGTGACCAGTGCCCCGTCCTCCCGGAAGCGGTAGTTCACCCCGTCAATTTCCGTCCAGCCGGAGACCGGGCGGCCATCGGGGGCATAGTAAAGGGTTTGATCCTCCCCCTCGTACCATCCGGTGAACAGCGTTCCATCCTCCCGGAAGCGGAATTGCCCCTCCGGCAGTTCCATGAGTCCGGTGACGGGGCAGCCCGCCTCATCCAGGTAGTAGGTGCCGCTTTCCTCCTTCAGCCAGCCGGTGGCCGGGGTGCCGTCGGCGCTCAGGTAGCATCTAGCGCCATTGCGCTGCACCCAACCGGTGAGAGCGATCCCCTCCTGAAAGCAGTAGCTTTCGCCGTTCAGGCTCCTCCAACCGGTGGACAGGATGCCGTTATCGTCAAAATGGTAACGGGTACCGTCGATTTCACGCCATCCGGTGGAGGGGTTCCCATTTTCGTCATAATAGCTTCGCCCGGCCTCCGCCTCCACCCAGCAATTCCGTTTCCTGGGGGAGAAGAGGGAAAAATCGGTGAGGAACAGCGCTACCGTCAGCGCCACCGCCAGGGCGAGGAATGCCCATTTCCATTTCATTTCTGTTTGCCTCCGCTTCTTTTGGCTGTCGTTTACGAATGGGGAGACATTCGTTTTAATTCTTCTGAATCTGGATTTTATAGCGCACGGAGCCCGCCTGAACGGTGGTTCCCGATTCTACCCGGGACCAGTGGCCGGGGCGCTGGGGGATGCCGCTGAGGGAGGTGCCGTTGGTGGAGCCCCGGTCGGTCAGGTGGAGCACCCGGCCGTCCCATTGCAGCTCAAAATGCAGCCCGCTGAGGGCGGAGTCCGTCTCGTTCAGGATGACGTCCGCTTTCTGGTTGCGCCCCAGGGTGCAGCTTCCGTTGGCCTCCATGATGATCTTCACGGCGCCGTCCGGATCCCCCTCCGGGGTCAGGGAAATGGTGCAGGTGGGCACACCGGGGGTGATCGGTGCGGGGGCAATGGGTTCCACCGGGGGTGCGGGAGGGATCTCCGGCTCCGGCTGGGGGGCTGCCCGGCGGTTGAGGGGGCGCTCCCGGGGGGGCTTCGCCTGGGTAAGGGGCTGCGCCTTTTCCATCTGTTGCGGCTTCTGAACCGGCTTTTGCTGCGTATCCTGTTTCTCAAGTTCCGGCAGCAGGGAGAGCTCTGCGTACAGCGCATCCAGCATCGCTGCGGTGTCGTCCCCGGGTTCGTCCGCCTGGGCGGGGGATTTTTCTTCCGTCATGACGGAAATGTCAATCAGAGGCATATCCTCCTGGGGAGCCTGTAATTCGTGCGTTTCCTGCACATCCGGCGTTTCCTGGGGCTCATCGGGCAATTCCAGGGAGATGGAGAATCCCGGATCCTCCGGCAGGCGGATGGGGGGCATGGATGCATCCTCCCCGGGCATCGGCGGCGCCTGCTGCTCCTGGGGAGCGGCGGGGCGATCCTTTCCCGGGCTGCGTTCCGGGCGCTTCTCCCGGGGCTGGGGTGTTGCGGGGGAGATGGATTTCCGGGTGGCCAGAATCACCAGCACCAGCACCAGAATCACCACCACCACGGCAAGGCCGATGGAAATGTACCACAGATTTCTTGCCGCTCCGTCATCCTGATATTGGGGGATGGGCTCCGTCACCGGCGGCTCCGTGGGCAGGGGGACGGTGGGCTGGGTGGCGGGGGGCAGTGTCTCCGGTTCCGTGGGTGGAGTGGTTGGCTTCGGCAGCGCCGGGAGATCCGAAGTGTCAATCTGGATGGTATCGCTCAGCGTATTGCCGTCGCCGGTCCAGGTGACGGTCAGATCGATCGTCTTCTGATCCCGGGGCAGGGAAGCGGCATCCAGACGGATGACCGTCCAATTGGCGCACTGGCTGACGATTTCTTTGCCCGCCGCTTCGGCGGCGGCATTATAGTCGTTGGGTTCATCCCGCAGAGGGATTCGGCAAATTCCCCCCAGGGACATTGCCGCATAGTCCTCCAGCCGCTGGGAGCGGATGGGCTGATTGTTCATGGCATAGGGGGGCATCATTGCGCCGATGAAATTCACGCTCAGGCCACTGTTCTGGATGAAGCGACCGGCCTGCTCCTCGGTGACCTTTACGAGCCCGGCGTTGTCGAACCCATCGGTGATGAATACCACGCAGCAGGCGCCCGTTTCGGATTCGGCGATGGTGGAAAGGACGGTGTCGATGCCGTTGAATAGATTGGTGCCGAAAGAGGGATAGGTGAGGAAACTTTCAATGGCCGCCTCACGGGAGGCTGCATCCGTCAATTTCTCTCCGAATTGAATTTCCCGGTTCATGGAGACCAGAACCAAACTGTCCTTTTCTCCCAGCGCTTCGTTCAGAGCGGTGAGCGCCAGCCGCTCCTGCTCTTTCTGGATGTCGCTCAGGGAACTGGTAATGCCCACTACACAGTAGTAGGTGATGCCCAGTCCGCTCTGCGCCAGGGACGATGGCGTGCAGTCGATTCCGGTGCCGTTGGCCGTGACGGAAATGCTCCCCCCCTCCAGAGGGGCGGCGAAACAGTAGACGAAATCGTCCTGAATCTGGATTGCGGGATACAGCAGCTTTTCCTCCTGCGCCGAAGCGGGCAGGATCAGGGTTGCAAGCAGCAGCAATGCCATGAGCAATGTGGCTCCTCGTTTCATTTAAAGCACCTCGTCTCTTTCTTTTTTCTCTTCTTTTATGCTTCTTTTTGCCCGGAGATGCTGGCGGATTTCCCCCGCCGCTTCCCGGGCAGTTTTTACGAAAGTGAATGCGAACCAGATTACGCCCATTCCCGCCAGCGCCACCAGTAGCAGCGCAACCCAGTCCGGAACCTGGGGCCAGTGGAGCAGATCGGCTACCCAAACCGTCAGGATGGATGCCCCGGCGGACTCGGTATAGGGGATGCCCAGCTCCGTTAGCATCCGGGCGGCGTAGTCAATGTAAACGGAGCAGAAAAGTTCCGTGGATACGTCCTCCTGGAATCCGTAGGTGGTCTGCGCCACGACAGCGCCCTGCGCATTCAGCAGCGGGCCGCCGGAATTGCCGTGGCGGGTGGAGGCGGTATGGATAATGGTGCGGGTATTTCCGGCACTGGTCATGGTCAGGTGATCGGTGATCACTCCGGCGGTGACGGTAGCATCCTCCGGGCCGGAATCTGCGCCGTAATGACTGTCTTTCAGTCCTGGGAAACCGATGGCATAAACCGCCGTTCTGTCGGCGACCCGGCGGCTGGACAGCAGGGGCAGAGCGCTATAACCGGACACCGGCTCCACCGTCTGGATCACCGCCACGTCCGGGAACCCCTCCGTGGTGGCCAGTACCCGGCACTCGATGGCGCAACCCTCCCGGGGAACCTGATTCTCGTCCAATTCCGCCCCATCCAGCAGCAGCCACAGCCGAACCGGCTCCTGACCGCATTGGCCGCTGCCGGTGGCAACGTGCCAATTGGTGAGGAAAATATCCGAATCCTCCCCGGCGATGCCCACGGCGAAACCCGTCCCCGTCCAGCGGATGCGCTGACCGGTATTCTCATCCGTGCCGATGCCATACAGATGGACGACACTCCTGCGGGCATCTTCCACCGCCGCCGGGATCTCCTCCTGGGCGAACCCTGCGGGGCACAATAGCAGGAGCATCAGCAATATGGATATGATTTTTTTTACCAATCTCCCACCTCCCGTTCTGTAACAATTTTCCTTACCCCTCCAGCAGGTAGGTTAGAAATTGCCGGTCGTGGTCAAAATTCTGGGTGCTGCCCACGAAGAGGATGCAGCTATCTTCCGCCGTGAGGGGGTAATTTTCAGCGAAATTGGAGCCTGCCAGCCGGATGGCGATGGGGGTATCCCCCTGGTAGAGGACATCCAATTGGGAAAGCGCCTCCTCGTCAAGCAATTCCCGCAAATCCAGCACCACTTCCTGCTGATAAAAATAATTTGCAGAAGTCTCGTCACAGATAATATAATCCAGTGTGCGGGCGGCGATCATGCAGGAGACCACCATGAAATTGGCGGCATCGGTTTCGCTCAGCGTTTCCTCCGTAAAATCCAGCGCACGGTAGGTGACCAGTTCCGCTTTCGTATCCTCGTCAGCGCCGCAGTAGTCCCAGTAGTCCTCCTGGAGCCGGGCGTACCCTTCCGTTGAGGTGGCGGTGTTGACGAAAATGCCGGAGATCAGGCTCTCTTTCCGGTTCTGGAAGATGGTACAGCACAGGGACACGATCAGGCAGATGAGCGCCGCCCCGCCGAGGATGTACCATTTATAATAATGTAGGATGTGGTCGATCTTCTTGGGGAAAGTCAGATCTTTAAATGTTCCAATGTGATATTTTTCCTGGGTATTTTCCATGGTGTCTCCTTTTTGGTCACGCCCGTAGGGGAGGCGTTTCGCCTCCCTCTAACCTAAAATGTATCCACTCTATTCTACCACAAGGAGCGATAAAATCCAGCCCCGGAGCGAAAGATTTACAAAATTTTTTTCTTTCCCCCGATGCGCCTTGGCGGAATCTCCAAAGTGGGGAGGGGCGGGCTTTACAAAAATGCCAATTTGCGTAAAACCATCGAAAAAAATCAAAATTACGGTTTACTTTCCGGGAGGACTATGGTAAAATGGTAGGCGGTGGAGGTTGGATTTTCCGCTTTCCACCGAGAATTGTCGTGATAAGCGGCTTTCGCCGCATCGCTTACATTTTACAGGAGGAATCAGTCATTATGGAAACCTATGGCATCGAGAAGTACGGCATCACCGGTACTACTGAGATCATCTACAATCCTTCCTACGAGCAGCTGTTCGAGGAAGAGACCAAGCCCGGCCTCACCGGCTACGAAGTGGGCAAGGTCACCGAGCTGGATACCGTCAACGTTATGACCGGTATCTACACCGGCCGCTCCCCCAAAGACAAGTACATCGTCATGGACGAGAACTCCAAGAACACTGTTTGGTGGACTTCCGACGAGTACAAGAACGACAACCACCCCATGAGCGAGTCCACCTGGGCTTCCGTCAAGGAGCTGGCTATCAAGGAGCTGTCCGGCAAGAAGCTGTTCGTTGTGGATGCTTTCTGCGGTGCGAACCACGATACCCGTATGGCCGTCCGCTTCATTATGGAAGTGGCATGGCAGGCTCACTTCGTTAAGAATATGTTCATCGTTCCCACCGAGGAAGAGCTGAAGAACTTCAAGCCCGATTTCATCGTCTACAATGCTTCCAAGGCCAAGGTCGAGAACTTCAAGGAGCTGGGTCTGAACAGCGAGACCTGTGTCGCCTTCAACATCACCTCCCGTGAGCAGGTCATCATCAATACCTGGTACGGCGGCGAAATGAAGAAGGGTATGTTCTCCATGATGAACTACTACCTGCCCCTGAAGGGCATCGCCTCCA
>CAZTYB010000098.1:0-7278 GCA_964617595.1 uncultured Oscillospiraceae bacterium | reverse complement strand
AACATTGATGCCATACTTACTCAGCGCCCGGGCACCACGGAAAGTACCGTCGCCGCCGATGGCAATGATTCCATCCAGGCCGAGGAATTTGCAGGTGGAGACTGCTTTGCGCTGCCCCTCTTCCGTGGTGAATTCCTTGCTTCGGGCTGTATACAGAATAGTACCGCCCCGGTTGATGGTGTGCGCAACGCTCTTTTCATCCAGCCGGACAATATCGCCGGTAATCAGCCCATTCCACCCCCGGCGAATGCCATAGCATTCGATGCCGTGGTAGATGGCGGTACGTACAACTGCACGGACGCAGGGGTTCATACCGGGGGCATCGCCGCCGGAAGTGAGGACACCGATTCTCTTTACGCTCATAATTGATTCCTCCTGATATGTAGAAAAGTTCACAGAATCATCCAATAAAAATCGACATCCTTATTTTACAAAAAACTGGTCAAAATGTAAAGATGTTTTTCGAATTTTCCTTGCGTTGTTATAAATATTGTTGTATAATCAGCAACGATATTGAATTGAGACAGCCAGGAGGAGAGAAAATTAGTGAAAGTTTCAACGATGATGGGGAACAAGAGCACCTTAGATGGGTTTTACTCGACGAAGATATCAAAATGTATCCGGGGTTTTTCAAAACCGAGTTGAAGAATCAAACGGATACAGTTAAATACTTCAGAACCGACGGAAGAAGATATGACTGAAACAAAGGAGAAAATGCTATGTCCAGGACAGAAGAAGTTGAACTTACAAATATGTGTATGATCTGCGATGGTAATGGAAATGTGCTTGTGCAGAACAAGGTGAATCATCCCACTTGGCGTGGATGGAACTTTCCCGGCGGTCACGTAGAGAAGGGTGAATATGTTACTCCGTCCGTTATTCGCGAAATGAAAGAGGAAACAGGACTGACAATCGAAACGCCGAGACTTTGCGGCATTAAGGAATTTCACAAGCAAAAAGACGGAAAGCGATATATTGTTTTCCTTTACGTTGCAGATAAGTTTACGGGCGAGTTGAAAGCATCAAACGAAGGAGAAGTATTTTGGTATCCTCTCTCTGAACTTGCAAATTCAGATAAGCTGATTGATGGTTTTTGTGAAATGCTGCCTGTATTCACAAACAGCACAGTCAACGAAGTGTATTATGAGAAAGTGAATGATGATTTGAAGACCATATACTGTTAATTATAAAGTGGAGCAAAAGAAAGGGACACACAAAAATGGATAAAGGTTTGCTTATCATAGAACGTGCACGGGCGGAGGATGCTGCGGCACTTTTGGACTATCTGAAGATCGTGGGTGGCGAAACCGAAAATCTCAGCTTCGGTGCAGAGGGAGTACCATTCAGCCTTGAAGCGGAGCAAGCCTATCTGGGAGCACAGTACGAATCAACGGACAATGTACAGTATCTTGCCAAGGTAGATGGTGAGATCATCGGCGCAGCAAGTCTGAACCGCCAGCTCCGCCGCATGAGCCATCGAGGAGAGTTTGCTATAAGCCTGAAAAAAGCATGGTGGGGCAGTGGTGCAGCCTCTGCACTGACAGAAGCGATTCTTGCATTTGCAAGAGAAAACGGCTTCGAGCAGCTGAATCTGGAGGTGCGCAGCGACAATGCCCGTGCCATCCACCTGTACGAAAAGTTTGGCTTCCGGAAAC
This sequence comes from uncultured Oscillospiraceae bacterium, assembly GCA_964617595.1. Classification (GTDB taxonomy): domain Bacteria; phylum Bacillota; class Clostridia; order Oscillospirales; family Oscillospiraceae; genus Faecousia. The sequence continues at coordinate 5,623 of CAZTYB010000098.1, read as the reverse complement.
TGTGTACATTTCCGAACTTTTTCAAGCTCAATGGAGAATATATTGATTTTGACTTGATGAATCTCGAACTGCGCACAGTGGGCAGCCGGGGAGAGAAAAATATGAGATGACCAGAACAGGCATGAGTTCGCTCATGCCTGTTCCACAAAATTCATTTTTACTGTTCTTACGAGTGCTGAGCGAACGACACAACAACCGCTATTTTGTTGCGACTGAGGACAGTCCCGGAGGACTGGCGGCGAAGCTGCCAGGACGGAGGGGAGAACGCAGGGGTTCGGGGCATGAACACAGAAATGTTTCTGTTTTTATTTGTTCCTGCCCCGAACGCAACAAAATAAAAATTTTGTTGCGTTCGGGGTGCGGATGTGATATAATAATCGCATAACAAGCTCAGGAGGTATCTTAGCAATGCAGCGTTACAGCGATTGTCCGCAAATTCTGCGGGATTTTCTCGTTTACCACGAAACCATCAAAGGTCAGTCTCCACTGACCATTTCCGAGTATTATTTGGATCTGCGGCTCTTCCTGCGTTTCATTAAACTGATGCGCAATGAAATGCCCATCAATGCAGACATCGATTCCATTGACATCAAGGATGTTGATCTTGCTTTTATTCGGGACATCGACACAAGCGATATTTTTGATTTTCTATCCTACCTTGCCAACGATCGTCCCATCGACCCGGATGCGAAAATTTCCGACCACGGAATTTCTGCCACGGCCAGAGCACGCAAACTATCCGCTATCAAATCTTTTTATAAATATCTTACGGTGCGGACAAAATTGCTGTCAGAAAACCCTGTTGCAGATTTAGAATATCCCAAAATCAGAAAAAGTTTGCCAAAATACCTGACTTTAGATCAATCAGCTGCACTTTTGAAAGCTGTAAATGGGAAAAATGAGAAACGGGACTATGCAATCCTGATGCTTTTCCTGAATTGCGGTATTCGTCGCAGTGAGTTGGTTGGATTGAACCTAACGGATGTTTATGAAGACCGCATCCGTGTTATAGGCAAAGGAAACAAGGAGCGTTTCGTTTATTTCGGTTCAGCGTGTCGTAAAGCCATTGATGCATACCTGGTGGAACGCAACAAAATCACGTTATCGGATAACCGGGCACTTTTTGGCTCCAGGGACAGTAATCGAATCAGTGTTACGGCTGTGCATCGATTGGTAAAAAAAGCGCTTATGCAGGCCGGACTGGATTCAACCCAGTTTTCAGCCCACAAACTTCGCCATACTGCTGCAACAATGATGCTATCCGGCGGCGTGGATGTGAAAACCGTCCAGGAGGTTCTGGGGCACGAAAATTTGAATACGACCCAGATTTATACCCATATCGAGAATACGGAACTAAAAATTGCAGCGGAAGCAAATCCCCTTTCTAAGCTTGATTTCTCGGAATAGATACGATATAATCATATAACCAAAAGTTTACAGAAAGCGGCGATCAAATGTCCATTGGAGAACGGATCATCGAACTGCGGAAAGAACAGAATATTTCCCAGGGGCAGCTTGCGCAGGCAATGGATGTATCCCGCCAAGCAGTCAGCAAATGGGAAAATGATCTCGCCAGCCCGGATACGCTGAAACTGATCAAGCTTGCCGAGTATTTGGACACAGATATAGAGTATCTGGCCACCGGGCGCAAGACTTTTGGCCGCCGTCCGCCGGTTGTGGTAGAAACGGTTAAAACGGTAGAAAAAATTGTAGAGAAGCCGGTAGAAAAAATCGTTGAAAAACGAATCGAGGTTGAGAAACCGGTCATTCAATTCGTCGAAAAGCCGGTTATCAAAAAAGTAGTTCGTGTCAAGTATCAGAGCAATATAAAGATGCTGATATTTTGTTCTGTGGTAGGGTTTCTCCTGGGACTTGTTGCCGGCTTGCTTCTCTGAGTGACTTCCCTACCTGAATCCCATAGTCGATATTTAAGTCCGCAGGGCAAATGTGCTCCGCGGACTTTTTAGCGAATAATCAAGTCGAATCTGCTGAATTACTACGATATTTTAGCAACTTGCGGTTGCATCTTCGTTATAGTGAAACTTCTATTGCCTCTCTCAGGTTTCGCACTCTATAGATAGTCAACTCGTTCGGTATCTCCAGTTTTTCGCCTCCGCCTCTGGGGATCACGCATTTTTTGAATCCCAATCTCGCAACTTCGGCCAGACGTTGATTCATATGGGAGACCGCTCGAATCTCTCCCGTCATGCCGACTTCTCCGATGGCAACCAGATCGTCCGGAATACATTGATCCCGGTACGAGGATGCCAGCGCCAGTACAACCGGCAAATCCGCCCCCGGTTCGTCCAGTCGCAGTCCACCGATCACATTGATATAGGCATCGAATAATCCCATTTTCATTCCCGCTCGTTTCTCCATTACGGCAAGCATCAGAATCGCCCGATTGAAATCAAATCCATCGGAGGCTCTGCGGGGGACATTCAAAGTGGTCTTGGCAACCAATGCCTGAACTTCTGCCAGAACCGGCCGGGTTCCCTCCATAACGCAGGCTACGCAGGTGCCGCTTGCTCCTTCCGGGCGTCCGGAGAGCAGCATTTGAGATGGATTCGGCACCTCGATCAGCCCAACATCCCGCATCTCGAACACACCAATTTCGTTGGTGGAGCCGAAACGGTTCTTTGCAGCCCGCAAGAGCCGGTAGGACGAATGGGAATCCCCCTCAAAATACAGTACGCAGTCCACCATATGCTCCAGCACTTTTGGCCCGGCGATGTTCCCGTCTTTGTTGATGTGGCCAACCACAAATACGGTGATCCCATTGGATTTACTCAACTGCATCATGGACATGGTGCAGTCCTTAACCTGGGATACGCTCCCGGGGGACGACTCATTTTCCTCGTTGTACATCGTTTGGATGGAGTCAACGATCAGAATATCCGGCTGGATCTCGGTGATCGCCTCTAAAATATCCGAAAGACGATTCTCTGACAGGACAAACAGTGACTCCAGCGAAACGCCCAATCTTTCTGCCCGGAGTTTTAGCTGGCGTTCGCTCTCTTCTCCGGAAACGTAAAGTACACGTCGGCCGGAGCATAGACTGTTGCAGATTTGCAGTAGCAATGTGGATTTTCCGATTCCCGGTGCACCGCTTACCAGCACCAGTGACCCCGCTACTGCTCCCCCACCGAGCACCCGATCCAGTTCGCCCATCCCGGTTGAGAATCGTGTTTCCCCATCCGCTGAAATCTCCCTGAGAGGAACCGGGCGCCTGCTCTGCCCTACCGGGGATGATTTTGCTCTGGCATTGGTTGCGGAGGGTTTCTCGATGTGTTCCTCAATGGTATTCCATGCGCCGCAGGCAGGGCATTTCCCCTGCCAGCGGGGCGTTTCATTGCCGCAGTTGGTGCAATAGAAAACGGTCTTTGATTTTGCCATACCTGTATACCCCTAAATCTTTTTTCTTTATTATAGCATTATCGTCAAGCATCCGCAAGATACTGGGCAAGGCTGGCGCAAATCACGCAGCTGATTTTCTTCTGATAATCCGGTGTTGCTAGTCTCCCCTCTTCCTGAGGGTTGGATAGAAATCCGCACTCCACCAGTACACCGGGAGCGCTGATTTGTTCCAGAAGATAGATGCCGCTCCCCTTTTTGATCTTTCGGTTGCTGCCCGGATTCAGGCAGGAAACAAATTGATTTTGGATGCATTCCGCCAGTGCAGCGCTTCCGTCCGAATCGGAATAGAATACCTGTGCGCCGCTGTATTGGGACTCCGGAAATGTATTCTGGTGGATGCTGACTAAAATTGGATTATTCGTCCGCTCCACGATTCGAACCCTTTGTTTTAAATCCGAAACTTTCTTCTGGGCGATGGTCTGCCCGGAGGTATGGACGGAGGTGTCAGTAGTTCGAACCATGACGGTGCTGTAGCCCATCAAGTGAAGCAAGTCATTTACCCGCAGAGCAATTTGCAGATTGAAATGGCTTTCGCTTTTTCCGGTGCAGGAAACTGCGCCGCCATCCTCTCCCCCGTGCCCCGGGTCAATGACGATGCGGTGGAGCCGCTCCATGGGCATCATTTCAGAGATCGTTGCAATGGTTTGGTTCCCCAGCAGGGTTCCAAAGAGGAATAATCCAATGATAAATATATAAAAGAGTATCACATTTTTCTTCTCAATCCGCATGAACCAACCCTCCTTTCTGCATTCTATGTTTCGGTCATTCCGGAAAGAACATCCACCAAAATGCGGCATAGAATGATTCAGCATGACGTTTTCCGTCATAGCCCAAGGAGGTTCATTGTATGCGAAATCGAATGCAGGAGAATGCTCCCGGAATGGGTACGCTACCTGGGGTTGCCCCACTGGCCAACCCTTATGTTCCTTTCCAATGTGATAACCCGGAGCAGTATGAGCGTGGGCTGGCGCTGGTGCGTGGAACCATGTATCCGGGGCTTGATCTTCCGTTCATGGGACGGGTGAACGAAAGTCCGCTGCCGGAATCTGCATTGGTTATGATTCAGGAGTTGAGTTTTGCCATTCAGGAGCTTTCCCTCTACCTGGATACCCACCAGGACGATATGGAGGCGCTGGAACTCTATCGGCGCTATCAGGAGCTTTACCATACCCAGCGGATGGAATATGCGCAAAAATATGGCCCGCTCAGCCATATGGATCCCATAACCGCTGAAAAGTACACCTGGCTGAATGACCCATGGCCGTGGGAATATAGCGCAAATAAGGAGGTTTAAATATGTTTTCCTATGATAAGAAGCTCCAGTACCCGGTAAAGATCCAAAATCCCAATCCCAATTTGGCGAAAATCATTCTGACCCAGTACGGCGGCCCGGATGGTGAATTGGGGGCAAGTCTGCGCTACCTTTCCCAGCGGTATTCCATGCCCTATGACGAGCTGAAAGGATTGCTTACGGATATCGGTACGGAAGAATTAGGTCATCTGGAAATGATCGGTGCGATTGTACACCAGCTGACCAGAAATATGAAAGATGACCAGATGAGAGATCCCGCTTTTGCGCCGTATTTTGTTGACCACACCGCCGGAATTTATCCCGCCTCTGCCGCTGGAACCCCCTGGAGTGCCGCTACCATGCAAGTTGCCGGGGATCCCATAACGGACTTGACCGAGGATCTTGCTGCGGAGCAAAAGGCACGCACGACTTATGACAATATCCTGCGCATCAGTGATGACCCGGATGTGAATGATGTGATCAAGTTCCTCCGGGAGCGGGAAATCGTTCATTTCCAGCGTTTTGGTGAGGCAATCCAGTTGTTACGGGAGAAATTAAACCAAAAGAATGTTTATTTTATGAATCCAGCAATCGACTTGTAAATCGGCTAAGACGGGAACCATTTTTTCAGCGCTGAATGGATAATGGCACTCTCCTGCTTTTACGGGAGAGTGCTAAAAATATGAACATAAACATTTGTGAATATTATTTTCATTGCCATTTTCGACTTCATTCGTTATAATGGAACTACTCAGAAAAGGGGCGTGAAGAATATGACAGATGCACAGCAGAAAGCGGCGGCGAAGCAGTTCGCAAAAGACTGGGTAGGTCACGGCGACGAGAAGCAGGAAACCCAGCGATTCTGGATCGATCTGCTCCAGAACGTATTTGGCGTAGAACAGGCGACGAAAGCCA
>CAZTYB010000097.1:0-7368 GCA_964617595.1 uncultured Oscillospiraceae bacterium | reverse complement strand
GGCGGTCACGCCGCCGCAGTGGTCGATGATCTCCTGCACATTGGTACCCAATTTCACCAGGAAATTGCCGGGATGGGCAATGTATTCACCGGTGACGGACACCACCCGCTCCACAAGAGGCATTCCCCGCTGGATGGCATCGGAGATGGCCTTTGCCGTGGAGGTATTGCTGACAACGCAGCCCACATCGGCGGGCAGCTTGCCGCTGGGCACATGGCGACCCATGACCTTCTTGATGAGCATTTTCTCTGCGCCCTCGGGATACTGGGTCTTGGCAGCGCAGATGCGGATATTGTCGTAAGGAGCGACTTTCTCCTCCATCATGGCGATGGCATCGGGCTTGTTATCCTCGATGAGGATGACACCCTCCGGAGCATTGACAGCTTTCATCATTGCCCGCAGGCCGAAGACGATATCGTCAGCATACTCCAGCATCACCCGATGATCCGCCGTCAGGTAGGGTTCGCATTCAGAGCCATTGATCAAAACGGCATCAATGGGCTTGCCGGGTTTCAATTTCACATAGGTGGGGAAAGTTGCGCCGCCCATGCCGACGATGCCCTTTTCCTTGACGATTTCAACGATCTCGTCAGGAGTCAGTTCCTCCAGGGGCTTGTTCGGCACAACGGACTCGTGGAGGGTATTCTTCCCGTCGTTCTTGATGACCACGGACATCACGCCGGGGCCACGGTTGGGATGGGTATGGGGCGCCACTTCCACCACGGTGCCACTGACACTGGCGTGGACGGGGGCGCTGATGAATCCGGCCTGTTCGCCGATCACCTGGCCAACTTTCACATAGGCACCCGCCTGCACCACGGGGTTGGCAGGGGCACCGATGTGCATCGCCAGGGGGATGATAACGGTATCGGGCTCCGGGAATTTTTGCAGTGCCAGGTGCTCCGTATATTCCTTGTGCTCCACTGGATGCACGCCGCCGTAGAATCCCTCGAACCGCTTTGCCCGGGCTTCGGCCACATAGGCCTTGATCTCGTCCACGTTGGCAACGGAGTAATCCCGCAGCTGCACCGGGGCATTCAAGAATTCCTGGGTGCGCCCCTGCTTGGCCAGACGCTGGTTGATCTTCTCCCAGGCGCAGTCCTTCTTGGGATCGATTTCGCACTTGCCGTTCTTGGCACCGCCGCACTGACCATTGACCAGACTCTTGGAGCAGTCCACAATGGGGCAGATACCGCCGGTGACATTCAGATAGCACTGGGCGCAGGCGCCGCAGGTCTTCTGGGTCAGAGCCATACCATGATGGCCGGTGTAATTCAGGGAATTGGTTGCGGTGAACGTGGGAACTTCCCCAATGTCCGCCATGGTCTGCACACCCAGGCCGCAGGAGATGACGAGGATATTCTCGGTTCCCTCAGGGATCTGGTCGCACAGTTTCTTCTCGGTTTGGACTTTGTTGCACAGGAAGCTGATGTTCATGCTCCCGGTGACGGTCTTCCCCAGGTCAGCGGCCAGGGCAGCAACCTGCTCCAGCTCCGGTTCCCGGGTGGTGTCGAACTCTTTGAAGCACTTGTTGCAAGCCACCAGGAAGAAATTGTCTTTCCCGGTCAGCAAAGCTTCCAGCTCTTCTTTGCTCTTTAACACATACTTGGTATAATCCACCAAATACCACCTTCTTATCGTTTTGTTTCTTCGTTTGCATTCAAACGGATACCGGGAAAATTATATCATACGCAAACGGGCATTGTCCAGTATCCCCCGGCTTTTTTGTTGAAAAATAGGTGAGATTTTCTTCCATTTTTGGTTAGCTTGCGCTAACTTCCTGATTTTTCAGAGTAAAAAATGAATTTTTTATGATGTGACAAAAAACAGTTGAATTTTACAAAAACATCTGCTATAATGTGGGCAGTTGAAAAGCGCAGGATTAGTTCATTGGTAGAATGGTCGCTTCCCAAGCCACAGAGGCGGGTTCGATTCCCGTATCCTGCTCCAGAAAAAGCACGCTTCGGCGTGCTTTTTTCAACGAAATAAATCCTTTTAGGATTTGTGAAATTTGCTTCGCAAGTGAAATATAGCTTCGCCATGTGAAATGCCTGCGGGCGTAAAGGGATTTATTTCATTTTACTTGATGCGATAGCATCAAATTTCACAATTTCTGCAAGGAAATTATTTCACATCCGAAAGGATATTTCACTGTACATTCCGCCTTTTTCACTGTATAATCGGTGAAAAAGGCGGTGTTTTTTATGGCTAAATCGAATTATCATAAATCCGTTTCATCCCTTGTAAGGAAAGCATTTGGATTATGTGCAATTCTCCCCCTGCTTCTCCTCTCCGGTTGTGAAACTGGCGAGCAGGTATACCAGGCGGTTTACACCGACGTATTTGATACCGTCACCACCCTGCGGGGCTACGCCACCAGTCAGGAGGAATTCCAGGCAGAGGCAGACCGGGTGCACGAGCAGCTGCTGGAATATCACCAGCTGTTCAACATCTACGAGGATTACCCCGGGGGGCTGAAGCAAGTGAATGACAACGCAGGATCTGCGCCGGTGGAGGTTGCGCCGGAGGTGATCGCCCTGCTGGAAGATTGCGTGGATTATTATGCCCTCACCGATGGCCGGGTGAATGTGGCCATGGGGAGCGTGCTCCGCCTCTGGCACGATGCCCGGGAGGCCGGGCTGCTGGATCCGGCAGCGGCGAAACTCCCGGAAGAGCACCTGCTACAGGAGGCAGCCAACCACACGGATATCCATTCTCTGCAAATCCACCGGGAGGTGGGCACGGTGTACCTGGCTGACGGGTTGCAGCGGCTGGACGTGGGTGCCGTGGCCAAGGGCTGGGCAGCCCAACAGGTCGCCATGGCTCTCCCCGATGGGTATTTACTGAATCTGGGCGGCAATGTCTGCGCCCGGGGCACCAAGCCCAACGGAGAAAAATGGAGCATCGGGGTACAGAACCCCGATGCTCCCCAGGAAAATATCTGTATCGTCCGGATTTCGGATCAGGCTCTGGTAACCAGTGGGGACTACCAGCGCAGCTACAGCGTGGGCGGGCAATCCTACCATCACATCATCGACCCGGATACCCTATACCCGGGTGCACTCTGGCGCAGTGTGAGTATCCTGTGCGCAGATTCCGCCCTGGCGGACTGCCTGTCCACCGCCCTGTTCCTCATGCCGCTGGAGCAAGGGACGGCGCTGGCGGAGCGGGCGGGAGCGGAAGCCATGTGGGTGGATGCCCAGGGGAACATCACCCAAACCCCGGGCTTTGAGGCAAAGCTCAGGTGAGATTGCTCGGCTTCCGGTTCGCCGATTTGCGCAGGTAGTTCCCGATATTGGTCAGGCACAGGAGCAGCGTCACCAAGAATGCGCCGGGGATGAGGATGATCCACCAGCTCCTGGTCATCAAGGCTTTTTCTGCCAAACTCAGCATACTGCCCCAGGAGATGATCTCCAGGGGCAAACCCATCCCCAGGAAGCTCAACGTGGATTCAAACCCAATGGCGCTACGAACATCCATCACCACCATGAACATGATGGAGGCGATGAAATTGGGCGCCAAATGCTTCCCCAGAATATGGGGGAATTTACCCCCCATGCATTTGGAAGCCAGGACATATTCGCTGTTTCGAATCTGCCGCACTTCCGTGCGGACGACCTTGGCAATGCTGGGCCAACTGGTCACGCCAATGACCACGGAGAGAGAAAGCACATTGGCTTCCCCAAAAATCGCCTGTAAAAACAGCACCAGCAGCAAGCTGGGCACACTGAGGAAAATCTCCGTAAAGCGCATCATCAGCCCATCCAGCCAGACCGGCGCCACACCGCTGACGGAGCCGTAGACAACGGCAATGGCAGTGGAGATGAGTGTCGCCAGAAATCCAATCGCAATGGAAATCCGTCCCCCATACCAGATGCCGGAGAAAATATCCCGCCCCAAGGTATCCGTACCGAAGAGGAATTCCCGGTTCGGGGCAAGATTATAATGCATCAAGTCCAGATAGGTGGGATCCTTGGTCATGATGATTTCCGCCCCAAGGCAGCAAAAGACGATGATGCCGAGGATGACTGCGGAAAGCCAGGGGAAATCCCCTTTCTTTTTTTGCTTTTTTGCCGGAGCGGAGGCTTCCGGACGGATGCCCACGTGGGCAAACAATTCTTGATCCGTCATATCCGGCGCACCTCCGATACTTCCGTAATTTCACTGGCCTTGATTCTGGGGTCGATGTGCTCATTGATCGTCTGCCCCAGAAGATTGCAGAAGATGACCAGGATCCCCGTCATCATGCAAAGCACCATAAGCAAATTATAGTCGTGATACTGGGCGCTTTCAAAGGACAATGTACCGATGCCGGGATAGCTGAATACCTTCTCCACGATGTAGGTTCCGCCCAGCACATGGGGCACGGAAATGGCCATAATGCTGATATAGCTGGGGAGAATATTGCGCAGGCAATGGCGGAACATGATCTTCCCCCTGGACAGCCCCTTGGACTTGGCCAGCAGGACATAGTCCGCCCGTGTCTCTTCCAGCAATTTGTTGCGGATCATATAGGCATAGTACCAAAGATGCTCCAGCACCACAATGGTCAGCGGCAAAATCAGATGCCGGATGCGGTTGAGCACATCCCCCTTTTTGCCGATATCGTAAGCGCCGCTGCTGGGGAGCAGCCGCAGCATCACAGAGAAAACCAAAATCAGCACCAGCGACAGCCAGAATTCCGGAATACAGCTGATCACCGTCCCCCCCTTGCAAAGGAGCTTATCCGGCCACCGATCCTCGTACCAGGCGCAAAGGATGCCCAGTCCCATTGCCCCTGCAAAGGTAAGAACGAAGCCGATCCCGCCCAAAATCAAGGTGTTGCCAATGCGGCTTCCGATGACGGTCAGGACATTCTGCTTATATTTATAGGAGATGCCGAAGTCCCCCCTCAGTGCATTTTCCAGCCAGCGGACATACTGGACATGGATGGGGTCATTCAGCCCCAGGCGCTCCCGGGCGGCATCCTTTTCGGCTACGCTCATTTTCTCCGTCCGTTCGCCGTAATAGCTCATCAGCGGGTCGCCGGGCGCCAGCCGAGAAATGTAGAATACAATAACGGACAGCACCAATACACTGAGGAGGAAAATCAGAACTTTTTTACCATAATATACAAAGGGATTGCGTTTCATTCTGCGTTCTCCTCCCCCAGTACAAAATGGCCGGGGGCAATCTCGATCATTGCACCCTCATGCCGGAATTCCAATTCGTCAAAATGGATATGCTGTCGGCTCCGCTCCGCTCTTGGGTCGGGGACGGGAATGGCGGAGAGCAGCGCCCGGGTATAGGGGTGACGGGGATTTGCGAACAACTCCGCCGTGGGAGCGACTTCCACTAGCCTGCCCCGATACATGACCCCCACCCGATGGCAGAGGAACTCCACCATGGCCAGGTCATGGGCAATGAAGAGAATGGATACCCCGTGCTCACGGTTGCAATGGCGGAAGAGGTTGATAATCTGCGCCTGGATGGATACATCCAGGGATGCAATGGGCTCGTCCGCCACCAGCAGCTCCGGTTCCATGGAAAGGGCACGGGCGATGGCCACCCGCTGCCGCTGGCCGCCGGAAAGCTCGCTGGGATATTTATCCAGGTACCCGGCATCCATGCCCACATAGCGCAGCTGATATTCCGCCTCCGCCCGGAGGGAACCCCGGGGCGGCGCAATACGGTGGATGGCCATGGGTTCGGCAATGATATCCGCCACTTTCATCCGCTGATTCAAGCTGGAAGTGGAATCCTGGAAAATGATCTGCCGGGTGGATTCCAGTTGTTTATGATTCCTGCGGAATTCCCTCTGGTCGCAGATGTTAATGCCATTGAAGAGGATTTCCCCTGCGGTGGGCTGATAGACATTCATGATGCACCGGGCGACGGTGGATTTTCCGGAGCCGGATTCCCCAACCAGGCCGAAAATTTCTCCCTTTTTCATCTGGAATGAAACATCGTCCACCGCTTTGATTACGGCGTGCTTGCCCAGCTGAAATACATGGGACAGGTGCTGCACGTTCAGCAATTCTTCCATAATGATCTCCAAATCTTGTTTCTTGGTACCCTTTTTGAGCAATGCCATCGACTTTAGAGCCCCCCTTGGCTCCCTCTCAGAGGGAGCTGTCAAAATCGGCTCTTCGGAACCGATTTTGACTGAGGGAGTGACGTTCGTTGAATGGCAACAGCTCAAAATTACGGGCGACACTCCCCCTGTCGGCCTGTTCGGCCGACATCCCCCTCAGTGAAGGGGACAAGGGGCGTTACCGGTATTGAACTTGGGTTGACAACATTGCCCTTCCAGGGGAGGAAAAAGGAGTCTCCCCTGCTCTGGGGTCTAGTAGCCAGGTTGCCGCATAATGGGTATCGGAAATGCGGAACATGGGCGGCTGCTCATGATAGTCGATTTCCAGCGCATATTCATTCCGGCAGGCGAAAGCATCCCCCGCCGGAGGGTCGATGAGCGTGGGGGGCATCCCGGGGATGGCTTTCAGCTCTTCCCTGCCCCGGTTCAGGGCGGGCAGGGACTGCATCAGCCCCCAGGTATAGGGGTGACGGGGGTCATAGTAGATTTCCTCCGCCGTGCCAATCTCCACGATCTTCCCGGCGTACATAATGGCCACCCGATCCGCTGCCCGGGCAACTACCCCCAGATCGTGGGAGACCAGGATGGTCGCCGTGCCCATTTTGCTCTGAATTTCCCGTAGCAAGTCCAGAATCTGCGCCTGAATGGTCACATCCAGCGCCGTGGTGGGTTCGTCCGCCAGGAGAATTTTCGGATTGGAGGCCAGAGCGATGGCCATCACGCTCCGCTGGCGCATTCCGCCGGAAAAATGATAGGGGTAGAGCTTGTAGCGCTCATGGGGTTGCTGGATCCCCACCAGCTCCATCAGTTCGATGACCCGGTCATAGACCCGACCCTTGGGGAGTTTCGGCTCATGAACCAGGATCGCCTCCGCAATCTGGTTGCCGATAGGAATGGTTGGATTCAGGGCGGTCATGGGATCCTGGAACACCATGGAGAAGAGCTTGCCACGAAGTTTCTGCATCTCTTTTTCGGAGTAGCCCGCAATATCCACGCCGTTTGCGATGATCTTGCCCCCCTCGATTCTGGCAGAGGCGGGCAGCAGCTTCATGATGGACTTGCAGAGCATACTCTTTCCGCAGCCGCTTTCCCCAACGATGGCCAGCACCTCACCGGGGCGCAGCTGGAAACTCACATCCCGCACCGCCTGGACAATTCCGGCGGGGGAATGGATATTGACACAAAGGTGTTCCACTTTTAGCAATTCTTCCATAATGCACTCCTGATTTTCGTGATGAATGTAGGGGACGGGTTTCTGTCAAGAGCAACATGGTTTACAGATTGTGCAAGCACAT
>CAZTYB010000096.1:0-7415 GCA_964617595.1 uncultured Oscillospiraceae bacterium | reverse complement strand
TTTTCCTGATTGCCTTTGGAGGATGTTTCTGCGATTTTTTCGTTGGATACCAATTTCACGGTCATCGAATTTCCTCCACTTTTAGCCAAAGCTGATCCTCTGCCATCCGCCCTTGGGTTTTCTGAATGATCGCAAGGGGATCGTAGTGGTCAAGCTCCAGGGTTTCCAGATATTCCCGCAAGCCCGCTCTGGACTTGGGAATGCACCGACTTTCCAAAAATTCCTGATAGTCCTCCCATGTTGGGGTCAGGTTGCTTCCAAAAGGCATTTTAAGAAAATCGTTGGTATGGTTCCGGACACAAACTGTCTGCGCCGTATCATCCGCAAGGATTTCTCCGCAAAGCACATCACCCTCCAACAGGGAAATGCGGAATATACGATGATGCTGTGCCACGGCGGCATCCTGAAATTCCTGAAAGGATAACTTCTTGGAAATAACGATGCTGGTACCGTCAAAAGAAAGAACGATTTTGTGTTCCTCCTTGGATAAGCCCATTTCCTTGATCCACGCAGAAGGAAGTGAGACTTTATAGCTATTGGAATTCTTGCCCGCCGTACCGCCGGGGGTACCGACAATCAGGTTACCAGTGCGACTTTCCATAAGAATCCCCCCCTTTTTTGTGATTATTATATGTTATTCGTAACGAATAGTCAATGATATTTTCTTTTAGCGCAGCTCGATGCTTGGTAAAAAAGCGGCGGAGAATTCCCAAAAAGGAGTTCTCCGCCGTTATGGCTTTTTTAAGTTTCCTGTATCAGACGACTCGTGTCCATTCCGTGGCAAGCAGACTGGGGATCATCCACGCCAGCTGGTACAGCAGCACTCTTGCGGGGGTGAGGATCTCTGTTGCGCCCAGGTAGGACAGAGCAAGCATGGTAATGATTCCGGCGATGCCGCTCAGGATGCCGATGAATGTGCCCAGCACACAGGCAGAATGCAGCGCCATGGAGCCGGTGATGGCATAGGCAGTGGAGAGCAGATCGTCCCGGGTGACCAGTGCCAGCACATCTGCCTCCGGATCCGCCTTGCATTCGGCCAGAGCTGCCCGATCTTCCACCGGGGGCAGGATCAGCCGGCGGGTGCGGATGGAGAATTTCTCCCGAATGAAGCCATCGGTGAGCATGAAGTCACCGGCCAGCAGCAGGGTTTTCAGCTTCCGGCAGCCGCACAGGGAGACGATCCCGGCGGAGGCGGAGCGCATCTTGGCATAGGAGATGGCGATAACGGCGGCCAATTGCCCATCCACGGCGACATAGATGGCCTGATTGACCATGGTGCCCTGGGGAATGTCAACGCCCATATCCTCCAAAAATTCCAAACTGCCCAACAGCACCGGCTCTCCGTTCACTTCGCCGCCGATGCCGCCGGTGCCGTAATCCCGGAAAGATTCCACCGGGTACTCCGTTCCGTTTCGGCTGGCCAGCAGATTGCGGAACAGGGGAACCAGTCCGCCCCCTGCGGCGAAAATCAGCGATGCGGTGTAGGATACCACCTGGGCGCTGGGGCGGTCGGAATAGAATTTGATGCCGTTGAGTTTGGTGGAGCCCCGGGGGAACAGATCCTTATCCCGCAGGGGAACCACTGCCTTGCCGCAGAGTTTCTTAACTCCTTGCCAGCCGCAGATCACGGTACCCACCATATGCAGCCGCTTTTCCAGCAGGGAAGCGGGGCGGGTCAGGGCAACGAAATAACCGGCGGGGAAAGAAACCAGCAGGGAAGTGGAGAAGATCTTCACCGCCATACTGGTGCCGTGGAGCATCCCGGTCAGGGCGGCGATGCCGATGCAGGCCAGCAGCGCCACGAAAGCATAAACCCGCTGGATGATCTCCGGGGCGGAGGGGCGGCGGTAGGTGTCCATGAAATCTTCCACATCCCCCTGTCCACGGAGAATGGCGGCACGCTTGTCATAGAACTGGGGCTCTTTCACCAGGCTCGTCAAACTGGTGGCTTTGCGCATGGTATCCAGCTGCGCCATTTCGGTGGTATAGCTGTGATACCGGGCAAGCATGGCCAGGGACATTTCCAGCACAAAGGCGGAGCAGAAAGGAACCCTCAATTCATCCAGGCAGAACCAGGCATCCGCCAGGCAGGCGAAGAAACTGATTGCCAAAGTGGTATTCATGGAATAGCGCAGATGGAATAGTTCGTCGATTCCGTCCATAATGATCCCGATGCCCAGCAGGCCGGAGACCATCATAGCCAGCACCTGGGTATAAACCATCAGTTTCATCCGCCCGGCGGGAACCATCCCCTTGGTGTACAGGAAGATGGCCAATCCGCAAAGCATCAGCAGAATGAAATTGAGGATCATGGAGATCTGGAGCTTTCCGACACCCTGTTCGCTCAGGGCGTAGTAGCGCTTCTCCGGGCCGGCAACGATTTTGCGCTTCAGTTCCCGGAGCCTTTCGCTGCGGGACAGCGGAATGGCATTGGAGCCGGGTTCCTCTTCCTGCTCGGGAATTTTGGGCAGGGGAGCCGTGTCGAATCCCGGGACGGATGACTGGGGCTCGGCGGCAGGGGGTGCCTCCTCCTGGGGTGGCTCCGTGCCGGTGGTGTCCATGGGGAGCGCATCTGGGGCGGTATCGTCGGATGCAGGCGTTTCCGCCCCTGGTAGCTCGGGCAGGGGGGCAGTATCATCGGAAATGGGCTGGCTCTCAGCGGCCTGGGAGAAAGCCTCCGATGCCTTTGCAACTGCTTCGGAGTCCGCATCCAGGAAAGGGGAATCCTCCGCCTCGTCCGGCTGATCAGCGCTCAGATTGCTCAATATGGCGGACAGCTCTGCGGTATCCTCCCCGGAAGTAGCGGGCTCCTCCTGAATGGAGGCATCGTGAAGCTGCTGGACGATATCGTCCATATTAAATTCCAATTTGTGTTCTTGATCCATCATTTGGCTCCTCCTGATCAACCAATGCGCTGGCGCAGGGCTTCATACAGCAATATGGAGGCGGCGGCGGATGCATTCAGGGAGCTGATGCGCCCCCGCATGGGGATATTCACCATTACGTCGCAATTCTTGCGAACCAGGGGGCTCATGCCGTCCCCCTCGTTGCCGATGACGATGGCGGCGGGGCCGGACAAATCGGCCTTGTACATGGGGATGGAACCCTCCGCAGCGGTACCGAAGACCCATACGCCTTTTTGCTTCAATTCTGCGATGGCGGCGCTGATATTGGTCACCCGTGCAACTTTCATATATTCCACGGCACCGGCGGAGGCTTTCGCCACGGTGGCGGTGAGGCCGACACTGCGCCGCTTGGGGATGATCACGCCGTGGGCACCGGCGCATTCGGCGCTTCGCAGGATGGCGCCCAGATTATGGGGGTCGGACAGCTCATCACAAATTACGATCAGCGGCGCTTCCCCACGGCTGGCGGCCTCTTTCAGAATGTCGTCAATGGAATAATATACATGGGCGGCGGCCAGGGCGATCACACCCTGGTGCGCCCGGGTAAAGGACATGGCATCCAGCTTCCGCCGATCCACCGGCACCACTACGGCGCCCGCCTCTTTGGCTTCGGCGGCCAGCCGCTGCAAGCCCCGGTCGATCTCACCGGCGGCGATAAAAACTTTATCTACGGTGCGCCCGCTTTTCAGCGCTTCTTGCAGGGCGTTTCTGCCCTCCAGCTGTCCCTCCACCTCTTCCACCGGGGCAGGGGGTGCGGGGCGACGTCTTTTTTCATTCATGTCAGGAATCCTCCGTTGTTCTTCGGGAAATGGAAAAATCTATAATCCTCCCCATTATATCAGATTTTTTGGGAGAATACAATAGCTTTTTTGCCCTTGACTCCGGACAAAACCGCCCCTTTGGGGGATAATCACCCGTGAAAGGGGAATCTGCCTCCGCCTTTTGCCAGGAAAAGGGTTTCGACATTTTTTGTCCAAAAAGAATTAACAGAAAGATAACAGGAAAAAATAGAATCATTCATTGCCGAATTCAAAAAAATGTGTTATGATACCTCCAGTCACCTTTTATAGGAAAGTATATGCCCCGAAAGGCGAGGTTATGTCATGAGTTCTGAATCTCAAAATCCCAAGAATCCCAAAAATCCCATGGACAATGTGCCAAAAGGCGGAATGTGGACGGCGCTGATCATCACCCTGGCGCTGGTTCTGGTCATCAGCTGGATCTACAGCTCTATCTCCGGCAGCCAGTATACCGAGACCAGTGTCAGTGATTTTCTCGATGCCATGGACAGCAATAATCTGTCCGAGGTGGAGTTCCGTTACGACCGCATTGTCTACCTGACCAAGGACGAGGCTGCCAAGCCCGCCTCCCAGCAAAAGGCCTGCTATACGGGTCTGCCCAGTGGCGGCGATACCCTTGCCTTGTCCCAGACCCTGACGGACATGGGGGTCACCGTCACCCGGGAGATCACCGAGGATAACTCCCTGATCATGATGATCCTGTCCTATGCCATCACGTTTGCGATCCTCTTCGTATTCATGCGGATGCTGACCAAGCGGATGAGCGGCGACGGCATGATGGGCGGCTTCGGCAAGAGCAAGGCAAAGATGTATATGGAGAAGCAGACCGGTGTCACGTTCAAGGATGTGGCCGGTCAGGACGAGGCGAAGGAGTCCCTGGCCGAAATCATCGACTTCCTCCACAATCCCCAGAAATATACCGAGATCGGCGCTAAACTCCCCAAGGGTGCGCTGCTGGTGGGTTCCCCCGGTACCGGCAAGACCCTGCTGGCCAAGGCGGTGGCAGGGGAAGCGGGGGTGCCCTTCTTCTCCATCTCCGGTTCCGACTTCGTGGAGATGTTCGTCGGTATGGGTGCCAGCCGGGTACGTGACCTGTTCCAGCAGGCGGCGAAGGTTGCACCGTGCATCATCTTCATTGACGAGATCGATGCCGTTGGTCGCTCCCGGGACAATCGCTATGGCAACAATTCCGAGCAGGAGCAGACACTGAATCAGCTGCTCAACGAGATCGATGGTTTCGAACCCTCCAAGGGGATCGTCTGCCTGGCGGCGACCAACCGGCCGGAGATCTTGGATAAGGCGCTGCTGCGCCCCGGCCGTTTCGACCGCCGCATTATCGTGGATCGCCCCAATTACCAGGGGCGGTTGGATACCCTGAAAGTGCATACCCGCAAGATCAAGCTCAGCGATGATGTGGACTTGAAGAAGATTGCCCAGGCTACCGCCGGTGCCGTTGGCGCAGACCTGGCCAATTTGGTGAATGAGGCGGCGCTGCGTGCCGTCCGCCATGGCCGCCAGACGGTGAATCAGGAGGATTTGATGGCCTCTTTTGAAACCGTCATCGCCGGTACGGAGAAGAAGCACACCGTCCTGACGGATATGGAAAAGCGCCTGGTATCCTACCACGAGGTGGGTCACGCTCTGGTTGCCGCCCTGGAGAAGCATTCCCAGCCCGTGTCCAAGATCACCATCGTGCCCCATACCTCCGGCGCTCTGGGTTACACCATGCAGATGCCCGAGGAGGAGAAATTCCTGAATACCCTGGACGAGCTGAAAACGGAACTGCGCACGCTGGTGGGTGGCCGTGCTGCGGAGCAGGTGGTGTTCGGCGCCCAAACCACTGGCGCATCCAACGATTTGCAGCGGGCAACGGCGCTGGCACGGAATATGGTCAGCCAGTATGGCATGAGCAAGAAGCTCGGCCTGATGACCACCGCTGCGGTGGAGCACCAGTATCTGGATGGCCAGGCTTATATGGACTGCGCCCAGTCCACCGCCGCCGTGGTGGACGAGGAAGTGAAGCAGCTGCTGGATGAAAGCTATGCTGCTGCGGTGAAACTCCTGCAAGAGCATCGGGAACTGCTGGACGATGTGGCAGAATTCCTGCTGATGAAAGAGACCATCACCGGCGAAGAGCTGATGCGCTTTGTGGATGCGGATAAGAAAAAATCCGCCGAAGCGGAAGCAACCGGCGAAGAAACCCCGGAATAATCGAATTAGAATTTCCCCTGCAATCCGCTTAGCTGCCGGATTGCAGGGGAGCCTTTTTTAATCCAGATTCAGGAAATCTGCCGGGTCAATGCTCTCGTCCTGGCAACTGACACTGAAATGGACGTGGGAACCCATGGCCGTCTCCACCAGGGCACTGTCGCTGGCGTAGCCGATGGTCTGCCCCAGTTTCACTTCGTCCCCCGCCTGAACGCACAGATCTTCGCTCAGGCTGGAGTAGCGGGTGGTGTAGCCCCCATCGTGGCGGATGACCACGGTGTAGCCCATGGAGTCATCTTCGTAGGTGGTGTACACCGTGCCGTCCGCTGCTGCGCATACGCTTTCCCCGGTTTCAGCGGCCAGGTCGATGCCGTTGTGGGTGCGCCAATCCCGGGTGGTCTCGTTGTAGCTCAGGCAGTCCATGGCATAGTCGCTGATGGCGTTGCCGCTGACGGGCAGGGCGGTTTGCAGCGGAGTCTGCGCCTCAGCCTCCTGGGATGCATCCCCCTGGATGGCAACGGCCTGGGCTGCTTCCGCCCCTTGATCGGACGGTACGGAAGATGCGGCCGGACTGGAAGCGGCGCTGACGTTGGATGCCTGGGGAGGGAGGGTACTTTGTGTACTCTCGGCCAGATTTTCCACGATCGCTTCCTCAACGGCGGCTTCCTGGATGGGCGTATTGCTCCGGGAGAGCAAAATGGTTGCGGCGGATGCGGCAACCACCAGCACCAGCAGTACCGCCGCATATTTGGGACTGAATCCTTGATTTTTGTTCATTGGTAGAACACCTCCGAACCAGAGTATAGACATAAGCCCGGGGATATAAACAATTTTTTTGAAAATTTTGCCCCAATTGACGGAACAGGAATTTTTCGTGAAAAAGCTGTACAGCCCTTGACAGATATGCTATAATATTCTGAAAAAATGAAACAGATTCCGGGCTTTTCCGGTTTTTGCAATATTGGGAGGAAAGAAAAATGGCAAAGGAAAAAAAGGTTGAGCAAATTACCGATATGGAAGTGGATTTTGCCCAGTGGTTCACGGACGTATGCAAGAAAGCGCAGCTCATCGACTACACTTCGATGAAAGGCGTATTCGTCTACCGCCCCTATGGCTACGCCATTTGGGAAAATATCCAGCATATCCTGGACAGCGAATTCAAGAAGCAGGGGGTTGAGAATGTATATATGCCCCTGCTGATTCCCGAAAGCCTGCTGCAAAAGGAGAAAGACCACGTGGAGGGCTTCGCCCCCGAGTGCGCATGGGTCACCATGGGCGGCGGAGAGAAGCTGGAGGAGCGCTACGCCATCCGCCCCACTTCCGAAACGCTTTTCTGTGAGCATTTCGCCAATGTGCTCCAGTCCCATCGGGATCTGCCTATGAAGTATAACCAGTGGTGCAGCGTTTTGCGCTGGGAGAAGACCAGCCGCCCCTTCCTGCGCCACCGGGAATTCCTCTGGCAGGAGGGGCACACCATCCACGCCACCGCTCAGGAAGCCCG
>CAZTYB010000095.1:6142-7629 GCA_964617595.1 uncultured Oscillospiraceae bacterium | reverse complement strand
ATTAAGTTAAGAAGTGGGGTGTGTAACTGTTTTGCTTGGGCTCCCAGCTGAGCTATACCCCCATATGAAGTTCGGATTTGCGGTGCTGTCCAATCAGCTTTTGTATTATAGCATAGATTCCAGAAATGTCAAGGGGAAAATTACAAAATTTTTGGTGGCAAGCCGATGGGGGCTGTTTCCCCGGGGATGGGCGGCAAGGGAGCGCATCGGATGCCACGATGATATGGAAAAATCAACGGATACACGGGCAAAAGGAAAGAATTTTATCACCAAATTTATGAAAAAGAGGCTGAGAATAAAATAATAGTTGTAAGTTCCGGAAAAATGATGTAAAATGATAAATGTATCAGTATGTAAATTCTGCGAAAAATTCGCTTTGGAGGTTATTGATTATGGAAAAACCCATTGTACTTGTCATTATGGACGGCGTTGGTAAGGGTGACGGCGGCAGCGGCGATGCCGTGGCCGTGGCCAATACCCCCACGCTGGATAAGCTCTTCGCCACCTGCCCCTATACCTGGCTGAAAGCCCATGGCACCGCCGTGGGTCTGCCCAGCGACGAGGATATGGGCAACAGCGAAGTGGGTCACAATGCCCTGGGCTGCGGTCAGGTCTACTCCCAGGGTGCCAAACTGGTTGGCGAGAGCATCGAAAACGGCGTGCTCTTCGCCTCCGAAACCTGGAAGAATCTGGTGGAGAATGCCAAGAGCGGCAAGGCAATGCATTTCCTGGGTCTGCTGTCCGATGGCAATGTCCATTCCAATATCTCCCATCTCATCGCCCTGCTGAAAGCCGCCAAGGCCGCCGGGGTGCGCAAGGCTTACTGCCATATCCTGCTGGATGGGCGTGACGTGCCCGCAACTTCCGCACTGGAATATGTGGGTCAATTGGAAGATGTTCTGGCGGAGCTGTCCGCCGACGGCGCTGATTTCGCCATCGCTTCCGGCGGCGGCCGTATGCAGATCACCATGGATCGGTACGAAGCCAACTGGGGCATGGTGGAGAAGGGCTGGCGCACCCATGTTCAGGGACAGGGTCGCCTGTTCGCCTCTGCTAAGGAAGCCATCGAGACCTACCGGGCGGAAACCGGCTGCATTGACCAGGACCTGCCCGCTTTCGTCATCGCCCGCAATGGCGAACCCCTGGCCAAGATCGCCAACGGGGACAGCGTGGTGCTCTTCAATTTCCGGGGCGACCGGGCGCAGGAGATCTCCCTTGCCTTTGACCGGAAAGATTTCGATAAATTCGACCGGGGCGACTATACCGGCGTGCTCTTCGCCGGAATGCTGCAATATGACGGCGACCTGAAGATCCCGGAAAATTATCTGGTGCAGCCCCCCGTCATCAAGAATACCCTGACCGAGCGCCTGTGCCAGGCGGGCATCCACGAATATGCCCTGTCCGAGACCCAGAAATACGGCCACGTCACCTATTTCTGGAACGGCAACCGCTCCGGCAAGGTGGACGAAACCCTTGAAGTTTACGAG
>CAZTYB010000095.1:0-6132 GCA_964617595.1 uncultured Oscillospiraceae bacterium | reverse complement strand
GAGGAAGTTCCCTCCGACGTGATTCCCTTTGAGCAGGCTCCCGCCATGAAGTCCAAAGAGATCACCCAGAAGATGGTAGAGAATATGGCCACCGGCAAGTTCCAGTTCCTGCGCTGCAACTACCCCAACGGGGACATGGTGGGTCACACCGGCGTGATGTCTGCCGTGGTCACCGCCATGGAGTGCGTGGATGCCGGGCTGCAAGCCATTCTGGATGCCGCCGACAAGTACGGCTACACCGTCCTCATCACCGCCGACCATGGCAATGCCGACCAGATGACCGAAACCAAGAAAGGCAAGACCAGTGTCCGCACTGCCCATTCCCTGAATCCTGTGCCTTTCATCATCTATGACAAGGATCACGACTGGAAGATCAAAGAGGGCAATTTCGGCCTGGCCAATGTGGCGCCCACCGTTGTGAGCATGATGGGGCTGTCCGTTCCCGAATGCTGGGAGAAGAGCATGGTTTGATTCCCAAACCGATGTGAAGGAGGATTATCCGATGATTCGACACGAAAATGAAAGCGGCAGCATCACCGTCTCCGACAGTGTCTTCACCGACATTGTGGGCACTGCTGCAACCAATTGCTTCGGCGTAAAAGGCATGGCCGCCCGGTCGGTAAAGGACGGGCTGTACCACCTGCTGCGCAAGGAATCCGTGGGCAAGGGCGTGCTGGTCACGTTCAACCCGGACGAGACCATCTCCATCGATCTGCATATCGTTGTGGACAGCGGCGTGAACCTGTCCGCCGTGGGCGCCTCCATCATTTCCGAGGTTCGTTACGTGGTGGCGAAATGCACCGGCACTCAGGTCAGCGGAGTAAATGTATTCATCGATTCCATGATGATCGATTGAGGAACGGAGGAACAAAGAAATTGAGGCAAACCATTAACGGAGCCGATCTTCGCCGAATGATCATCAGCGCAGCCGCCTCCATTGAAATTCACAAGCAGGCACTGAATGAACTGAACGTCTTCCCGGTTCCCGACGGGGATACCGGCACCAATATGTCCATGACCATCAATTCCGCCGCCGCTGACCTGCGCAAGACGGAGGATCCGGAGCTCTACGCCGCCTCCAAGGTGGCCGCCTCCGCCATGCTGCGGGGCGCAAGAGGCAATTCCGGCGTGATCCTGTCGCTGCTGTTCCGTGGCCTCTCCAAGGCATTAAAGGGCGCAGAGAATGCCGACGGTGTGCTGTGGGCGACTGCGCTGCAAAGCGGCGTGGATGCCGCCTACAAAGCGGTCATGAAGCCCGCCGAAGGCACCATCCTCACCGTTGCCCGCCTGGCCGCCGCCAAGGCTGCCCAGGCCGCCCAGGAGAATAACCATATCGAATTCGTCCACGAAGCCGCCATCGAAGAGGCAAAAATCGCCCTGGCCGATACCGTCAACCAGAATCCCGTGCTGAAAAAGGCGGGAGTAGTGGATGCCGGTGGCAAGGGCTGGCTGCTGGCGCTGGAGGCGATGCTCTGCGCCCTGCGGGGGGAAGATATCGTTGCCCCGGAAAGCGGCAGCGAAACGGAAGTAAAAGAACAGGCGGATTTCTCCGATTTCAATACGGAGGACATCACATTCACCTATTGCACCGAATTCATCATCTCCCGGGAGAATCAGAATGACCCGGAGAAACTGCGGGAATTCCTGGGCAGCATCGGTGACAGCCTGGTTCTGGTAGATGACGAGGAGATCATCAAAGTCCACGTCCACACCAACGACCCTGGCCGTGCCCTCCACGAGGCCATCGAGTACGGCTCTTTCGTCACCGTGAAAGTGGAGAATATGCGCTTGCAGCACACCGAGAAAGTGATGAGTGAGAAAGAGCTGGCACCCAAAATCGCCGAGCCGGAGAAGCCCATTGGTGTCGTCTCCGTGTGCGCTGGTGAGGGACTGGCGGATGTATTCACCAATTTGGGGGCGGATGCCATCATCTCCGGCGGCCAGACCATGAACCCCAGCACCCAGGATATCCTGGAAGCGGTGAACAAAGTCCCCGCCCAGACGGTTTTTGTCTTGCCCAATAACAAGAATATCATCATGGCCGCCCAGCAGGTGGATGCCCTGACCCCCAAGGATGTGGTGGTCATCTCCAGCAAGACGGTGCCCCAGGGCGTTACCGCCATGCTCAGCTTCGACCCGGAGGGCACGGTGGAGGACAATACCAAGGTCATGACCGATGCCCTCAGCACCGTGGACACCATGCAGATCACCTACGCCGCCCGGAACTCCGATTTCGACGGCTACGATATCCACGAGGGGGACTACCTGGCCATGTTCGGCAGCAGCCTCTTCGGCACCAGCCAGGATATTACCCTCCTGCTCAGGAGCCTGGCGGAAAAGATTCGGGATGATGGCCGGGAATATATCACCATCTATTACGGCGCCGATATCAAAGAGAAGCACGCTCAGAGAGCGGCTGATCTCTTCGCCGACCTCTGCCCCGATGCAGAGATCAGCCTCATCAACGGCGGCCAGCCGGTGTACTATTACCTCATCTCTGCGGAATAATCGATTGACAACACGGGAGGCATTGCCTCCCGTGTTGTTTTAGAATGTTCATCAGAACAAAGCTTGATAAATCCAGTCTTTTGTGGTACTATACAATTACAGGAAACGGAGAATATCCTCTTGCCAAATCGTGAAAAGGCGGTGACCATGTGGGAGAAAAAGACATTGCCCAAAAAATCCTTGAAGCCCACAATGATGTGTTCTCCGACATTGTGAATGTGCTTTTGTTCGGGGGCAAAAAGGTTCTGACCGCAGATGAACTGGAAGATCAGTCGCCCAATGCCTTTTACAAGGCGGACGGCAAGTTGCATGAGCTTGACGTGATGTGGCGAAAAGATGGAAGAAAGGCAACATCCGTGTAGCCTGTGTCGGACTGGAAAATCAGACCAAAAGTGATGCGGATATGCCGTTGCGGGTAATGGGCTATGACGGCGCAGAGTATAGAGCGCAGCTTTTAGCAGACAATGCCGCGGGTAGCCGGTATCCGGTTGTGACACTAGTGCTGTATTATGGCTATAATGGTCACTGGGATAAGCCCCCCAGTCTGAAAGAGCGTTTGGCGATTCCTCCTGAGTTTGATGAATTTGTGAACGATTATAAGATCAATCTGTTTGAAATTGCATACCTTACCAGAGAGCAGGTTGATATGTTCCAGAGTGATTTCCGTATCGTTGCGGATTACTTTGTTCAGATGCAGGAAAACGGAGACTATGTGCCCGATGCACAGCAAATCAGGCACGTGCAGGAAACCATGCAGTTGCTGTCGGTAATGACAAGAGATAACCGATTTGAGGAAGCATATCATGACGCAGTTGAAGGAGGTCCTCAGAATATGTGCGAAGTGCTTGACAGAATTGAAAATAAGGGACGGCAAAGAGGCCGTACCGAAGGCCGAGCGGAAGGGGAGCTGAAGAAAGCAAAGGAAATCGCCCTGAATCTCCAGTCGATGGGGTTGGACGTGAATTCCATTGCCAAAGCCGTGAATGTAAGCATCGATCAGGTAAAACAGTGGCTCCTCCCGGCATGATCTAACTGAATACGGCGAAAAGCTTTTTCACGGGTGCATATTGTGAATTTCACGGGATGCACCCGTGTTTTTTTGGATCGATGGCGGAAAATGTATTTGGAATGCCCCCTGGGATGTGCTCCGGAATGAAAATCATGGAAAATCTGTTGACCTGAGGGGATTTTCAAGGTAGAATAAAGAAAAACTTTCCGGAAAGGAATGGCGCATTTATGAATCAACTTTGGAACAAGGCGGCTCGGGCTGTGCTCAGCCGCATTCACAAAACGGGGCTGGAGCAGGAGCTGAACCGGGCAGAGGTCAACGGTACCCTCTGCATCCCCGAAATTGCTCCCATGGCCAGAGCCATGGCGGCGGACGGCATCGTACTGCTGAAAAATGAGGGGGGCACCCTGCCCATTACGGCGCAGACAAAGCTGGCTGTCTTCGGCCGCAGCGCCGTGGACTATTTCACCGTGGGCTACGGCAGCGGCGGCGATGTGGTCTCCCCCTATCGCAAGAATCTCATCGAAGGGCTGCTGGAACATGGGGTCAAGCTGGATGGTCTTTTGGCCTCCCGGTACGAGACCTGGTGCCACCTGCCCAGGAATGTGCCCGATGAGGGATACTGGGCGCACTGGCCCATGAGCAATCCGGAGATGCCCCTGAAAGCGGAGGAAGTTGCGGCGGCGGCCAGCCGGTGTGACCTTGCACTGGTGGTCATTGGCCGTGCAGCGGGAGAAGCCCGAGAAAATGTGCTGAAACCCGGCAGTTTCTACCTGACGGATAAGGAAAAGGCCATGCTGGATGTGGTCACCACCTATTTCGGCAAAGTTTGCCTGGTGATGGACTGCGGCAACGTGATCGATATGAGCTGGGTCAAGGACTATGGCGACAAGCTCACCGCCATTGTCTACGCCTGGCAGGGGGGCATGGAAAGCGGCAGCGCCCTGGCGGATGTGCTCACCGGTGCGGTCAATCCCAGTGGCCGTCTGACGGATACCATCGCCGTGAAATATGAGGATTACCCCTCCGCCACCAGTTTCGGCGACCCCAAATTCAATGCCTATATCGAGGATATCTATGTGGGCTACCGGTATTTCGAGACGTTTGCCCCGGAGCGGGTGCTGTTCCCCTTTGGCTTCGGCCTGAGCTATACCCGCTTCCGCATGACCAGTCAGGCGGCGGTCAGCGGCAACCATGTCACCGTCATCACCGATGTGGAGAACATCGGCGACGAGCCGGGCAGAGAAGTGGTTCAGGTATATGTTGACCTGCCCTGCGGCACCCTTGGCAACCCCAAGCGGGTGCTGGCGGGATTCCGGAAGACCGGCATCATCGCCCCCGGCAGCCAGGAGCGGGTGGAGATCCGCTGCGATCTGACGGATCTGGCTAGCTTCGATGATACCGGCGCCACCGGGCATAAGAATGCTTTCGTATTGGAAGAGGGGAGCTACTGTGTCCAGGTGGGTAACAATATCCGGGACGTAAAAGCCGTGGTATGCATCGTCAAGCAAGCCACGGAAGTGGTGCAGCAGCTGGAGGAATGCAACGCCGTCAAGCCGGAGCACGAATTCGTCCGCATGGTCAACCATGCCGGGGAACTGGCCATGGAGGCCGTCCCCACCGCCACAAAGAACCTGCGCCGGGAGATCCTGGAGCATCTGCCCCCGGAATTGGAAAAAGGGGAAGAGGAATTCCGCTTTGAGGATATCCTCTCCGGCCGGTGCACCCCGGAGCAGTTCGTTGCCCAATTGACCAATGAGGAATTGGACGAGCTTACCCATGGCTTCGGCCTGATGAATGACCCCGCCGGCCCTGCGGGTAACGCAGGAAGCTTCGGCGGTGTCACTGAGAAACTGCAACAGCGGGGCATCCCCCGCATCATCACCACCGACGGCCCCTCCGGCATCCGCATCCGCCGCACCTGTTCCCTGCTGCCCTGCGGCACCTGCCTTGCCAGCACCTTTGACCCGGAGGGGGTCGAGGCGCTGTATCAGCTGCTGGGCAGGGAGATGGTTGCCCAGGGAACCCAGGTGATTTTGGGACCCGGCATGAACATTCACCGCAATCCCCTGTGCGGGCGGAATTTCGAGTATTATTCCGAAGATCCCCTGCTCACCGGCCTGATCGCCGCCGCCATGGTGCGGGGCGTGCAGAGCCAGGGCGTTTCCGCCTGCCCCAAGCATTTCGCCTGCAACAATCAGGAGATCAACCGCAACGAATGCGATTCCCGCCTGTCCCAGCGGGCACAGCGGGAAATCTATCTGAAAGCATTCCAGATCGCCATCCGGGAATCCGACCCCTGGTGCCTGATGACCAGCTACAATCTGGTCAACGGTGTCTGGAGCCACTATCATTATGAATTGGCCACCCAGGTTCTGCGTGGCGACTGGGGCTATCAGGGCTTGACCATCACCGACTGGTGGATGCACCAGGGCACCTGTCCGGAGTTCCCCAACGTATCCGACGATGCCTACCGCATCCGTGCCCAGGTGGATGTGCTGATGCCCGGCGAAATCGCCAGCCGGACACTGCCCGAATCGCTCATTAACCCCAACGGCGTGACCCGGGGCGAAGCCCAGCGGTGCGCATTGAACGTGATCAAATTCATTCTGAAA
>CAZTYB010000094.1:0-7750 GCA_964617595.1 uncultured Oscillospiraceae bacterium | reverse complement strand
TCTCGAACTTCACCGAATATGTGCTTTTTATGAAAATGCATACATTTCCCTCTTTAACAAGTTAGTAAAGACTTAAATTTAACGGCGGTCGTTGTCCCGCAACGCTAAGTGATTCACCATATCATGGAAGTGTTCTTTGCATTAGGTATGCTTTATAATATTCTGGTGCTTAATTATTCTTAGTCATATTTCCAATTGCTTGATTCCACATCGAACAGATTACACAAGCAATCGTCAATCGATTGCCACACATTGGCGATTGAAAGCGAAGCACAATTACATCCAACCCGGTATGCAGCACCATCGTCAGTATCTACATATAAGTCGAACTCTTTTGCAAATTCGCCCTGGCAAAACTCTCTCGAACAGCCAAATTTCAGCCAGCTTTCAGGTGTATCTGGGCATCGGTTTAAATCTTCTAAAGAAATATTTATTGGCTCAATGTGCTTCCTGTCAGCATAAATCGGAACTCCATATACAGATATTTTGCTAGCAGGAAGGCTTATTTCATTTGATATTTTACGCATTGCCCGAAACATATCAATCCCATTTGCATAGGCGTACAGCTCTTGTAATTCATCAGGAAATTGTCTCCGATACGACTGAACTAAATGTTGGATAACAGGCTCTGGCGTTGGTGCATAGATAAAGTGATCCGCAATTTTGGGCGGTTCATGTGAGCCAAGCAAACGGGTTTGGTTATCTAAGAAAGTAATATCACCCTTATATTTTTCTGCCAATTGTGAAAGAAGCGTAAGAAATCTCATGTAATATACCTACCATATTACCTGTTTTCAATCACACAAAGCACGAATGCTTCTTTTGGGCACGTATCGACGCAGATGAGACTTGCAAATTTTCATAATCACCTTAGCAAGTGCATTCGCTAAGGTATAGTCACCGGCATTGTAAAATGCGTTATTTATGATGTCTGTTGCCTGGACTGAGTAACAGCTCGTTTCATCCATGGAAATTGTAACACGAAAGTCCGTGTTTTTTAACCAGGCCAATAACTGGCTGGCCTCCGGAAGCCACTCGCCTTGTTCCGCAACAATTTTATCCTGCTCAGTAAAATCATCCTTACTGAAGCCCCCAATCCGATATTCGTCATCCTGATAATAAAATAACATGCCTTGATTCAGAAAGTGTTCATAGTCCGGATAAGAAAATCCAACAGCCTGCAATTTTTTTAATGTATTGATTGTGATGTAGTCCATTTTAATTACCTAAATTTTCAATCAAAGTCCAACAGGGCTTTTATGCTTACCAATTATAAAATTACCATACATATCCGCATCAGCAAACCAGTCTAAATATTTGCCCGATTTAGTAAATACTTTATACCGAGAAGCTACATTGGTTATATGACCGCCGGAATCGAGGTTTTTGCACTTTTAGAGCAATGGAATGCCCGCCTTTTCACAGGCTTCCACCGTCTCGGCATCCCATACGCTGGATTGCACTTCACCGATGTGGGCACACCCCAGCAGGAGCATGGCGAGCCGGGACTGGCCGATGCCGCCGCCGATGGTCAGGGGGAGTTCCTCATTCAGCAGCATCCGGTGGAAAGGGAGGGTGCGCCGGTCGTCGCACCCCGCAATGCGCAGCTGAGCATCCAGGGACTGGGCATCCACCCGAATTCCCATGGAGGAGATTTCCAGCGCCCGATCCAGCACAGCATCCCAGAAGAAGATATCGCAGTTCAGTTCCCAGTCATCATAGTCGGGTGCACGACCGTCGTGGGGCGTGCCGGAGCGCAGGGCACCGCCAATTTGCATAATGCAAGCGGTTTTATGTACCCGGACGTATTCCTTTTCCCGCATATTGGGTGCAAGATCAGGGTACAGATCCTCCAATTCCTGAGAGGTAATGAAGGATACTTCCGACTCTAACTCCGTCCGCAACTGAGGGTAGCGCACGTGCAACCGGTCATTGGTATTGCAAATGGCTTTCACAATGGCTCGGACGATCAATTTCAGGAAATCTAGATTTCGGTTTTCCTTTGTGATGATTTTTTCCCAGTCCCATTGGTCAACGTAAATGGAATGGATATTGTCCAGTGCTTCATCCCGGCGGATGGCATTCATATCTGTATAAAGTCCGTTGCCAACGGTGAAATGATAGCGCTTCAGGGCGAGCCGTTTCCACTTTGCCAGAGAATGCACCACCTGGGCATCCGCCCCCACGGCGGGGATATCGAAGCTCACGGGGCGCTCGTAGCCATTTAGATTATCGTTCAGGCCGGAGTCCTCCGTGACGAACAGCGGGGCGGAAACCCGCTTCAGATTCAGCGCAGAGGAGAATTCGTCCTGGAAAGTGGACTTGATGTAGGCGATGGCACGCTGGGTGTCATAAGCATCCAGAACCGGCGTATAATTCTCGGGAATATAGATTTTATTCATCGGGATCACCCTTTCCTATCTTTGCAAGATTTAAATCTATTTTATTCATTTTTATGAAAAAATCAAGTGCAATCTTCCATCGAAGAAAAAGATCACGTTTGGATGCAGCTATGTTACAAAGATGATGCTTTTGCCCGGTAAACTCAGGGTGAAAAAAGGGAAAGAAAAATTTAAGAAATTTGTGACCTTTCCTGTTTTAAATCCGTCTATAAGGGTGAGAACAAAAAATCATAATAAGGAGGAACAGAATCATGAATACGCAACGAGACTTACATACTTCCCACATTTCGAAAAACGCCTGGATCGATGCAGCCAACCGCATCGTGTCTTTCCAGCAGATCGAAGAAGCGGCCTGCTACACCGCTGACGAGCCGGAGTTCTGGCCTCATATTATGGAGCTGGTTTCCGTTGGCTACCGCTTGCAGTAAAGTGAAAAAAGAAGCATGAATTTAGGTGGACTGTTTTTGCTGGCAGTCCACCTTTTTTGCGTTCTTTGATGAAAATGTTGACAATGGTAAAAAGAATTGTATAATTAAAATAACGTTGCGCAACGATGACATATGTAAATGGAGGCAGATTCGATGAAGTTGATCGATATTACGGAAGGAAACTGGCTGGAAGTGCTCTTCTTGACCACGAACGAAAGCGGGATGCCAACGCTGTGTGAGCAGTTCGTGGCATCCTGCGCACTGTCCATGGTTCAGGCGCAATATGAAAAAGGATGGATAACGAAAGCAATTGAACATGATGGGAGTATCATTGGCTTTACAATGTATGGTTTTTGCGAAGCACATCAGTTTTATGAATTGTGCAGGATATTCATTGATCAGAAATATCAGGGCAGGGGATATGGAACGCAGGCGATAAGACTCATCCTTG
Organism: uncultured Oscillospiraceae bacterium; assembly: GCA_964617595.1. Lineage (GTDB taxonomy): Bacteria > Bacillota > Clostridia > Oscillospirales > Oscillospiraceae > Faecousia. The sequence continues at coordinate 4,469 of CAZTYB010000094.1, read as the reverse complement.
ATCAGATGAAAAATATGGACGGGTGCAGGGAAGTGTACCTTTCCACTGACCCCGATAATCGCCGTGGAAAGCATGTATATGAAAAGTTAGGATTCTTGCCGGAGAACAAACAGATAGACGGGGAAGACTTATATAAAATTGTGCTTCTTTAGAAGCTCTTCTAACATTACGGGGTCATCGGCAATGGCGATGGCTCCGGCGGATCGCAGGGACTCTGCGTTGCCATATCCCCAGGATACCCCAATGGTTGGGATGCCATGGGCGGCTGCACCGATGACATCGAATTCGGTGTCACCCACCATGATCACTTTCCCGTTGTCGGGATACTGCGCCAGCAGATAGGCGATCACTTCTTCTTTTGTGGAGCGGCTATAGTCAAAACTGGCGCCGCAGATGCATTCGAAATATTGCGCAAGGGAAAAATGTTCCAGTACTTCCCGTGCGGTCTGCTCTGGCTTGGATGTAGCAACGAACAGTTGCTCCCCCTTACTTTGCAGGGAGCGTAGCAACGTATCAATGCCGGGGTAGGGGTGATTCTCGTATTTCCCGATGGGAAGATACCGGCTGCGGAATGTGGCAATGGCTTCGTCAATTCTCTCCGGCGGAACGCCGAATTTTCGGAAACTATCCTGTAGCGGAGGGCCAACGATGCACCGCATTTCTTCGTCACCGGGGATGGGGAGCCCAAAATGCTCCAGTGCAAATTTGGCGCAATTGATGATGCCCTCACCGGAATCGGTGAGGGTGCCGTCTAAGTCAAACAGAATCATTTGTAACCACTCCTTATGTGGAATGATATCATATGGAGCCGGAAAATGCAACCGCTTAGCCCAGTATCACATCCAGAATCAGCATGGCGCAGAACCCGATGATCAGGGAATAAGTTGCCCAGCGTTCGTTGCCGTGGTCATGAGTTTCGGGTATCATTTCGTCACTGATGACGAATAACATGGTTCCTCCCGCAAAAGCAAGGAAGAAAGGCAGCACCGCAGCAGCCACGGTGACCGTATAAAACCCAAGGAAAGTGCCAACCATCTCAATGATTCCCGTAGCCGTTCCGCAGAGGAAAGTTTTCTTCGGGGAAATCCCGGCGGCAAGCATGGGAGTGACGGTAACCAGTCCTTCGGGAACATTTTGCATGGCGATCCCTCCGGCGATGAGCATTGCCGCTTTGGTGTCCCCGGAGCCGAGGCTTACTCCGGCGGCCAGACCCTCCGGGAAATTGTGAATTGCCATTGCCGCCACGAAGAGAATCACTTTATCCATCCGCAGATGATGCGCAGCGATATCCTCCTTCCAGCCGATGAGCTTGTGGATATGGGGCACCAGCCGGTCAACAAGACTCATGCACATCGCTCCCGCCAGAATGCCACATATGGTTATGACCAGGCCACCCATGGCGGATTCGATTGCCGGCAAAATCAGTCCCAGAATGGCGGCGGAGAGCATAACTCCCGCTGCAAAGGCTAGAACGATATCGCTGAAACGGTGAGAAATTCTGCGGCAGGGGAACCCCAGCCCCGTCCCCAATATGGTTGCGCCGCCCACGCCCAGGGCGGCCAGGAATACACGCAGCATGACTTTGCCCTCCTTAATTCAGTCCATGGCTCATCTTATGCGCTCATCAGCCAAAATGCTGCAAATTTTACCGCAATATATTGAAAAGCGCAGCAATGCTGTGCTATACTGCGTGTAAATAATACAGCGGAGGGAAATGGAAGATGGAGCTGAATTTAATCACTTTTGAGCTGCTAACCAAATCCAATATTGCCCAGGTGCGTAAAATACAGCGTGACGACATCAGCGAAGCCTTTGTGGACACAGTCGATACGATTATGGAACAGACACAATATGGCCTCGACCATAATTGTAAAGGCCATACGTACGCAGTCAAGCGGGGACACGATTACGTTGGATTGATTCTGCTTGGAGAAGCGATCGAATGGGATACTGACCCCGATGAAATGAAAGGAGTTCCATTCTATCGGCTTATGGGTTTCGTCATTGATAAGCGTTATCGCAGCAAGGGGATCGGCGGTTATGTCCTGGAGAGAGCCATTGAACGGATCTACGATGAATTTGGTGTTCGCCCCATTGCCCTTGGAGTTCACAGGGATAATATTGGCGCAGAGCGATTTTACCTGAATCATGGATTCCGCAAGACGGATGTGATGGAAGGTAACGACTATTACTATTTACGGTATCCGCATGATGCACAGGGGTTGTAGTCAAAGTTAAACACCTTACATTGCCTTTGAGGTATACCCCAGAGCGGCCAGTGGGAAAAACTTGTTGGACAAATTGTAAAAATTGGAGGAACAATAATGGCTTTTACTGACTGGAGAGCATTGAAAAAGATCGATGCCCACATCCACATTCTGCCGGATGCAGTACATGAAGCCAATCCTGATTCGCAGGATGTTTGGATATATGCAAATATCCATAAATACCAAGAAATTATGGAGGAACATAACATTGAAAAGTCGGTCATTATGCCGCTGAATGATCCGTGGCTGATGTCCATGGAGTTCACTGTGGATGCAGTGCATAGAAATCTTTGCGAGCTGAAAAAACAATATCCTGTATATGCTTTTGCGGATGTGGATGTTCGCAATACGCCTCAAAGAACAGTGGAGGCGATCTGTCAGGCAATCGATGACGATTCGCTGGACGGCATTAAGATTCATCCCAATAATTCCGGGGCGGCAGTTGATTCCGACTATAATCGGGAGATTCTTGCCTTTGCTGAGAAGAAAAGGATACCCGTCGCCATCCATTCTTATCCCAATACAGAGGATGATGTCTGCGCAGCGAAGCGAATCGTCAAAATTGCAGAGAGATATCCGGATTTGGAGCTGATCATTTCCCACATGGGCGGATTTCAGTGGGAAGAGTTGTTGCCCCTGAACTGTTATGTGGATATGTCAGCCATAATCCCGGATTATGTTCATACATATGGTATCACAAGGACGAATGAGATTCTTCGGGCTTTCGGTACTGAGCGATTGCTGTTTGCGACCGACTATCCTGATAACCGATATTTACAGCCCGGACAGATTTATGATTATTATTATGATACATTGAATCAGATGGATTTCTGCCAAGATGAAGCAGAACAAATTGCGTATAAGAATGCAAAAAAACTGCTGGACTGATTGCGCTTAATATGGTAATCCTATCCCTTGCGCTTCATTGGAAGCTGAGAAACGATCACACCGGCAAATACCAAACCGCACCCGATCAGTTCCAATGTGGTCATGGTATCGTGGAGCAGCAGCCAGCCGCCCAGAGCGGCAAATACGGACTCAAGACTCATCAGCAGCGATGCCGCCGTGGGGGACATTCGTTTCTGCCCGATGATCTGCATATTGTAGCCAACGCCCATGGAGAGGATACCGGCAAAACCCAGTGGCAGCCAGCAGGAAAGAATATTGGCCATATCGATGGTTTCGTGGTTAAAGAAAATGCCGGGGACGGAGAGCACAGATACGACCAACGCCTGAATGCAATTCAGCCGCAGTCCATCCAGACTGGGGGCATACCGGTCGATCAGCAGAATCTGCACGGCGAATGCCAATGCGCACCCGATGAGGAACAGGTCGCCGATATTGATTTCCTGAATGTCCATAAAGCTTAGCAGATACAGTCCGCCCAGCGCCAGCACAACGCTGAAAACGGCGTTGATCTCCGGCTTGCGGTGTACGAATACACCCAGGAGGGGCACCAGTACGATGTACATCGCCGTCAGGAATCCTGCCTTACCTGGCGCAGTGTAAATCAGGCCGATCTGCTGCAAGCTCGTGGCAACGAAGAGCGCTAGACCGCAAATGGTGCCACCGATCCAGAGCTGCGGGTTGAGCCATTTTTGCAGCGATTTGCGCAGACCGCATTTCCAGTCGAATACCGGGGCAATCAGGAACAGAAAAACCGCACCCAATCCGCACCGGATAGCCTGGAACGTGAATGGGCCGATCAGCTCCATCCCGACACTTTGCGCAACGAATGCCATGCCCCATATCAGCGTGCCGCACAGCAGGGCAAGTGTACCTTCAAATTGTTTCTTCATTTTTTATCACCCGGAGTAATTTATCATAGAATGCGACCTTTTGCAAGATTAAAAAAAGATTGACAATTCCGCCTTTTGTGGTAAAATATCAAAGGATATGCAAAGACCATGGCAAAGCCAAGCGGAGTAATGGCCACTGATAGCGAAAAGGGGACGGTGGAAGCCCTTTGTGTGCAGCTCTGTAAGCCACTTTTGCCGTTGCCCGGGATGACCGGGACGGGTGCTCCCGTTACCGAGCGACTAAGATATCCTGCGTGCAGGATAATTAGGGTGGTACCGCGATTCATCTTCGCCCCTATGTTTGGGGGCGGAGTTTATTTTTTATCGACTATTTTTTGGAGGTTAACAAAAATGAATCCAAAACCTTACGGCGTGAACGAGCTGCGGGAGATGTTCCTGTCTT
>CAZTYB010000093.1:0-7759 GCA_964617595.1 uncultured Oscillospiraceae bacterium | reverse complement strand
GCACATCATCGACCGGGTCGGCGGCGGCGACAGCTTCGGCGGCGGCCTGATCTACAGCCTGATGACCGGCAAGAGCACCCAGGCGGCGGTGGAATTTGCCGTAGCCGCTTCCGCACTGAAGCACTCCATTGAGGGCGACTACAATATGGTCACCGTGGCCGAAGTTGAGAAATTGGCCGGCGGCGACGGCAGCGGCCGCATTCAGCGGTAAAATATTTTTGCAGCAGGAAATGGGATCCCCCACTTCCTGCTGCTTTTTTCTCATTTTCCGTTCAGCCTAATGTCATCAACTTAAGCGCATCCCCCTTGGCTCCCTCTGAGAGGGTGTCCTATGATGAAAGGTAAATGCTCAAAAACAGCAACGACACTCCCCCTGTCATGCTGTTCGCATGACATCCCCCTCAAAGAGGGGGACAAGAGGCGCTACCGTGTCGAACTTAAGTTGACGACATTGCCATTCAGCCGTTCCCTCTAAAAAAATGCCGCTTAATGAAATTTTAAATTGAATTTTTATTAAACCCCATGTAAAATAATGGTATCCAATCATTTCTAAATTGCAAAACAAGGAGGTCGGGCTATGATCATCCATTATCTTCTCCCCTCGTTTCGGCACAGACCGCTGCGGCATATGGCCATGGGGTGGATCATGATGTGCGCTTTCCTCCTGCCGCTGATCGTATCCGTCTACCGGGACAGTTTGAACTACGGGATGCAGCTGCAAATGGCCGATACCAGCAAGAATGCGGCCTACCACCTGTCCGGGGCAACGGAAGCGGATCTGGAATACTTCCGGGGAATCCAGGGGATGGCGGAACCGGTGTACGAAAACGGGACGATCTACCTGGCCTTTGCATCCAATGAAGACTGGGAAAAATATTCCTACGGGGATTTGGATGCGCTGAACAGTCTCAGCGATGAAGCGAAGACTGCGAAATTGCAGGGCATCCAAAAATATGCGGACGAAATCGATGCCCGCATCGCTCAAACCGGCCACCGGCTTACCCTGGCGACATATTCCTACGACCAGTGGAGCGCAGAAAAGAAAGACCCGGCAATGGGCGAAAAGATGCAGCGGATACTGTACCTCAATATTGCGCTGTTGCTGTTTTCCGGGGTGATTGTTTTCAGCGCTTACCGGAACCATTTGGCAGGATTCACCCCGGAATTAGCCGATTTGCGGGCAATGGGTGCCACAAAGAGCCAGGTTCTCCGGCTATTCCTGGGGGAATTGGTCGTTCTTTTCACCCTGGCCGCCGCCGCAGCGGTGGGGATAGCGTGGGTCGTGATGCGGTTGCTGTATGCGCAGTATCTGGGCAATATGGCGAACTCCGTGGCGATTTGGGAAGTCTTTCATATGGATCCCAGGAACACCGGATTGGAAATCGGATTCTATTTCCTCGTGTGCCTGGTTGCGCTGGTGGGTTCGCTGCTCCTGCGGCCAAGGGGGCGGAAGCTCCGGGTGAATCCAAAACCCGCTCCCCTGCTCCGGCTCTGGGTTCGGCGGACGAAACCGCCCATTTTCCGGTGCCTGCTGATTCTGGTGCCCCTGGTAACGGCATTCGTGATTCTGTTCAATCAATATCTGAGCATTTATGCCCAAAAGGTTTACGGCACCCAGGAAGCGAGCCTCTTCCTCTCCTCCGCCGACGGATTCACCCAGGAGGAGCTGGATACCGTCAATTCCATGCAAGCTATCCGTTCCATGGAGCAGGAGCGGGGCGGCAACGAGCGGTACTTCCTCTTCACCCCGTCAGGAGAAAGCTACAGCGGGAAAGCATACCTCTACAGTGAATTTGCCCCCGATGAACCGCCCCTGGAGAAATACGAAATTGCGGTGGATTTGCCAGAGAGTGAAGCGGCGCAGGGCAATTTCTACCTGGCAAGGATCGACGATGCCCAAAACCGGACGGAAGTGACCCTGGGTCGATCCATTCCCCGGGAAACCCAGGAATTCTGGGCGGTGACCATCTACGTCAGTGATGCCCTGCTGCAAGAGCTGCGGGAAAATGCCCCGGTAACAAAAATCACCATCCGCACCGCCGCCGGGAACGCCGCATCCATGGAACAGGAACTGAGCAGGAAGCTCCCCAGCCACATCCAGATCAGCAATTTTCAAAACGGGGTAGATACCACCATCGCCCGTCAGGAGGGGCGGCTATGGTTGCTGAGCTGGATCTTCTGCATCCTGATGCTGGTGGCCATGCAGATCATCTGGGTTCGGCTGGCCAAATACGTGGGCGACTGCGCCCCCATGCTGACAGTCATCCGGCAATTGGGCGGCTCCCCCCGGCAAATCAGCAGATTGATCCCCGCCTGGGCGGGTGCCATTCCGGCGGCGGTGCTTCCTTTCGCCATCGGCATCCCCTGGGCGAAAGCGGAGGCGGCGTACCATGGCCGACCGTTCATCGTATCTGCACCCGTTATCGCCATTTATGGATGCATCGCCCTGCTGGCCATGGTCACATTCCTGCTGCCAGTAAGGGTCAGCCTGCGCAAGACACTAAAATCCAGAAAATAAAGGAGGAGCATCCCCATGTCATTGCTAGAAGTGAACGATCTCTGCCGCACATTCCGCCAGGGGGACACGGATATCCATGCGGTGGATCAGGTGAATTTCCGGGTAGAAAAGGGGGATATGGTCGCCATCGTCGGCCAGTCCGGCTCCGGCAAGACCACCTTGCTGAATCTGCTGGGCTGCATCGACAAGCCCACCTCCGGCCAGGTGCTGCTGGATGGGCAGGATATCCACGCCCTCTCCGATGCCAGGGCGGCCAAACTGCGGCGGCAGAAAATCGGCTATATTTATCAGGATTTCAAGCTCCTGCCCATCCTCACCGCCAGGGAGAATATCCTCCTGCCCTCTACCCTGGACGGTCGGAGAGCCCCCACGGCGCAACTGTGCGCCCTGTCCGAGCAGCTGGGCATCAGCGACCGGCTGAACCACCTCCCCTCCCAACTCTCCGGCGGCCAGCGCCAGCGGGTGGCCATTGCCCGGGCGCTGATCAATCATCCCTCCATCCTGCTGGCGGACGAACCCACGGGCAACCTGGACAAGGCCAGTGCAAGGGAAATTCTGGATGTGCTGCTCCGGCTCCACGACCAGGGGAACACCATCCTGCTGGTGACCCACGAGGAGCACTTCGCCGACCTGTGCCCCCGGAAAATCACCCTCAGCGACGGGAAAATCATCTCCGATGTACGCAAGCGGGGCTGATCGCCCCCCAAAAATACGCAAAAAAGCAGAGGCCGAACCCGGTCTCTGCTTCTTCTATGCATTTGTTTTCCATATGCCGTTTTCGGTTTGGATGGTGATGGATTCCCCCCGGAGTTTGTCCCAGGAGAAGACGGAGGCCAACTCCCTGGCGGACAGGGGTTCGTTCCGGTCGATCAGTCCGGCGGAGAATGCCAGCAAGCCGACGAGTTCCTCCGGGCGGTGAAGCTTTTTCAGCTCCCCCAAGTCCAGATCTCCGTCCCGCTTGCTCAGGCGGCGGCCATCGGGAGCCAGGAGCATGGGCACATGGGCATAGGCCGGATGGGGAAAACCGAACAGCTCCTGCAAATACATCTGCCGAGGGGCAGAACTGAGCAAATCCATCCCCCGCACCACTTCCGTTACCCCCGCTTCCCCATCGTCCACGGTGACGGCCAGTTGGTAGACATAAATCCCGTCCGCCCGGCGCACCACCATATCTCCGCAGTCCGTGGCCAGGTTCAGCACCGTTTCCCCCTGCACCCGGTCGGTAAATTGCCAGAGTTTGTCCGGTACCCGGACCCGCCAGGCGGGGCTCCGGTTCATGGCTGCCCGTTCAGCGGCAGTGAGATTTCGGCAGGTTCCGGGATAGACATAAGTCCCATCGGACAGATGGGGGGCATTGACACTGTGCAGCTGGCTGCGGGTGCAGTAGCAGGGGTAGAGCAGCCCCATTTCCTCCAGTCGGCGGAAATAGCCGTCATAGGCGGCGCTTCGCTGGCTCTGGGGCGGGGTCTCCCGATCATAGTCCAGACCCAACCAGGCCAAATCCTGGCGAAGTACCTGGGCGAATTCTTCACTGGTGCGCTGGGTATCCAGATCCTCCATCCGCAGCACCATTTCGCCCCCCTGGGAGCGAACGGATGCCCAGGCCAGCAGGGCAGCGAAAACATTGCCCAGATGCATCCGGCCGGAGGGGGTGGGGGCGAAGCGCCCCACAACGGGGTTCACCATAGCAGCCACCAGGCCAGCACACCGAACAACGCCGCCACCTCCAGCAGGAGCAGCGCCAGCAGGAGGGCGGATTTTGTCCGGCGTTTTTCCCCGGGGGAAACCGGTTCCTCCGGCTCCTCCAGGAAGCATTCCGGTTCCTCCGGTTCCTCTATACCGGGGGGCGCAAAAATATCCTCCTCCGGTGCTTCGGCGGCCATGAGTTGCGCCTGCAATTCTTTCAGGGCTTTGTTGGGGTCGTCAAACATATGCCAGCCTCCTTCCGGGCAACTTGGGCAGCCTGGAGCAGCGCCCATCGGGCATTGGGCAAAGCGCCATCCAGCACACGCTCCAGGAGGAAATCCAGGATGGTTCCGATTTCCCTGCCCCGGAATCCCAATTGGATCAAATCATTTCCGTTGATTTCCAATTTCTTTAAATTTAATTCCCCCTCCGCCTCCAGCAGCTGCTTTACAATTTCCCGGCAACGGTCAAATTGCTCTTGCGCCGAAATATGCTCGTGCGTTCCCTTGTTCTGCATATCCGCCTGCTGCAAATGAAGCAGGGCATCCAACCGCTCCGCACCGTAGCGGCTGAGGGCACGGCGCAGCTGTTTCTCCTCCGGTTCCAGGGGGGTCATATGGTGCCGGATGAGCCAGGCTACCTCCTGGCGCACCGGGGCGGGGGCATGGAGACGGGTGAGGATCGCCTCCGCCATGGCCGCTCCACGCTCGGCGTGCCCCTTGAAATGTCCCCGGCCGGTATCGTCCAGGGTAAAGCAGGCGGGTTTGGCCACATCGTGGAGCAGCGCCGCCCAGCGGAGGGTTTCCGTTTTGGGTACGGACTGGGTGACCAGAGCGATATGGGTGAACACATCGTAGCCATGGTGGGGGGAACGCTGATCGAATCCCAGGCTGTCGGCCAGCTCCGGGATCGCTGCGGTGAGCACGGGGGCGAAGCGGTGCAGATCCTGCGCACTTGCGGCCAGCAGAAATCCCCCCAACTCCACATACACCCGCTCCCGGGAGATGCAGTCCGTCAGGGGTGCCAGCGCCAGCATGGCTTTTTCCGTTTCCGGCTCCACCGTCAGGCCAAATCGGGCGGCAAAACGGATCCCCCGGAAAATGCGCAGGGGATCCTCCCGGAAACGAACCCAGGGGTCACCCACGCAGCGCAGACGGCAGCAGCGGATATCCTCCCGCCCGCCGAATGGGTCAACATAACCCCGGGCAGGAGAATGGGCAATGGCGTTCATGGTGAAGTCCCGGCGAGCCAGGTCATCCCGAATGTCCGGGACGAATTCCACCCATGCCGGATGGCGGCTGTCGTCATAGCCCCCCTCCCGGCGAAAGGTGGTGATCTCAATTTCCCCCTCCGGCAGGAGGAGTTTCACCGTGCCGTGTTTCTCCCCCTCATGACTTTGGGGAAAATGAGAAAATACGGCGGCGGTTTGGCCGGGGAGGGCGGCGGTACAGATATCGTAATCCTGAGGGGGCAGCCCCATCAGGGCATCCCGCACACAGCCGCCAACGAAATAGGCGGCGTAGCCCGCCCCCTCCAGGGCAGCCAGGCAGGATAGGCCGCAATCAGGCTGCATGACCGTCTTCCGCCGGGAGCATCCCGGCATATTCCGATGCCAGCCACACGGCGGCGGTGCAGAAATAATAGGAGAAAGTAGCATTGGCAGTGGCGGCGGCGCAGAAATAAACACCGATGAGGCCAATGGCATTGTGCCAGGATTTGCCCGGCAGGTCGGCGGCACGAGCCATGCGGAAATAGCAAGACAGCAGCAGGCACACGATTGCACCCAGACCCATGGCATAATTCATCATCTGGGGAATCTCACTCCACTGCTGATAGCACACCAGTAGCTGCGCCAGTGCAACCAGGCAGGGAATCAGCTCCAGCAGGAAAGGGATCTTCTTGCCCAGGGCGGCAAACACGGCACTGGCAGCCAGCGCCACGGCGCCCACAATGGCCATGATGCGATAGATGCGCAGCAGGGTCTCCGGCCCGGTCAAGCCCTGGACGGTGGCCAGGGATGCGGTGCCCACAGCGAAGAACAGGGAGCTAACAGTTTCCAGCACACGGCTGCTGAAGCCGATCCGGGTACCCCTCACCAGGGGAAAAGCTGCCACAATGGCCAGAGCGCTCAGCGCCAGCAGGAGGATCTGGGGCAATGTCCATGCGGGCAGCAGCCAGGAGATTTCATCCTCCACCCCGGTGAACAGCCACCAGTGGAGCACCATGCCAACCGCCCCCAGGAGCAGATACGCCGGGGACAAATACGCCGGTTTGGATAATTTTTTCATGTTCTTGCCTCCTTTTTTAGTTACGCTTTAAGATGGTGTATATTCGTTTTTGCCCTAACCCGCCCGGTATCGCTTTTGCGGATGTCCCGTGGGGTTGGGAAATTGCTTTTGGATGGGGCATCATGCGATCAGCATGACGGAGGAGTATTGTAAGGTGAATGGTGATATGTAATGGAACAGAGTGGCTTTTCCTCCCCTGAAAGGGGAGGTGGCAGCGACCTTAGGCGCTGACGGAGGGGTTTGCGGTAGAAAGTTACCTTTTGTATGAACTCTATGCGGAAACGCACTGCACAAACCCCTCAGTCAAAATCGGTTCCGAATAGCCGATTTTGACAGCTCCCCTTTCAGGGGAGCCAAGGGGCGCTCTGTTTCGTTAACGGTACCGTTCATCGTCCCCCGGTCAGCGGACACCCCAGGAGGGGTGTCCCTACGAGTGTGAAATGTGGTGCAATCCGGGTTTGTGGCTCCATTTCTCGCACCACTGATGCGATTTTCACGATCAACTTATTATGTGCCCTTAGACTGAGATTTAACTTTTTGCTAAATTTTCGGCGAACTCATGCCAACGGGACGGGAGACCCGTCCCCTACGGGCGGTACGTCAGGCTACGGTCTCAATGCATCACCCAACCGATCGCCATGGCGATGGCCGCCAGGATGGGCTGGTGGAGCAGATAGACCCACAATGAATTTCTCCCCAACGTGCACAGGAACCGGGCGGGGGCAGAATCGGAGATCTTGCCGGGGAAGCGGGTGGTTTTCCCCCCATACAGCACATTCCCCAGCCAGGCGCCCATGAGGAAATACCCCAGATTCGGCAGTAGCGGGAAATAGTCCGACGACAGGAACCACTCCGGGCAGAGCCCGGTGGGGATCAGCCACCAGGGAACGCCGAAAGCATACCGGCTGATGACGATGCCGATGGCCACCATAATGCCCCCCAGCAGGAGCACGACGGCTCCCGGCAGATGCCTGAGCCAGCTCCAGGCCACCATGCACACCCCAAGGCAGTGCAGCGCCCCGAACCAGATAACGATGCTCCGGTCGGCAAAACCCAGGGCATACATGGCGTAAGTCACGGCGGTGCAGACCATGCCGCAGGCAAACACCTGGGCACCCCGGCGCAGGTTCCGGCTGCCCAATGTGGCGCAGATGCCGGAAATCACCAGGAAGATGCCCCCGGCATTATTCTTGATGAACAGGTACCAACCCGGCTCCCGCCAGGAGATCAGGCCGGTCAACTCCGTCAGGTCATAGACGAAATGGAC
>CAZTYB010000092.1:0-7863 GCA_964617595.1 uncultured Oscillospiraceae bacterium | reverse complement strand
GGAAATATAGTCCTTGAACCGCCCCGGAACCAGATTGAACAGGTCATGCACATGACCCAGTACATTGTAGCAATCCGGGATGGAATTGACGATGACCCGGAAAGCATAGATATCGTACAGCTGATCCATGGTCTTGTCCTGGGCAACCATCTTGCGGTAGATGGAGTAGACGTGCTTGATGCGGCCATAGGTGGTATTCTGGATGCCCATGGCGGTGAGCCGGTCGGTGATCTTGAACTGGATGGACTGCATGAATGCCTCGTCCTGCTCCTTGTGCGCCTGGAGATAGCTGGTGATTTCCGCATATTCCTTGGGGGCGAGGTAGCGCAGGGAGGTATCCTCCAATTCCCATTTCATTTTCTGGATGCCCAAGCGGTGAGCCAGGGGGGCGTAAACGTCCATGGTCTCCCGGCATTTGATGATCTGCTTTTCCGGGGTCTGGTACGGCATGGTGCGCATATTGTGGAGCCGGTCGGCAATTTTGATCAGCACCACCCGGATGTCCTTGCTCATGGCCATGAACATCTTGCGCAGGTTCTCCATCTGGGCTTCCTCGGTGGAGGAGAAATTGGCTCGGGTCAGCTTGGTGACCCCCTCCACCAATTCCGCCACGGTGGCACCGAAGAGTTTCTCAATTTCCTCATGGGAGGCATCGGTATCCTCGATGCAGTCATGGAGCAGGGCGCCCAGAATGGCATCCATATCCAGCCCCATTTCCACCACGATCTCCGCCACGGCCAGGGGGTGGATGATGTAGGGGGAGCCGTCCTTGCGTTTCTGGTGGCGGTGCTTGTCATCGGCATATTGAACGGCTTTATCGATCAAGTCCATGTCTGCCGTGGGCATTCTGCGGGCGATGGCAGCGCACATGGATTCGTAATGGGATTCAAATGTTTCCAAAATGATTTCAGCTCTCTTTCGCTTCGGCGCATTGCAGCAGGAGCTGCATGGTGGCGCTCTGACTCAGATCCGCTTTCTGCGGCCCCGGGGTCAGGCGGAGGGTAATGTACTTATGCTGGCGCTGCTGTTGCAGCAGCCCCGCATCCCGAAAAATATCCAAGCAGGTCATCATCTGCTCCAGGGACAGGGGTTTCCCCGCCCAGCGGACGATCTTGCGGCACAGGCAGATGGGGGATTCCCGGATATCCGTCTCTTTCCGGGCGGCCAGGTAGCGCCAGACGAATGCCAGGGTCTGCCGGGTGGGCAGGAGCATATTGGCTCCCTCCCGGGTCAGCCGCCCTTCCAGCAATGCTCGGTAGTTTGCGGTTTCCGCAGCGCAGGGGGCAGCGCAGTTGGGGCGGATATCCACCACATTCAGCTGAAGCAGCCGCTCTCCCTGATAACAATTGATCTGAGGCAGGAATGCCACATCCACCACCTCCCCGGGATGCAGCTGCACGCTTCCGGGAGCAACGGAAAAATAAATTGCATTAAAAACATACCGCTCATGGCGCAGGCGCAGGCGCATATGCTTGCCGTTTCCAACCATGGTGATGCGCTCCACCGTCAGTCCGGTGAGCATCAGCACCGGCTTGGGGCAGCCGCTGCCGGTGGGTTCCAGGATCTCAAGCGCCTCGAATTCATCCAGAGTCACCAGTTCCGGGGGCACCACGCAGTCGATATCCAGACTGGTGCGCAGGGTCTCCCCGGCAAAATACTCCGATGCCAAGAGGCTGACCTGACGGCGGAATTCCGGAATATTCTCCCTGGAAATGGTGAAACCGGCGGCCAACTCGTGGCCACCGTAGCTTTCCAGCAGGGGGGACAGGGCACTTAATGAGGCGAAGAGATTGAATCCCCCGTGGCTGCGGGAGCTGGCTTTGCCGTGCTCCCCGTCCAGGCAAATCAAGAAAGTGGGGCAGGCGAATTCCTCTGCGATCCGGCTGGCGACGATGCCCACGACCCCCTGATGCCACGTTTCGTCGGCCAGAACGATGGCATCCCGAATCTGTTCCTCGGGCAGCATGGCCACCGCCTGCTGATAGATTTCCGATTCCACCGCCTGGCGCTGACGGTTCAGGTCGCACAATGCTTTGGCCACTTTGGTAGCATGGGTGGGATCGTCCGTCATAAACAGGTCAATGGCCAGGTCGATCTGTCCCATTCGCCCGGCGGCATTGATCCGGGGCGCCAGCATGAAGCCAATGTTGGAGGCATTCAGCGAATCTTTGTCACAGCCGCATTCTTTCATCAGCGCCCGCAGGCCGGGACGGGTGGTATGGCGCAGGGAACTTAAGCCCCGGGAGACGAACACCCGGTTCTCCCCCACCAGTGGGATCACGTCCGCCACGGTGCCCAGGCAGACCATATCTGCGTAAGTATCCAGCATCCGCTGGATGTCGCCGCTGAGGGCGCAGACCAGCTTGAACGCCACGGCAACGCCGGAAAGATTGTTGTGGGGATAGGTTTCGCCGGGCTTGTGAGGATCCACGATGGCGATGGCATCGGGCAATTCCGCCTTGCATTCGTGGTGATCGGTGATGACCAGATCGATGCCCAGCTCCCGGCAGAGCTTCGCTTCCTCCACGGCGGTGATGCCGCAGTCCACGGTGATGATCAGTTTCACCCCCTGCGCTTGCAGGTGACGAATGGCCATGGGGTTCAGGCCGTAGCCCTCCTCCATCCGGCCGGGGATATAGCTGACACAGTCCGCCCCGCATCCCCGGAGGAAATCCGTAAGCAGACACGTGGCGGTGATGCCGTCCACGTCATAGTCGCCAAAGACGGCGATTTTTTCATGATTCCCGATGGCCAGCCCCACCCGTCCGGCGGCAATGTCCATCTCCGTCAGCAGGAACGGGGATGGCAATGCGCAATCGCAACTCAGCAATTCGTGGGCCTGCTGCGGGGACTGAACCCCCCGGGCAGCCAGCACCCGGGCAGCCAGCTCCGGATAACCGGCCTGGGTCAGACAAATCAGATACTCCGGCTCCGGATTCGATACATTCCAAATTCCAAATTTCACTTCGTATGCACATCCATAAAAACTTTTCCTGTTATTATATCAAAAAAGCCCAGGAAGCACAATACTTATTTTCGAATTTGTGAGGCAGAGGGGGGATTTTCCCCATTTTCTCCCCCGGGGAACATGGACAGCACCGTGATCACCAGCAACGGACTCAGGATCATACCCGGCAGCCCGAACAGCCGGAACCCTACGTACAGCGAAATCAGCGTTGCCAGGGGATCCAGCCCCAGCTGGCGGCCAACCAATTTGGGCTCCAGGGTGGAGCGCAGCACGGCGGTGACCACATACATCCCCAGCAGCCCCAGCGCCCGGGGCACCTCATGCTGCACCAGGCACACCAGGCTCCAGGGAACCAGGATCGTTCCCGTGCCCAGAATGGGCAGTGCATCCACCAGGCACACGACCATCGCCCACAGCGGTGCATATTCCACCCGAAGCAGCAAAAAGCCCACTGTAAGCACCAGGCAGGTTATGCTGATCAGCTTCATCTGGGCAATGAGCCACTGCCCCGCCGTGGCACGCAGGCGGGTAAGGAAGCGCAGGACGGACTGCACCGGCTTCCGGGTCATCTGCGCCTGGGCAAGTTCCCGGATATGCGGAAGCTCCGCCGAGGTCAGGAATGCGGCCAGCACCGCCGTCCCCACCCCCAGGGCGCTGTCCGGCAACCGGGCAAGGAAATTCCCGGCCAGGCTCAGGGCTTTCCTGGTCAGGGCATCCAACAGCTCCGTTCCCCCGGAGAAGAACTGATTCACATTGCGCTGCATGACGGATCGAATGCCGGGAGAAGCCCGTTGAGAAAGCTCCAGCAGCCAATTTTGCAGCGCCTCCAGGCCGCTGCGGGCGGTCAGCTCCATCTGGGGCAAGATCCCCGCCACCACCCGAAGCTCCCGCAGCGCCAGCCCCACCAGCAGGGTGAACACGGTGCAAATGACCAAAAAGACCGCCCCAACGCCGATCCCCGAGGCGGCGGCACGGGGCAGCCGAAGCCTCCCGGACAGGAAGCGCACCCCCGGCTCCGCCGCCAGCGCCAATGCCGCCCCCAGCAAAAACGGGGCAGCCAGCGGCAGCAGATACTTCATTCCCAGCCATGCCCCCAGGATCGCCCCAAGGAATGCGGCGGCTTTCTTCATCAGTCATTCCCCCTTTCGTGGAGAGCGGATCGTGGGTGAATTTGAAAATAGAGGTTGCTTTTTCGAAAAAGTATGCTAGAATACATAAGGTGAGTACGTGTGTTCACGTGAGACATACATTTTCCAAGGAGGTTGCTTATGTCAGCAAATCCCAAGTATTACCTTGTTGAGGAATCTGCCCTGCCGGAGGTATTCCTGAAAGTGGCAGAGACCAAGCGCCTGCTTTCCACCGGCGAAGCGACTACGGTAAACGAAGCGACCCGCATGACGGATATCAGCCGCAGCGCATTCTATAAATACCGTGATTCCGTTCTGCCTTTCCAGAATATGATGACCGGGCGAGTGATCACTTTCCAGCTTCTGCTCCATGACGAGCCGGGTAAACTCAGCGAGATTCTGACCGTCTTCGCCGATGCCAAGGCCAATATCATGACCATCAATTCCATCGTCCCCACCAATGGTACGGCGGTCATCACCATCTCCGCCTCCACCATGGATATCACCATCTCCCTGGAGGAGCTGATGAGCCGCCTGAGCGCCACCCGTGGCGTGGTCAAAGCGGAAATTCTGGCCGGTTCCTATTGAGCCGAATCCTACATCCCATTTGCCGCCCGATGGGCGGCTCTTTTTTTGCACCGTTCGCCCCGGTTTGACATAGCATGAGCACGGGAGGAATGGATATGCGGATGGTTCAAAAATTCGGGGGCACATCCCTACAGGATTCCGAGCGGCTGCACCGTGCCGCCGAAATCGTGGAAACGGCACGGTGCAGCGGGTTTCAGGTAGCGGTGGTGGTCTCCGCCCAGGGGGATATGACCGATCATCTGATCGCCCAGGCTGAAAAAATCAATCCCGCCCCGGGTTTGCGGGAGCTGGATGCCCTGCTGGCCACCGGAGAGCAGCAGTCAGCGGCGCTGCTGGCCATGGCGCTGCAACGGCGGGGCGTTCCGGCGGTCAGTCTCACCGGTTGGCAGGCGGGGATCCATACCAATGGCCGCTTCGGATGCGCCGAAATGGAGCGCATCGCCCCTGGTTGGGTGGAGCGGGCGCTGGATGCAGGAGCGGTTCCCGTGATTGCCGGATTCCAGGGCGTGGACGGGAGCAACAATATCACCACCCTGGGGCGAGGTGGTTCGGATACCACCGCCGTGGCACTGGCCGCAGCCATCGGAGCCGAGCTGTGCCGCATCTATACGGATGTGGACGGGGTCTACGACCGGGATCCCCGGATTTTTCCCGATGCCCAGAAGTTCAGCCGCATCGGCTACGCCGAAATGCTGGAGCTGGCGCAACGGGGAGCTCAAGTGCTCCACCCCAGGTGCGTGGAATTGGCGCAACAGGAGAATCTGCCGCTGGAGGTGCGCTCCGCCTTTACGGATGCACCGGGGACGATGGTGGGTTGATAAAATTCTAACCGTCGGATAGAAATTCTATGCCCCTTTTTATAAAATTCTTTTCCCCGGCATTCAAATATCAAACAAGCGGCGGTCAATCCGGCTCAGCAAAAGGGAAATCTCCTCCTTTGCTGAGCCATATCTATTTAGATCATAGGAAATAAAGAAGTAAATTTTCCGGTTCATTCTTGACATTCCGGCGGGCAGGTGGTAGACTGGCAGTTAGATAAAGCTAACTGGAAACAAGGAGGGACAACCATTGGAAAATTGGATCATTCTGGCGGTGCTGATCGCCATTTTGGCAGTGGCCGGGGCTCGATTCAGCAAGCATTTCCGGGGCGGCGGATGCTGCGGCAGCGGAAGCACCACCATCCGGGACAAAAAGGAGCTGACCGAACCAGTGATCGGTGAAATGACCCTGAATGTCGACGGGATGCACTGCGAAAACTGCGTTATCCGCATCGAAAACGCCCTGAACCGCACAGAGGGAGTGCTGGCCAAAGGAAACCTGAAAAAGAAAGCCATCCACATCCGCTACAGCCGCCCGGTGGAACGAGGGGCAATGGTGGAAACAATTGAAAATCTCGGCTACAAGGTAAAATAATGCAAAATTCCTATTGACAAATCCCGCCCGGAGCGGTATGATATGGAAGCGGTTAGCGAGAGCTAACATTTTAATAGCAATTAAGTTAGCTCCCGCAAACTTACAAAAATATTTCAGGACGAGGTGACAGCAATGAATTTATCCCTGGCAGAAGAAGGCAAGGAATATCGCATCCAGGGCATCCAGACGGATGACGAGGAATTGGACGCATTCCTGTTCTCCCTTGGTTGCTACAGCGGCGAACCCATCACCGTGGTCTCCCGCAGGAAAGGCGGCTGCACCGTTTCCATCAAGGATGGCCGCTATAATATCGACAACCAGTTGGCCGAGGCCATTGTGGTTTAAAACGAGTTCAAGCGAACCCCATAGAGGACGGGATAGGATCCTTGTCCCCCTCTTTGAGGGGGATGTCATGCGAACAGCATGACAGGGGGAGTGTCCTACGTTGGATGGTAGGCAGTGCGAATTACCAACGTCACTCCCTCAGTCAAAATCGGTTCCGAAGGGCCGATTTTGACAGCTCCCTCTGAGAGGGAGCCGAGCCATCTCCGTCTCGCGAATCTCTACCATAAAAATAACCATTTCCCATTGGGAGGCAAAACGCCTCCCATGCATTTGCGCCACAGGTTAGCTTCGTCTAACCATCAATTCCGTCAATTCACAGGCTCAGCCTGTTTCAATGAAAGAGGAGGAAAATCATCATGAGAATTGCTTTTGCAGGCAATCCCAACTCCGGTAAGACCACCATGTACAATGCCCTCACCGGCCGAAACGAAAAGGTGGGCAACTGGGCTGGCGTTACCGTTGACAAGAAAGAGGCACTGATCAAGAAAGCCTACGCTGGTGAGATGGAGCTCATCGCTGTTGACCTGCCCGGTGCCTACTCCATGTCCCCGTTCACCTCGGAAGAGAGCATCACCAGCAGCTATGTCAAGAACGAGCATCCCGATGCCATCATCAACATTGTGGATGCCACCAACCTGAGCCGTTCCCTGTTCTTCACCACCCAGCTGCTGGAACTGGGCATCCCTGTGGTGGTTGCCCTGAATAAGCACGACATCAATGAGAAGAAGCAAAATACCATCGACGTTGCCGCCCTGTCCGCCAAATTGGGCTGCCCCGTAGTGGACACCACCTCCACCACCGGCGACGGACTGAAAGAAGTGGTTGCCGCCGCCTCCAATCTCTATGGCAAGAGCCAGCGTGCCCCCTACTCCCAGGGAGACATCGACTTAACCAACAAGGCCGCCGTGGAAGCGGCTGACCGGAAGCGGTTTGAATTCGTCAACAAGATCGTTGCCAAGGTAGAGACCCGGAAAGTCCTGACCAAGGATCGCAACGCCCAGGATAAGATCGATGCCGTTCTGACCCATCCAGTAGGTGGACTCGTGATCTTCGCCGGAGTGATGTTCCTGGTATTCCAGATCTCCCAGGCTTGGGTTGGCCCGTGGATCGCCGACCTGCTGGTTGGCTGGCTGGAAAATTTCCAGGAATGGGTGGGCGGACTGGTTGAGAATGCCGCTCCCATCTTGCAGGCGCTCCTGGTGGACGGCATCATCGGCGGCGTATCCGCCGTCATCGGCTTCCTGCCCCTGGTCATGGTCATGTACTTCCTGATCTCCCTGTTGGAAGATTGCGGCTATATGGCTCGTGCCACCGTGGTGCTGGATCCCATTTTCAAGAAAGTCGGCCTGTCCGGTAAGTCCGTCATTCCCTTCGTCATCGGCACCGGCTGCGCCATCCCCGGCGTTATGGCCTGCCGTACCA
>CAZTYB010000091.1:0-7923 GCA_964617595.1 uncultured Oscillospiraceae bacterium | reverse complement strand
CGCAACCGAAGCATACGAAGCAAAGGTAGCATCCATCAAGAAAAAAGCAGGACAGACGGATATTCATACATCGTTGATTGCAAACGGTGTTCTGACTATTGGGAGGTAAACAAATGGGTATTGCAACCGAAGTTATAAACAAGCAAAATAAATCTGAAATGCTCCGTAAAGCACTTGCATGTATCGTTCAGCTATATACCGACAAATCGCACTTTGTATATGAGTTGCTTCAGAATGCAGAGGATTCTGGAGCAACAAGTATTCGCTTTGAGCAGTTTGTTGATCGACTTGAAGTGTATCACAACGGAAAGCCGTTTACGGTACAGAACCTAAGAGCACTATGTGATATTGGAAAGTCCGATAAGGTCGATAACTTAAATCAAATCGGAGAGTTTGGTGTTGGTTTTAAGTCTGTATTTGGAATATGTGAAACGGTAAAATTATACAGCAATCCTTCGCATTACAAGGATAATTGTGAAAAATATGTGCCTTTTGCCGTTCAAATTCAAGACTTTACAAATCCCATAGACATTGAGCAAATAGAACTACCGCACGATTTTACTACCAAATTTGTCTTTCCTTATGTGGTTAACTTATCTTTTTCGAGTTTCAAGTCAAAGGCAGAATTAAATAGAGTGCTATCCAAAAGATTGAAAAACTTGGGCATAACAACACTTTTGTTTATGAAAAATCTTGAACTGATCGAATATAGAATTGTTTGTGAAGGTAAAGAAGAAGCAGGAGAATACTTGCTCGGCAAGACTACGGTTAATGATCATTGTACATTGGTGTCTGCGCTTGGCTCTTCAAATAAACAAGAAGAAAGCATTTCTTATTTGACGTTTTCAAGACCTATCGAAACATCACAAGCTACGAACAGAACTATTGACATTGCCTTCCAGGTTAAATTGGATGAGAACGGCGGTTATGATTTTCAAAAAACAAAGTATCCCTTTATTTCTGTATATTTTCCGACTGAAACAGAAAGCAAGCTTAATTTTATCGTTCAAGGTCCATATCGAACTACTCCAAACCGAAGCAGTGTGCCCGCCGATGATGCAGAAAATCTGAGCCTTGCTAAACAAACATTGGAGTTGTATCGGGATTCTCTGTTAGAACTTCGTGATGCCGGTAAATTTAATATGAGTTTGCTTCGCATTTTGCCGATTCAAGAAGATGTTTTTGAAAGCTATGCTCTTTTTGAAGGCTTTTACGAAGAAACCAAAACTATTCTTACAACGAAAAAAATCCTTCCAACTAAAAACGGAGGATACACCTATGCGGATTTTGCCAAGATTGTCAGAAACCAAAAAATAGCCGAGTTAATTGATGATGCTCTATTAACAGAGTTGTGCGATGAGGGACAAGAATATAAGTGGTTGCCTACAACTTTGACGGACACGGGTAAGGATAGGGCGCTTTACGAATATATTACTTCAGAATTGGATGTGGGTGTAATTCGTCCCGAAAGTTTGAGAGAATATATAAACAAGAATCCTAAATTCCTTCCTCATAGGAATAATGAATGGTTATCACAGTTGTATTCCATATTTGAGTCAATTCCCAATGAATTTAACAAGAAAAACGGTACTATGCTAACCGCCGAATTTGTTAAAACAAAAAGCGGAAAGTTCGTTGCACCGTATAGAAGAAACGATAGTTTTCAATATGTTCCGAATGTTTTTCTCCCCATTCTCAAAACGGGAGTGCGAATTGATGCTAACTTTGTCGATACGGAATTATACGAGAAGCATACGGCATTTTTTGAAGAAGTGTTGCATCTGCAAAAGCCAAATGAGTTTGATTATTTTATAAAAGATATCAAGCGGCGTTATCAAAATATTTCTGAAGTCAGCTATGAGCAACACGCCGAGGATATGAAGCTGCTTTTGAAGTATAGAGATCATACGGATTACCAATCTGAGGTCAATAGATTCATTAGACAAGATTTGTATTTGAGGTTCAAAAAAGATGGCAAGGTGGGATATATCAACCCCGTGTTCAATGAGGTGTATTTTTCTTCCTTGAATGGAATAAACATTGAGGGATATTTTTCCGAAATTGCCGATGTTTATTACGTTGACCGAATATTTTATGAAGAAAATAGTATTGACGAGGATTCGCTGATTGCATTAGGTGTTAAGTCACGTATCATAGAAGATGACTCAAAAACAGAGGGCGAATATTATACAGGAAAAGCGGGAAATCAACCTCATTGGCACACCTATGGTACTTTTCGATGGAAATTAACAATAACGCGGTTGATAGATGCTATTCAGTATATATATCGAAATCCAAATTCTTCGAGCAGTATGATAAAATCCCAAACGATTTTCAAAACATTGCAAGCAAATGAAGCCGCTTTACAAGGGACGGTTTATATCGGTGGGGCACATCCCAACCTTGATAATGCAGTTTCTGAAGCTGTTGCGTTGTTACAAAGACCATACTTCTTTATCGGATACCAAAGAACTGATTGGAACAGAAAATGGTTATATTCGAGTGACGGTAGAATTGTGGCTCCTTATGAAATAACTCCGGAAGAACTGCACCAAGATATTTACGGTGAAGTTAGAACGGATTCCAAGTTATATGGAATATTAAAATTCAAGGAAGATTCGTTCAAGAAATATCAAGAGGATTATGCCAATAGAACCGATGCTCAAAGGCAGTTCGATTTTGAGCAAGAACTAAAAAGAAGATTTGGCATAACCATTGATGAATTGGAAGAAAAAGTTGCTCAGTCTATTACTACTACAAATGACGAACCAATCTTTGAATTTCCGGTAGTTCCTGTTCAAAATTGGGATTCATTGAAGCAACACGCAAAGAACACACGAAATTCTGCGCCGAGAGTTATGTATGAGGAACGAGTTCGAAGTGTGCGAATCAGTAATCCCGGAACGCAGCAAACTTATTGTAAGAACATGTATCGCGTTTGGGGAACAACAAAGTGTGCATGTCAAATGTGTCACAAACCCAAAGAATATATTGAGGCACACGAAATAACTTTGAAACCCGAATTAGAGCTTGACGCCCCATACCTTTGTTTGTGTCCCGAATGTGCTTCAAAATATGATGCGCTTAGATTCGATGAATCTAAAATCAAGCGGTTGGTTGAAGCCATATGTGGTTTGGATACCGATGATATCGCAGGAGATGAGCCAATCGAAATAGCCATTGATAATGAGCGTATTTGGTTTGCACATACCCATATTGCAGAAATCTGCGAATTGTATAAATTGGATCGTGAAGAAAAGCAAAAAGTAAACACCCCTATGATAAATAATTCTGCCATTGTTACTCCACAATCGAAAGAAGAACCACAGGATAAGGCAGCCTTTGCAGAACAAATTAAGAAAGTAGTAGAAACAGATTCCAAAGTAAAGAAAGCTGAGCGAGTTCCTTCTGTGTATGAAAAACTACTTGGTAAGCAAGTTGCTATCAAAACGATTCTTGGCAAAAGAACAGAAGGAATTGTCAAAAAGCAAAGTGGTGATATATTGTATGTGGAGGTCGTTAACGGAGAAAAGAAAGGGCAAGAAATCAAATATTCTTTTTCTGCGTGTATTAGAGGTAAATTGATTGTAGTCTTGGAGTAAAGCCATTGAAGTGAGGTAATCTAATATGCCACTACAAATAATAAGACAAGACATCACAAAAATGCGGGTGGATGCCATTGTAAATACGACCAATGAAGAAATGATCGGTTATAGTGGCGTAGATCTCGCTATACATACCATCGCCGGAGCAGAGCTTGACGCGGAATGTGCCAAGCTCGCCCCGCTTGGACTTGGTCAAGCGAAGTTGTCGGGGGCATACAATTTGCCCTGCAAGTACGTGATCCACACTTCCGGTCCCATATGGCGAGGCGGTTTGGTTGGAGAGAGTATTATTTTACGCTCTTGCTATATTGAATCGTTAAAACTTGCCGTGAAATACGGTTGCCGTTCTGTGGCTTTCCCTTTGATCAGCTCTGGCGTTTATCAATATCCCAAGGATCAAGTGCTCAAATTTGCTATTCAAACAATTACCGAATTTTTGTTTGACAATGAGCTGACGGTTTACATCTGCGTTTTTGATAAGGAATCGTATGCATTCAGTCAGAAGCTCTTTGCCGATATTAAAGAGTTTATTGATGATGAGTATGTCGATGAACACGACGAAGACTTTTACGACAATTACGAGAATCAGACGACGGATTGTCTGATGCAGATGGCTGTCTGCACCGATGCGAGTGCGACTCATATATTGGCTGACGAAGAACTTGGTTCTGCCAGAGGAAAATCCCTCCAAGAATATATGAAGCAGATGGATAGAAGCTTTCAGAAGATGTTATTCGATCTCATTGATGAAAGAGGAATGACCGATGTGGAATGTTATAAGAAAGCGAATGTCGACAAGCGAACATTTTCGAAAATCAAGAGCAACAAGGATTATAAGCCGTCAAAGCAGACCGTAATTGCCTTTGCGATTTCCTTGCAGCTTGATATGGATACAACGCAAGAGTTGCTTGCCACCGCAGGATTTACATTATCAAGAAGCAAGGTGTTTGATAAGATTATCAGATACTTTATCCATAACGGCAATTATGATATTTTTGAGATAAATGAAGCGTTGTTTGAATTCGATCAACAACTGTTAGGAGTTTGAAAACTATGATTAAATTTATATGTTACCCCAAGTGTACCACTTGTCAGAAGGCAAGAAAGTGGCTCGACGATAATCAAATTGAATATGAGTTTAGAGATATTAAGCTCTATAATCCCACACTCGATGAGTTAACGGAATGGTATAAGAAAAGTGGGGCGACGCTCAAAAAGTTCTTTAATACAAGTGGATTGCTCTATAAGTCTCTTGACCTTAAAAATAAGATTCCCACTATGAGCGAGGATGAAATGTTGGAGCTTCTTGCAAGCGATGGTATGCTCGTAAAGCGCCCGTTGCTCGTTGGAGATGACTTTGTGCTTGCCGGCTTTAAGGAAATCGAATGGAGCACAAAAATAACAAAATAAAAGTCTCCCGTCAAGCGACCTAATCACTCTAAATAAATGGTAAAATGTGATTGCAAAGCAGAAATGCAGAGTAATCACATTTTATTATGGAGAATAAATCAATGAAGACAAAGAAAATTGTATATGTAGAGCCAGCAGATTACTTTCCCAAAGAACTTAGAGAAAAGTATAAACTTGGAGAGTTTTCGGATATAGCCCAAAAGCAACGTGCTCTCTATCAAATCAAGTCCGTAATCTTCGGTCACGCTGTCGGGGATGCTTTAGGCGTTCCGGTCGAGTTTGATACAAGAGAAGAAATTGAAAGAAACCCCGTAACAGATATGAGAGGGTTTGGAACATATCCGTACCCTGCCGGTTCGTGGAGTGATGACACAAGCATGAGCCTGTGTGCACTTGAGGCGTTGTCATATGAAAACTGGAAATGGGAAGATATTATGGAGAATTTTATCTCGTGGATAGGAGAGGGAGCATTTACTCCTACAGGCGAAACATTTGATGTGGGGCGAACTTGCTTGAAAGCGGTCACAAATTACGTGACTCGCAAGATTCCCCTTGATAAGTGTGGCGGTCGTTCTGAGCACAGTAACGGAAACGGATCTTTAATGCGTATAAATCCTTTTGTTCTGTACGCGTCAATAAAAAAACTCGACTATTGGGAATTTCGCAGTATGATAAAAAAAGGTTCGGAACTCACTCATGCTCACGAGAGGGCTGTTCTTGGTTGCAAGATATATGGATACATTTTGAGTTTTTTACTGACTGAACCATCAAAAGATAGCTTGCACCGCGGTATAACGATAACGGGGCGAGATTTAGATTATATGCCGGAGTTTGAGCATTATGAGCGCATTTTTGCTCCTGGATTTGAGAATTTGCCTGCCAATGAAATAAATAGCAGTGGTTATGTGGTAGATTCATTAGAGGCTGCAATATGGTGCGTTTTGACAACTAATGATTACAAATCCTGTGTTTTGAAGGCTGTAAACCTCGGTGGAGATACAGACACTATTGCAGCAATTGCCGGTGGACTGGCTGGTGCTCTTTACGGTTACGATGCTATCCCCACGGAGTGGCTTGACACATTGAAACGCAGAGATTATATTGAAGAAATGTGTGAGAGGGCATCGGAAGCGTGGTGCAATGACCCATCCGATTGCAAAACGAATGCAAACTGCTCCGATAATATGCAAATCGCAACAAAGTGAGAACGAAACGTAAGTTGGCCTCTTGAATTATCCTGACAAATATGGTATAATATAAATGTCAACAGCAGTCGGGAGCATGCACCGACTCAGACGACAATGTTTCGGTCGGAGGTAACCAATGTACATAGACAGTCTTGATACGATAGACAACCAAATAATCAACCTGTTGCTCGAAGACGCGAGAATAGGATATACCGAAATCGGAGATCGAGTCGGCCTTTCACGCACCGCTGTGAAAACAAGAATTACCTCTCTTGAACGCCAAGGAATTATCAAGGGCTATAAAACCATCATAGATCCGCAAGCGGCGCCCGAAACGATGACCTTTGTGACAAACATCGAAACAAAGCCGGATAGCTTTGAGGAATGTAAGCGAATTTTCGCGGAATCTCCGGAAACCGTGACTATCGTACATACTACGGGTAACAACTGTCGTTTGGTCGCAATCTGTCTTGCACCCGATGTGAAGACAATGCGCAATTTTGTAACTAAGATATACAAGGAAGTACCCGGTATCATCTCCATCAATGCTAACTCTGTTCTTGATGTCATTAAAGGATCAATCGTCCTTGAAAAATGATATGTTAGGAGAGCATGCAAATGAATAATACTGAAATCATAGATGATCTTATCAGATCAGCAAATGAAAACGGACTGATTTCAACACTTTATGAGGCATTTGGAAAGAGCGTCAATGTTAGTGTTCCACTCAGCAAAAAGGCCTGCGACACCGAAATTGATAATATTGATTTTTCGGTCAGAGCTATGAATGCGCTAAAACGCGCCGGATTGTTTACAGTTGGTGACATTATCGACTGTATATCAAGAGAAGAACTGTCTCGCATCCGTAATCTCGGCAAAAAGACAGTTAACGAAATACAAACCCGTATACTCTCATATGGATATGAGAGATTAACAGAAAACGAAAAGAAACGCTTTTTCTATGAGGTAGTCGACAATAACTGCAGAAAAGGAACTTGACATGAGTAAGAAAGGTTACAGCGAAAGAGGCCTCTTTGGTAATATCAACCACTACGATGAACACGGAAAGAAGATTGGCGAGAGTTGCCCCGGATTGTTCGGTGGGTACAACCATTATGACAATAACTGAAGAAAGACTGGACACAGCGAGCCGAAACTCTTCGGTGGATACAAACACTATGATGAGAAAAACAGAGATGCGGGCTCAAGTGATCCGACATTCTTTGGCGGCTTTAAACACAAGAAATAAGTAAGGAAGGAGACCTCTATCATGGCAAGAGGATTGTTTAGAAAAACATCATTCAATAAAATGGTAGGGGCGTATCGCTCCCAATGGAAACGCTTTTGGATGCGGCTCTTTACATTCGGAATGTACGGACGGAAAGGAATGGGCTGGTGGAGAGATCCCAAAAAGGCGTGGTATAACTGGTGGTATCACCGCACATCTGTCAGCATTCCTCGTATGCTTGGATATAAGCCCTCACGACTTTCAATGCTTGGTGCGATGCTAATTGCATCAGTAGCAAGCGTTTTTGCAGCTCCGGTAGATGCAACACGTGCGGGTGTAAAGGCACACAAGATCAGAACGGAGAGAAAAGCACGTTCCGAATCAAGTGGAACAAGATCATCTTCCACACGAACTGACAATGGCAACGCAAACCGAACCACTTCGGGTAACACACGCACTTCCTATTCCTCTGTATCAACTACGCCAAGATCAA
>CAZTYB010000090.1:0-7975 GCA_964617595.1 uncultured Oscillospiraceae bacterium | reverse complement strand
CGGCGCCGACCTGATGCTGGCCACCGACCCGGATGCCGACCGGGTGGGCATCGCCATCCGCTGCCCCGACGGCTCCTACGAGCTGGTCACCGGCAACGAAGTGGGTGCGCTGCTGCTGGATTATATCTGCGCCGGTCGCATCGAGAATGGCACCATGCCCGAAAAGGCCGTTGCGGTGAAGTCCCTGGTCTCCACCCCCCTGGCGGAGAAGATCGCCGCTAATTACGGCGTTGAGATGCGCAGTGTCCTTACGGGCTTTAAGTGGATCGGCGACCAGATTGCGCAACTGGAACAGGCGGGTGAGACGGAGCGGTTCATCTTCGGCTTCGAGGAGAGCTATGGCTACCTGGCCGGTTCCTATGTCCGGGATAAGGATGCCATTGTCGGCGCAATGCTGATTTGCGAAATGGCCGCCTACTATCGCAGTGTCGGTTCGTCTATCAAACAGCGGCTGGAGGAAATCTATGCCCAGTATGGCCGGTATCTGAACCAGACCGATTCTTTCGAATTCCCCGGCCTCAGCGGCATGGACAAGATGGCTGGCATTATGAATACCCTGCGCACCACTCCCCCCGCTGAGATCGCCGGCTATGCCGTCACCGCCGTTACCGACTACCAGAGGACGGAAGTGACCGGTCTGCCCGCCTCCAATGTGCTGCAATTCAATCTGGATGGGGGCGCAACGGTGATCGTCCGTCCCTCCGGTACGGAGCCGAAGATCAAAACCTACTACACGACCCTTGGCAAGACCCTCGCCGATGCCCAGGGGCAGAAAGCCGCCCTGGCTGCGGCGCTGGCACCCCTGTTCGCCTGATCATAATGCAATGCCCCGAAAGCCGGAATCCAGCGGTTCCTGCTTTCGGGGCGTTTTTACGCAAAGGGGGAGCACTCAGTCCCACATATGGCGCTCCAGATATTGCTCTAAATCATAATCATAGCGGAAGCGAACATTCTGAATGGATTCGCCCCCCAGAATGGACAGGTACGCTTTCTGGTGGATGGCGTTCTGCTCCTGATTTCCCATGGAAAGGTGATTGGCCACCATCAGGGCGAAAGCCGCATCGGGGTAGCGGCACTCCAGATTCTCCCGCTTTTCCGGAGGGGTGTGCAGCAGCTCCTCCATACCGGGGATCTTGCTGAAAGCGGCACGTTCCCGGGCATCCATTTCCGCCCGTTGCCGCCGGATCCTGTTTGTGCATTGCATCGTGATCTCTCCTTGAATCCAAACTCGACGGGAATCATATCATGAAAAAATAGGAAATACAAGTCTTGACAAGCGCCCCGCCCACCCCAAGGATAACCAAAAAACTATCCGAAAATTTGTACACTATGTCCCTTGACAGACGGGGAGAGGAAAAATAGGATGGGCGAATGACGTGAAATGATGTAATTTCTTAAATTTTTATTATTTCTATTGATGAAAATTAAGTTTTATGATAAAATCTTACAAAATACACCCTGCCCATCCGCCTTTCTTTTGACATAGTGGATGGCGGGAGAAAAACAGGAGGCATTTGTATGAACATTTTCTCGGAGATGCATCCGGCCAGTATCGTTGTCATTGCCTTGACATTGATGCTGTTTATTGCGGCGGTGGCCATGCTGTTTGCGGTCAGCTTCGCTTACCGCCGCCAGACCAAGCTGGCCATTGTTGGCGATACCCACCGCAGTCAACTGGTGCGGGATGCGCTGGAGGAGTTCACCTCCGCCTATAAGTCCTTTGGCCAGGACACCAATACCCCCGCCATCGTCACCAGTACGATCAATACGGATATGGGCTTCTGCCTGTTCTGTGAGCGGTTCCTGAGCAATGCAGTGTCCCTTTTCGTCACATTGGGTCTGCTGGGTACGTTCCTGGGTCTGAGCCTTTCGGTCAGCTCCCTGTCCCAGCTCCTGGCCAGCACCTCCGATTGGCAGAATGCCCTGAATAATATGGGCAGCGGTCTGCTGTCCGCTCTGTCCGGCATGGGTGTTGCGTTCTATACCTCCCTGGTGGGCGTTGGATGCTCCATCATCCTTACGATCCTGCGCACGATTTTCAGCCCGGAGGGCGTGCGGGAGCAGCTGGAAAATGAGCTGGAGCTCTGGCTTGATCATCGGGTTGCCCCCCGGCTGACGACCGACCGGGTAAAAGACGATTCTCAGTTGATCAGGATGATGATCGACGGCCTGAATTCTGCTACCGCCGCCATGGACGGCACCCTGAAAACCACCACCGAATCCCTGCAACGGAGTTTGGTCGATTTCGGCGATACCGTGGATGGGTTCAACCGGGGCGTGCGGGACTTTTCGGAGTTCGATTATAATTTGCGGGGTACCGTGGAGAAATTGGATGTGGCTGTGCGGGATCTGACCGGTGCCATCCGCCGGGTCAGTGGCCGCAATTCCGAAAGGGGCGAAAGCTGATGCGCAAATCCAGTCGGCGCACCCGAAACGCCAGCTCCGGCGGGGAGCAGGGCTTCTGGCCGTCCTATGCGGATATGATGTCCGCAGTGGCGCTGGTTCTGTTCTTCCTGATGCTGCTGGCCTATATTCAGAATCTCATTACCAATAACAGCTTGAAGAATAAGGAAGAGGAGCTGGCAGATACCCTGAGCCAGCTGGTGATCGCTTACCAGGAACTGAATACCGTCTCCGATGATCTGGAGGCGGCACGCAAGGATCTGGATCAGCAGAGGAACACCCTGGATCAGCAGAATTCCAGCATCGTGGAGCAGGCGACATTCATCCTGCAACAGCAGCAGGATATCGCCAATCAGAAAGAGATGATCGCTCAGCAGCAAGCCCAGATGGCGCAGCAGCAGCTCTACCTGGAGAATACCCAGGCGGAGCTGGGAGAGGTTCGGGCGCAGATGCAGGCGGCGGCGTTCCTCCGGGTGGACATCGTGGAAAAAATCCGGGACAATGTGGAGGCGGTGCTTGGCAATACCAATTCCGTCACCGTCAGCGATACCGGCAGCCTGATCCTGGGGGAGAGTGTGCTGTTTGACCGGGGTTCCTCCACGCTGAAAGACAACAGCAAGGCATTGCTGGATGAGCTGGCTTTGGCTTTTGCCAATTTGCTGGCCGGCAGCGACAGCATTGAGTATGTGGATACTGTCATGATCGGCGGTCACGCAGACAGCACCGGCAGCGATGAACTGAACCGGAAACTGTCCAGCAACCGTGCCAATGCGGTGCTGTCCTACCTGATGACCACTCAGAACGGAGTGCTCCAGCCCTACGCCCAGTATTTCTGCGCCGCAGGCTACAGCTCCACCCGTCCGGTGGCTTCTAACGACACCATCGAGGGGCAGGCGCAGAACCGGCGCATTGAGATCTCCATCATTTTGAAGGATGAAAGTGTGCTGGATGCCCTGAACCAGTATCTGGCAATCGAAATGCCCAGCAGCGAATCTTAAATGACAGGAAAACACCTCCGGAGGCAGGAAATCTACCTCCGGAGGTGTTGACTTAGCGGGACAATTGATGCATGGTTTGGCGGATGAAAATGATCGCAATGACAAAGGTCAGGGCATCCGCCACGGGGAACGACCACAATAGTCCATCCAGCCCCATGAAAATGGGCATGACAATGGGCAGGAACACGCCGAAGATGATTTCCCTGGTCAGGGAGACCACGGTGGAAGCAACGGCTTTGCCCAGCGCCTGCAAATAGATGAAAGTTCCCTTGTTCACGGTGGCCAGAACCATCATGCAAAGGTAGATCCGGAAGCATTTGATGGCAAATTCGGTATAGTAGGCGCTCTCGTTGGCGGCACCGAAGAGATTGGCAATTTGCAGCGGGAAGCACTCTACGATGACCGTTGCGATGCCGCCCACCACGGCCTCCGCAATCAGGAGATAGCGGAACAGTGTCTTTGCCCGGTCTTTGCGTTTGGCGCCGATATTATAGCCCACGATGGGGATGCATCCGGCGGCCAGACCGATGGCGACGGAGATGGCGATCTGGAAGAATTTCATCACGATCCCCAGCACCGCCAGAGGAATCTGCGCATATTCCGTTTGGCCGAATATCGGATCCAGCGCACCATATTTCATACAGGAATTCTGAACGGCGGCCATGGAGATCACAAGGGAGATCTGCGCCAGGAAGCTGGTCAGTCCCAGTGCCAGGAACCTGCGGGTCAAATTCCAATTGAAAGAAAAGCTGCTCTTTTCCAATTTGATCGCTTTCATATGGCACAGATACCAGGCGGAAAGTCCCGCGGTCAGGATCTGGCCAATGACGGTGGCGACCGCCGCCCCCATCATGCCCCACCGGAAAAGATAGATGAAAATGGGATCCAGAATAATGTTGGCAACGGCGCCGGACAGCGTGGCGGCCATGGCGAATTTGGGGCTGCCGTCACTGCGGATGATGGGGTTCATGGCCTGGCCGAACATATAAAAGGGAATGCCCAGGGAAATATAGAAGAAGTATTCCTGGGAGAGGGCATAGGTCTCCGGATTCACCTGCCCGCCGAATAATGTCAAAATCGGTTGGCTGAAAATCAAATAAATGGCCGTCAAAATCAGGCTGCTCACAATGCACAGCACAACTGCGTTGCCAACGCTGCAATGGGCATCTTCCTTTTCGTTTTTCCCCAGGGCGATGCTGACGAAAGCGCAGCAGCCGTCACCGATCATCACCGCAATGGCCAGCGCCACCACCGTCAGTGGAAAAACCACCGTATTGGCGGCGTTGCCGTAGGAGCCAAGATAGCTGGCATTGGCAATGAAAATCTGGTCAACGATGTTGTAAAGTGCCCCCACCACCAGGGAGATCACGCAGGGGACGGCGTATTTTCCCATCAATTTGCTTAATTTTTCCGTTTCCAGAAACGAATTGGATTTCTGTTCCATAAAATTTTCCTTTCTTAAAAAATATAAAAGCGTGCAGCCGCTGGATTTATGCCACAGGCTACACGCTTTTTGAATACGATATTTTGTTTTAGCCGAGATAGTCACCTACGGGGCAGGCATTGTACTGCTTGATGACTTTCAGCATGATGGAGCCGTCCTCCTGGGGGAGTGTCTCCACGATTTTGTACTGGGTGTGGTTCCGTTCCAGCCCTTTCTGATACATCTCCACTTCCTGCTGCACCAGTTTGCAGGCATAGTCATGATCCACATCCTCTTTCAGCATAAAGTGGAGCGTTTGGCAAATGCAGGCCGCTTTGACACGTTTCATTGTTTTCCCTCCTGAAATCATAAAAAAGCACATATGCGCAACCGGATTTACGCATATGTGCCACTCGTTACACCCCAATTATAAAGCTTTTTAAGGGAAAATGCAAAGGGCGTTTTCAACAAAAATTCCAATTTTTTCTCTACGAAAATTCCATTTGCAAATGTACAATCCAATCTGATATAATTATTTTGGCAGGGTTGTACCCGGATGCAACTGCCGGGAGGAAGTGCAAAAATGTACAAAATAGGTGAATTTGTAAATTATGGTGGCCATGGCATTTGCCAGATCACGGATATCTGCACCAGGGATTTCAAAACTGGAGCAGGGGAGCAGAACTATTATATTTTGCAGCCCATTTCCCAGGGCAGTACCACGTTCTATCTCCCCTCGGACAAGCCCGCTGCCCAGGCACGGCTGCGGCCGGTGCTGACGGCGGAGCAGATCGACCGGATCATCGCCAGCGTGAAAGATGCCGAGATGCCCTGGATCGCTGACCGCAAATTGCGCCTTGCCAAATTCCAGCAGATCATCTCCCACCGGGATACGGCGCAGCTGCTGCTCCTGGCCAGCAGCCTCCACCGGCAGCAGCTGGAGAAAGGGCTGTCCACCGGCGACCGGGAGACCCTGCACAAAATTGAGGGGATCATCGAGCAGGAATTCTCTTTCGCCCTGGGACTGGGCGCAAAGGAAATCGGAAGCTATATCCAGAAACGTTTATCCATCATAACTCAGGAGGAGTAATCAATGAAAGAATACGAAATCGTGGCGAAATTCTGCAATGCCTGCGCCGGGGAGGGCAGACCCCAGACCTTTTTCGAGGAAGCGGAGCTGAATGACCCGGCGGATTATGTCCGCATGAAGCACGGTGTGGAGTTCGCAAAATTCACCCGTGAGGAATTGGCCAATGGGCAAATCCTTTACCGCTATCAGAATGATGCGGTATCCTATAGCTATGAATTCACGGAGATTTAAGAAAGCTCTGAACGAATAAAACCGGGGACTGGATCAGCCCTCGGTTTTATCATTCCTGACCGGCTTGAAACCGGTGCATTATTTCGTATTGCGGAGCCTCAGCGGTCGATGGCCAGATTCTGGATCCATTTTCCTTGCTTCAGGAAGAGGGAGCCCAGCAGCGCTTTCAGGATATTGGTGCTCTGGCAGATCAGATACAGCGGAATAATGGAGATCCCAGCAAATCGGCTCAGGCAGAATGCCAGGGGCACCATCACCGCCCAGACGAAGCCACTGTCAAAGAGGAAAGTGATATAGGTCTGGCCGCCGGAGCGGAGGATGAAGTAAGAGGCATTGGTATAGGCATCGAACGCCATAAACAGGGCGGAAATCAGGATCAGCTGCGTTGCCAGATGGCGCACTTCCTCACTGGTATTGTAAATCTGGGGGAAGATGCCGGACAGCAGCATGGTCACTCCGCCGAACACCAGGCCGGAAGTGGCGGAAATGGCCATCAGCTTGTGGCTGTAGTCCCGCACCTCTTCTTTCGGCGCCGCCGCACCCAGCAGCTGTCCCATCAGGATGCCGTCCGCCGTACCCATGGACAGGAACACCACACTGGTCAGGTTGAACAGGGTGGAAGAAATATTCTGTGCCGGAACCACATCCAGTCCGCAGGTGGAGTAGCACTGGCTCAGGAAAGTCATGCCCGTGGACCACAGCAGCTCGTTTGCCAGCAGGGGCATCCCTTTCACGGCGATGCTCCGCAGCAATCCGGAGGGAATGGCCATAGAGCGATAAGCCCCCACGATAAAGGGATTCTTTTCCCGGTGCAGATGGGTCCATCCGGCAACCAGGGCCAATTCCGCGAACCGGGAGATGACCGTGGCCAGTGCCGCACCCTCAACGCCCATCTCCGGGGCGCCGAAATGGCCGAAAATGAAAATATAGTTCAGCACCAGGTTCACCAGTGTGGCGAGAATGCCGCCGATCATGGGAACCACGGTCTCGCCGGTTTCTTTCAGGGTACCGGCATAGGCATTGGTGATGGCGAAGGGCAGCAGCCCGGCGAGCATCATTTTCAGATACCGGCGGCCATAGTCCAAAATGGCAGCGGCATCCTCCGCATCTCCGTCCCCGGTGAGGAAGAGCTGAATCAGCCCCTCACCCGCCACACTGAACAGCGCCACGCCGATCACCGCCAGAGCGGTGCAGATCATGACCTTGAACCGGAAAGTGTGCCGGATGCCGTCGGTATCTCCGGAGCCCTGGAACTGGGCGGTGAAGATGCCCGCTCCGGCGGTGGCACCGAAGATGCACAGATTGAATACAAACAGCAGCTGATTCACGATGGAAACGCCGCTCATGGGCAGATTGCCAACCTGTCCCACCATGATGTTATCCAGCAGGGAGACAAAATTGGTGATGCCGTTTTGGATGATGATCGGGATGACGATGGTGAACACCCGCTTGTAAAAAGCACGGTCACCGATGTAACGTTTCAGCATGGCTACCTCTCTTTTTTATTTTTAACGCAATGCAGTGGGCTGCTCCAGAGGGAACAGCCCACCATTTTTGGTGCAGTGAAAGCCTATAAGCCGGGTTCTGTTTTAACAGCCATCTATCTAGCCCCAGGGTTGCCCCTGGGGTCAAGCCGCCTCCTTGGGACGGTCGGGCAGACCTGCGTGTCCCTCCACGGCGTTGCTCCGGGATAGAGTTTACATCGTAGAACCCATGTTACCATGGGCCGGGTGCGCTCTTACCGCACCTTTTCACCCTTACCCCGCAAAAATGCGGGGCGGTATCTCTCTGTTGCACTTGTCCTGAGGTCACCCTCGGCGGGCGTTACCC
>CAZTYB010000089.1:0-7976 GCA_964617595.1 uncultured Oscillospiraceae bacterium | reverse complement strand
TGCCGCCGAATTCTGGATGATCGAGCCGGAGATCGCTTTTGCGGATCTGGCAGACGATATGCGCCTGGCAGAGGATATGATCAAATTCATCATCTCCTACGTCATGGAGAATGCCCCGGAGGAGATGGCATTCTTCAACCAGCGGGTGGATACCGGTCTGATCGACCGGCTGAACCATGTGCTGAACAGCAGCTTCGGCCGCATCACCTATACCGATGCCGTGAAGATTCTGGAAGAGCACAACGATCAATTCGACTACCCCGTCCACTGGGGCAGCGATCTGCAAACCGAGCACGAGCGCTACCTGACGGAAGAAGTCTTCAAGCGCCCCGTTTTCGTTACCGATTACCCCAAGGAGATCAAGGCATTCTACATGAAGCTGAACCCCGATGGCAAAACCGTGGCGGCCATGGACTGCCTCGTCCCCGGCATCGGCGAAATCATCGGCGGCAGCCAGCGTGAGGACAATTACGATCTGCTGAAAGCCCGCATCGAAGAACTGGGGATGCGTGCCGAGGACTACGACTTCTATATGGATCTGCGCAAATATGGCTCCGCCCGCCATGCCGGATTCGGCCTGGGCTTCGAGCGCTGCGTGATGTACCTGACCGGCATCAGCAATATCCGTGATGCCATTCCTTTCCCCCGCACCGTGGGCAACTGCGAACTGTAATCCCAAAAAAGGCAGCCATACGGCTGCCTTTTTTCTGTATTTTCTTATTTTTCCGGGCGCTTTCTGCAAAGGTAAGTGTCCAGCTTTTCTTTCATATTGTCCGGCATCTTCCGCTCCACCGGGCAGCGCTTGGCGTTGGCCATATGCTCGGTAAAGGCAATGAGGAAATCGATATCCGCTGCCATCTGTTCCCCTTTCATCAGGGCGATGGTATCATAGCTATTGTGGATGGTTGCAGTATTGCCCGGGGCAATGCGTGCGAAGGATACCGCCGGAATACCCTTATCCGCAAAGGGGGTGGAGTCACTGGAATAGACATCCTGGTAAGCTTTCATATCATAGCCATATTCGCAGGCCAGGTACTCGATATAATGCACCAGTTTCTCTTCTGCCGTGGCACAGGCGATGAATTTACCCATGATGCAGCCGATCATATCCAGATTGATATTCAACACGATCTTCTCCAGAATCTCCTCGTGGGCGGCGCAGTAGGCCTTAGAGCCCAGCAGTCCCCGCTCCTCACTGCCGCACCAGATGAACCGCAGGCCATAGCGGTGGGGATTCTTCGCAAAATGCTCCGCCAGACCCAGCAGCCCCACGGAACCGGACATATTGTCGTAAGCCCCCTGGGACAGGGAAGTGGAATCATAGTGGGCGGTAAAGACGATGTATTCCTCCACCTGGCCGGGCATATCCAGAATCACATTCTGGGAGTTGCCCGTATACTCCTCCTGCGCCAGGGTGATTTTCGCCATCTTGGCATCCTTTTGCACCAGGGAGATGGCATCCTTGGTATTGATAT
Source organism: uncultured Oscillospiraceae bacterium (assembly GCA_964617595.1). Lineage (GTDB taxonomy): Bacteria > Bacillota > Clostridia > Oscillospirales > Oscillospiraceae > Faecousia. The sequence goes on along the minus strand of CAZTYB010000089.1, from coordinate 6,501 downwards.
TCACGCCGGGGATGATCTTGCCGTTGCTGACATAGCTGCGCAGTTCCCGGGCATCCATATCCCGGTCGGTATAGTTCACATTGCCATCATGGGTGATGAAGCCCAGTGCGCCATTTTCCAGCAGATCCTGGTACATCCAGTAGCCCAGGTAGCCGTCGATCATCACGATCTTCCCCCGGCACTGGCTCAGTGACCAGGGATCGGTGGCACGCAGGTAATACAGCGGTGCCTCCAGCTCAGCACATCCTGCGCACATATAGCCCTTGCAGGGGATCTGCTCCCCATCCACCGTGAGAACCGCCTGGGAGATATCCCCCATGGGAACATCAAAAGGCTCGATGGTTGCTTCCAGGCCAAGATTCTTCACCTTTTGGCACAGGTACTCCGCCGTCTGCTTCTCCTCCGGGCGGCCGCCCATGCGGATGTAGGCCGTATCCTTGAAAATTTGCATAATCTGTTCTGCGTTCATATGTATCTCCTCCTTTTCGGATGGTACCATCATACCACATTCGCCCAAAAATACAAGTGTCCGTTGTAAAAAGATACCGCCCCCCAAAAGCGCTGTGCTCTTGGGGGGCAGTTTTTTGCTCATTTCATCAATTCATCTGTGAGTTTCAAAATTTCCGGGGCGATTTTTTCACGCTCCTTTTTCAGTGTCCGCTTGTACAGGGGGTAGGCCGCCGCCATGGCCGCCATTCCAACGATGCCAACCACAATACCTACCGGAAGCGCCGCATTTCCCAGGAATGCACCGAAATCCGTCATAATCATGCTCATACCGGCTCCCATCACCAGCGCCCCAAGCAACCCAACCACATTGCCAACCATCGAAGCCCGGTTCGTAACCTTGGCATCCAATGCCCGGAGCTGGGTCATCTTGTCCGCTTCTTTGGGGATGTATTTCTCCCGAATGGCCTGGATTTCCTCCTGCTGCTGGGCGGAATAAGTCATCTTGAACGTATCGTTGTTTTCCATATCAATTCTCCATTTGCTTCAATTTATTGTTCGCGTTTCGTATCATATAAATCGCCATGGTAACAATGCCGATAGAAATCCCGCCACCGCTGAGGGCTAAAAACAGCTGGCGTGTTCCGTTGGTCATGCTTCCGTCCCCAAAGGTCGCCAGCATGGTATTTTCCAAACTGAGCATGGATACGCAGGCCGCCGCCAGGGACACCCCCCGGGAGGCGGAGATCACGGGGCTCCCCCATTTCCGGTAACGAATGAGGTTGATGATGGCCATGGTCAGGGTAAGGAAAGTATAGGCCGCCAGAGCGATGGTCGTGATCTCATGATGGCGGGTCACACGATTCTCCCGGATCATATACAGCATCATACCGGACAATGCCAAATTCAGCAGCAGCAAAATCCAACCACAGGCACGGTAATAATATAATTCTTTCCGCAGTTCCCGCCCCGGCTCGTGGCGCAGGGTATGCCGCACCAGGAAAAAGCGCATAACCGCCAGGGAAGCATAATACGCCGCCAGAGAATAGAACCAGGCGCTGTGATGGTAGATGCCCAATCCCAGTTGCAGCGCCCCATAAGCTCCGTTCCAGAGCACATGGCCGCCCACCGTGACATTCATGCGCAATCTGTGGTCGGTGAACCAGCGATTGGTATACCGATTTTCCTCTTTAAAATGCTTATGAGAGCGGATCATCTCCGGGACACGGATGCACCAGATAATCAGCCCATAAAACGCCAGCGCATCGGCAGCAATGGTAGCCGGGTGGCTGTCACCCAGGCGCAGCATTCCGTATCCCATTGCTCCCAACGAAATGGGCAGCAACAAAAGCGGGACAAACAGTGGCGGAAAGAGCAGATTTCTCCAAAATTTCTTCCAGTCCATATCATTCCCTCCGGATTTTCACGGTAAATGCTGTGCCGCTACCCACAGTGCTTTCCACGGAAATCTCCCCGTGAAGAATGTCCACCACACGCTTGACCAGTGCCAAGCCCAGTCCGTTGCCCTGTGTGGCGTGGGAAGTGTCACCCTGATAGAATTTCTCGAAAATATGACTGCCCACCTCTGCACTCATGCCACAGCCGGTGTCCCGAATGGTCACGGTGGCTAAATTTTCATCGGCGGTCAGGCAGACCGTAACCGTTCCGCCTGTGGGGGTAAACTTGAACGCATTGGAAAAGAGGTTGTTCCACACAAGGCTTAAAAGCTCGCTATCTGCCTTGACGGTCACATTTTCCTCAATTTCCGTTTCAATTTCAATTTCTGCCTGTTCCCACACATTTTCGTATTGCAACAGGCTTTCGCAAAGCTGCTCACCAAGGTCAAATTCCTCCCGTTTGGGGTAAATCTGTTGGTTTTCCAGACGGTTCAGTTTCAGAATATTTGTCATCATATCTGCCATCCGTCTTGCACCATCGGTAACACCTTTGGCGTATTCGATTCGCTTTTCATCGGTTAGATTGGATGCTTGCAGCAGGGTTCCATAATTCTGCATGACGGACAGGGGCGTTTTCATCTCGTGGGACACATTGGCAATAAAATCCGTCCGGAGGGTTTCCAGACTCCCCAGCTCCGCAGCCATTTTGTTGAAGCAGTCGATGATTTCGTTGTAATGATCGTCCATGGCAATTTGTGTCGCCGGTGCAATACGGATATCAAAATTTCCCTTTACCACTTCTTTTGCTGCAACCGTAATCCGTTTCGTGATCTTTTCCGTGGTCAGTTTGCGCCGCAGCGTATCGATGAGCGTAAAAAGGAAGCTCAAAAGCAATACGCAAAAAAATGTCAATTTTGCCGGTCGGTTCATATTTTCCGGAGTCAGCACCAGCCCCATTTCCCTCGACAGCACGCCCACAAAAAGCGCTACCACGCAGCTGGCCATAAGCGCTACCCAAAAGAAGAAAGTAATATAGTGATAAATGGCGATCATCACTTTCTGAATGAGATTCTTCTTTTTCATTTCAGTACCGCCTTATATCCAAGGCCATGGACGGTCTTGATTTCGAAATCCTCGCAGGAAGCCAACTTGGAGCGCAATTTCGTCATATATACATCCACGGCTCTGGGGGCAGTCTCCGTGTCGGCCTCCCAAAATTCGTCCATCAACTGTGTCCGGGTAAAGGTTTTCTTCGGATAGCTCAGAAGTTTATAGAGAATGGAAAATTCCCGGTTGGTCAGATTGATTTCCTCGTCACCCAGGTAAGCGGTATGTTCGTCTGCATCCATCACAAAGTTGCCAATCTCGATTTTTCGGGAGGATGCAATTTTCGCCCGTCTCAGGAGTGCACCGATTCGCAAAAACAGCTCGTCCAGATCAATGGGCTTTACCATATAATCGTCCACGCCGATACGGAATCCCCGTTGCTTGGATGCAATATCGTCCCGTGCGGTCATAAAGAGGATGGGAATGTCCACATTGGTATCCCGGACATTTCGGGCAAATTCAAAGCCGTCCACCCCCGGCATCATAATGTCCGACACGATCAGATCAAAAGTCTTTTCGTACAAAGCGTCATAGGCTTCATTTGCATTCAGGCAGCCGGTAGCCTCATAACCGCTGCTGTTCAGGAATGAGCAGGCCGTCCGGTTCAGCTCTTTGTCATCTTCTACTACTAATATCCGAAACATGGATGTCCCCCCGAGCATACATTTTTTATGATTATACCATGCAAATGTTAAAGTTTTGTTTGCGTTGGGCGATTTGTGAAAAAAAGTGCTGCCTTTTTGCGGCAGCACTTGGGAGGAAGTTAGTCTTTCATGAGTTTATCGCTGAGCGCAATAATCTGATCAGCATACTTTTTGCGGCGGCTGTTCAGGATGCCCTTGTAAATCGGATAGTTTGCGATTGCCATCAGCATACCAACGATGCCGATCACCAGACCGGGGATCATGGGTTCAGCCATTCCGATGGTTTCACTGATGTCGGTCATGATAAGGCTCATACCGGCACCCATAATCAGTGCGGAAACAGAACCGAAGGTGTAAGTAAAGATATTGGCAGGAGTCTTGACCTTCTTATCCAAATCTTTCAGTGCATCCAGCTCGGTGTGTTCCTTTTCGGTGTATTGAGTGCGGATCTTCTGCACCAGATATCCTTGATCGTTTTTATTCATAAGAATTACCTCTTTTCATTTATGTTGGCCATATCATAACCGATGGTTGTTGTTGAAATTTTTGAGAATTGTTTGCGTTTTATTAAATTTGATTTTTATCGCAATGCCTATATTTGCGTTTTCATTCTGTTGAAAAAAGGTATTCTGCAAAAGAACGGCGTGACTTTCGTCACGCCGCCCCAAAAAACGATTAAAGTTCTTTCAGCACCTGGCACAGGAAATCCCAAGTCCGGGCAGTGGAAGCGATCTCCAGCTTCTCCCGGCTGGTGTGGATATCGTGCATCTGCGGGCCGATGGAAACGCAGTCCAGTCCGGGGAGCTTCTCACCCAGCAGGCCGCATTCCAGTCCGGCGTGAATGGCCAGCACCTGGGGCTCCTTGCCGAACATCCGGGTATAGACATCCACCATTGTTTCACGCAGGGGAGATTCTTTCCGGTATTCCCAGGCGGGATATTCGCCCATCTGGGAATAGGTGCCGCCATAGAATTCGCAAAGCTGGCGGAGTTTCTCCAGCAGCTCCTCTTTCTCCTGATTCACGCTGCTGCGGACGGAGAACGTTGCGCTGAACAGATCGCCCAATTTGGCGATGCCCATATTCAAACTGGTCTGCACCAGGCCGGGGATATCGGCGCTGTAGCACTGCACCCCATTGGGAGCGGCACACAGCAGCGCCACCACCTGGGCAGTTGCCTCGGTGGTCAGGCTGTTGCCCCCCAGGGCATCCACATCGAATGCCTGGACGGTTGCCTCCGGCTCATCATACTGCTCCCGAATCTCCGCCTGGAGCTGCGCCGCCACATCATTGATCCGTTCCAGTCCGATGCCCATGGCCACCACATTGGCCTGGCAGGAGCGGGGAATTGCATTATCCTTGCTGCCACCGGCGAAAGAGGTCAGGCACAGGGGCATGAGCTTGAGAATGCGGCTCATGAATTCGCCCATAACCTTGTTGGCATTGGCCAGATTCTTGTGAATTTCCGCCCCGGAGTGGCCGCCCCGCAGACCGTCCACGCTCAGCCGAACGCAGGGCCCATATACCATCCGCCGCTCCGCCGCCAGGGACAGTGTCGCCCGGGCTCCGCCGGCACAAGATACGGTGAAAATCCCCTCGTCCTCGGAATCCAGATTGATCATCTTGCGCCCTTTGAGCATGGAGATATCGATGGAGCTGGCGCCCAGCATCCCGATTTCCTCATCCACAGTGAGGATGATCTCCAGGGGGGGATGGGGGATGGTTCTGTCCGCAGTCAGCACCATGGCATAGGCAACGGCGATGCCGTCATCGCCGCCCAGAGTCGTTCCCTTGGCAAAAACAGCGAATCCATCGTGGCCGATGTCCAGTCCCTGCTTCTCCATATCCAGGGGGCAGTCCGCATCCTTTTCGCAGACCATATCCATATGCCCCTGCAAAAGGATGCTCTCGTGATCCTCCATGCCACAGGTTCCCGGGACGAAGAAAATAATATTATGATTCTCATCCTGGATATAATCAATCCCCTGCTCCCTGGCAAAATTCGCCAGGAAATTGCTGATGGCCTGCTCATTGCGGGAGCCATGGGGAATGGCGCAAATCTCCTCAAAATATTCAAATACGGCTCTGGGCTCCAGCCCTGCCAGTTTTTTCTGTTCCATGATGTGTACTCCTTTCTGCGGTGTACCGGCAAATGCGATTGTGCAAATCTTTCCATCCGTGCTTCGTTACCCATTATACCATTCCGGAATTCAAAAGTCATTCGGCAAAATAGCAAAGACCGCAGGACAAAATCCTGCGGTCATATGTTCAATTTAGCTGAATTACACCAGGCTCAGCACCAGAGTCAGCACAACCCAGACGATTGCGATCCACTTGGTAGAGGATGCCAGGATCTGATCCAGGCCGCCTTTCTTATTCTTGCTCAGGTAGGAGTCGGAAGAGCCCGCCAGTGCACCGGACAGACCTGCCTCCTTGCCGGACTGCAACAGCACGACCACCGTCAGTGCCAGGCTGGCCAGAGCCTCCAGAATAATCAAAACCGTTTTCATTTCACCAAACCTCCCTCCGCCCCATTCGCGGACAGCGAATATGATCAGGCTCGCCAGCAGAGGGCAAACCACATTTGTAAATAGCAGTATATCATAATGGCGGAAAAAATGCAAGCATTTTTACGTTTTCTTCAAAATTTCCAGGAAGAAACCCCTTACTTCTGAACCCAGTTGCCGGTAGCCAGGCAATTGAGGTAGCTCTCGATAAACGGATCCAGTGCCCCATCCATCACACCGTTGACATTGGAAGTTTCGCATCCCGTGCGGGTATCTTTCACCAGGGTATAGGGCATGAAGACGTAATTCCGAATCTGGCTGCCCCATTCGATCTTCTGCTGGACACCCTTGATATCGGAAATCTTGTCCAGATGCTCCCGCTCCTTGATCTCCATCAGCTT
>CAZTYB010000088.1:0-8021 GCA_964617595.1 uncultured Oscillospiraceae bacterium | reverse complement strand
GCACAATGTGTAAACTATGTTACTACACTATACAGTTCCGCCTCCCTTGGGCGGTACGTTACCAGTAAGCCCATGTAAGAGGGACGGGAAACCCGTCCCCTACGGACGTAAAATTAGATTACGCCAAAGTCGTGCCCGTAGGGGAGGCGTTCCGCCTCCCTTGGGCGGTTACGTTTTCGGTAAGCCCACGCAAGAGGGACGGGAGACCCGTCCCCTACGGTCGTTTACTTAGATTGCACCAAAAATGACTTCCTCTTCCACCGCTGCGATGAATGCATCCGGGTTCTCTTTGCGCCAGGCGTGGATTTCGCTGACGGCCACGGGGGCGGTGATGATGCCGGTGCCCCAATCCGCCTGGGTTTCCCCCGTCCAGTTGCCCCGGACGTAATAGCGCATTTTCCCGGTATTCGCCGCTGCCTGGGGTGCACCGTAGGGCGCATAGAATCCCCTGCCCCCCAGCACATCCACCAGATCCTGCACTACATTATATGCCGTGGGATACCGCCCTGCCCCCTGGCCGTAGAAGCTCATCCGGTCGCTGGTTTCGCCGATGAACGTGATCAAATTGTAATTCAGGGGTACTGCCGCCTCCGGGCTCCCGGCATCCACCAACGTGGGCTGGACGTAGGCGCTGTAGCCGTCGCCGTTGCGCTGGCCAGTGGCCATGAGCTTGCAGACCTTGCCATGGGCGGTGAAGCAGGCCACATCCTCGGCGGAAATATGGCTGATGCCCGACACGGGGACGGAATCCTTGTCCAGACTGATGCCGAAAGCGATGTTGGAAGACAGGATGCACTTGTGCCAGGTATCGATGCCCTCCACATCCGTACTGGGGTTGGCCTCGGCATAGCCCAGGCTCTGTGCCTGTTTCAGCGCCTGGTCATAGCCCAGACCCAGCCGGGTCATATTGTCCAGAATATAGTTGCAGGTACCGTTCATGATGCCGCCCACTCGCTGGATCTGCTGCACCCGGCGGGAGCGCTCCAGCTCGGACAGCCATCCGATTCCCCCGCCAACGGCGGCGGTGCAGCGGAGCTTCACCCCATTTTCCGCCGCCAGGGGCAGCAGGGTATCGTAAAAGGTGCACATCATGGCCTTGTTGGAGGAGACTACGTTCTTCCCCGCTTTCAGTGCGGCGGCGCAGAAATCGAAACTGGGATGAAGACCGCCCATGGCTTCCACCACGGTGTCGATTTCCGGATCTTCCAGGATGGCGGTGAAGTCCTTCACCGGCTGGGCATCGGGGAGCTGAATATCCTCCAGACAGAGCACCTTTGTGATCTGCATATCCTCCCGCTGGGAAACGATTTCGTAAACGCCCCGGCCAACCACGCCGAAGCCGCAAAGACCGATCTTCATTTTTATCCCTCCATTATTCAATTTGCACGTGATTCCACGTTTTCCGGCGGCCGGTTTTTGTATGCACCACAAAAACAAACATCCACGTGAAAAGGTACTTGCAATTTGTTACGGTTCAGTATATCATATACCTAATCAGATTTCAACTACAACAAAAAGCAAATGATTTCGATGAAATCACCGCTGGTTTTGTGCATTTAGTTGTAAAATAAGGAGGAAACTATGCTCTATCACTCCACCCGAAATCGATCCGAAACCGCAAATAGTGCCCAGGCGGTGCTAAATGGTCTCGCCCCCGACGGGGGGCTGTATATGCCCGGGGAAATTCCCACCCTGGACTGGAAAAATATTCTCTCCGGCTCCAGCCAGGATATCTCCTGCGCCATCCTCTCCGCCCTGCTGCCGGATATCCCCGATATGCGCCGGCTTGTGGCCAATGCCTATACCGGCAAATTCGAGACGGAGGACTTGACCCCCACGGTGAGTGTAGGGCAGTGGAATGTGCTGGAGCTGTTCCGGGGGCCTACCTCCGCTTTTAAGGATGTGGCGCTATCCATGCTCCCCCAGTTGCTTACCGCCGCCAAAAAGGAATGCCATGTGCAGGAGGATATCCTCATCCTCACCGCCACCTCCGGCGACACGGGCAAGGCCGCCCTGGTGGGGTTCCGGGATGTGCCCGGGGTGCGCATCTGCGTGTTTTATCCCCAGGGGGGCGTGAGCCAGGTGCAGCGGGCGCAGATGGTGACCCAGGAGGGGAACAACGTGGCCGTTTGCGCTGTGGAGGGGAATTTTGACGATGCCCAGACCGGGGTGAAAGAGATCTTCACCGCTTTCCAGGGTAAGCAGCTGCCTTTCCGCCTGTCCAGTGCCAATTCCATCAATATTGGCCGCCTGGCGCCCCAGGTGATGTACTATTTCCGATCCTATAAGGATCTGCTTGCCGCCGGGGAGATCAAAATGGGCGACAAGGTGAATTTCTCCGTCCCCACGGGCAATTTCGGCGATATCCTGGCGGGCTACCTGGCCAAGCGCATGGGGCTGCCCGTGGGCAGGCTGATCTGCGCCTCCAATGCCAATAATGTACTGACGGATTTCATCCGCACCGGGGTCTATGACCGCCGCCGTCCCCTGCTGAAAACCACCTCCCCCTCTATGGATATCCTGGTATCGTCCAATCTGGAGCGGCTGCTGTACCTGCTCAGCGGGGATACGGAATTGGTTGCCGCACTGATGCAGGATTTGAAAGAAAAGGGCGTTTATACCGTGCCGGAATCCCTGAAAACCGCCATCCAGAAGGAATTCTGGGCAGCTTATTGCGACGACGACCGGGCGGCGGAAACCATCGGCAACATTTATGCCCAATATCACTACCTCTGCGACCCCCATACCGCTTCCGGCTTCGCTGCGGCGGAGAATTATGTAAACTCCACTGGGGACAGTACCCCCATGGTCATCCTCTCCACCGCCTCCCCCTATAAGTTCCCGGCGGCGGTGCTCAGCGCCATCGGCGGCGATACGCAGGGCACCGAGTTCCGGCAGATGCAGCGCCTGGAATCCCTCACCGGCGTGCCCATCCCCGCCCCCCTGGCTACCTTGCAGGGGAAGCCGGAGCGGCACCTGGATGTGATTGCCAAGGAGAAGATGCCGGACTACGTCCTGGCTCTGGGCTGAGGAGGGACATGATGAAAGGAGTTACCATCCGTGTCCCCGCTACCACCGCCAATCTGGGCCCCGGGTTCGATGCTTTCGGCTGCGCCCTGAGCCTTTATACCGACGTGACCTTTGAGGAGCAGGAAACGGGACTGGAGATCACCGGCTGTGACGAAGCTTACGCCGGCCCCGACAACCTGGCCTATACCGCCTACTGCGCCGTGCTGGAATCCCTGAACGAGCCGGTAAAGGGGGTAAAGATCCATATCGATGCCCATATCCCCATTTGCCGGGGTCTGGGCTCCTCCGCTGCGCTGCTGGTGGCGGGCGCCATGGGCGCAAACGTCCTGCGGGGCAATCGGCTGTCCACCCAAGGTCTGCTGAATATCACCAACGCCATGGAGGGGCACCCGGACAATCTGGCTCCGGCCTTTTACGGCGGCCTCACCGCCTCCATGGTGGATGGGGGCTTGCCGGTAACGGTGAATTTCCCCCTGCATCCCGGATGGGAATTCCTGGCGCTGGTGCCGGAATTTAACTTGCCCACCAGTCTCGCCCGGAGCGTCCTGCCGGAGCAAGTGGGGCGTGGGGATGCCATTTATAATGTATCCCATGGGGCAATGGTGCTCAAAGCCCTGGAAACCGGGGACGAAAAGCTCCTGCGCACCGCCATGCAGGACAGGCTCCACCAGAATTACCGGAAGAAGCTCATCCCAGATTACGAGAAAATCGAGGCATTGGTTCGCTCCAACGGTGCCGCTTTCTGCCTCAGCGGGGCGGGGCCGACCCTCCTGTGCATCACCCGCAACGCCGCCCTGAAAGATATCCTGGCCAGGAAATTGCCCGTGACCACCCAGGAGAATTGGCAGATCCTCCCCCTCCACGTGGATTTCACCGGTGCCCACCAGTTACGCCCCTAACGGGATAAATACCCATCAAGAGGGACGGGAAACCCGTCCCCTACGCCCGTTATTATAGATTATGCCAAAATCATGACCGTAGGGGAGGCGTTTCGCCTCCCTTGAACGGTTACGTTTTCGGTAAGCCTATGCAAGAGGGACGGGAAACCCGTCCCCTACAGTCGCTAACATAAGATTCTGCCAAAATCGAGACTGTAGGGGAGGCGTTTCGCCTCCCTCTTTTTTGCGTTTTTGCCCATGTACGTTGAATGGGAAAAGATAAACCCACACCGTAGGGACACCCCTCCCGGGGTGTCCGTTTTTCCCCGGTTTTTGTCATGTAGATTGAATGGGAAAGGAGAATGGGATAGAGTTCTTGCCCCCCCTCACTGAGGGGGGTGTCATGCGATCAGCATGACGGGGGGAGTGTCGTTGGTAATTTTGAGCTGTTACCATCCAACAAACGTCACTCCCCCTGTCGGCCTGTTCGGCCGGCATCCCCCTCTTAGAGGGGGACAAGGGGGGCACTCTGTTTCATTCGCCTTAACCATCCAACGCACCCCATCAGCGGACACCCCAGGAGGGGTGTCCCTACGGCGGAGTATTTCCAATCGTTTCAACTAGATAAGAACCCAAAAAGGGGGTGCTGCAACGTAAATCGCAGCACCCCTGTAACCGCCCCGGAGACGGGAATCAGGACTTCTTCTCCCCTTTTTTCTTCCGCTTTTCCAGGGAATCGGCGATGGCTTTCAAGTGCTCCCGCATGGGGGTCTCGGAGTAAAAGGGGCGGAAGAAATGGTGCTTCCGCTCCGCCTGGCGGATGTGGATTTTCAGCGCCTCGTAGCGCACCACCACCTGATTCTCCTCGGCGAAAGCTTTCAGCCGGGAGATCAGCTGCGCCGAATGGGCGAAATCCAGGATGAAAACCCCGAAGAACATCCCGATGAAGAAGCTGAATGCCAGATTCTGGCTCAGCCATTCCAGCGCCCCCAGAATATGGGGATGCACCAGGAAATAGTACATTGCCCCGCCCATGGCCCAGAACAGGGAGAACAGCGGGCAGATGATCCCCTGGATATTGCCCCATTGGTCGGAGTAATCCCACAGGCGCACCTTGGCAATTTTCAGGCAGCACAGCCCCACGATATATTCAATGACGGTCATGGCCACGGCCATCATGGCGAAGAGCACGGCCTTATTCATCCAGGGGAGCTTCCCCTCCAAACTGGCCAGCAGATACAGCACGCACAGCCCGATTCCGTAAATGGGCAGGTATGGCCCCGTGCAGAATCCCGGGTTGATCCAGTGGCGCTGGGGATTGGAACTGGAGAAGAATCGCCGGTAGAACAGTTCCAGCACCCACCCGAACAGCGAACCAATGAAGAATAGGAATGCCAAAATCAGCGCAACATTCATCTATATCTCCCCTCAGCGGATGAAGCCGCCGGTGACCTGGCAATAGAAGAAAGTGAAGGGAATGACGAAAATCAGGCTGTCGAACCGATCCAGCAGCCCCCCGTGGCCGGGGATGAGATTGCCGTAATCCTTGATTCCCGTGATGCGCTTCACAACGGACATACTCAGGTCGCCAAACTGCGCCAGAATATTGGCGATGATGGCGTAAACGATCAGCAGACCATAGTGAACGGTTGCCCCCTCCTGGCTCCATACCCCGGAGAAGATCAGGCAGAAGACCACCGCCGCCCCCATCCCCGCCAGGGCACCCAGAACCGTCTTGTTGGGGCTGACCTTGGGCAGCAGCTTCCGCTTGCCCCATTTGCTGCCCACCAGATACGCAGCCACATCCGTTGCGAAGCATTCGCTGATGGCCATCACCGTCAGGGACAGCCCGTAGCTCAGCGCCCGCAGGGCGATGATGGAGCGCAGCTGGGCGCACACCAGAATGGACAATGTCAGGAAGCCCCACCCGCTGTTGAGCTCCACCCGGGGCTGGAAAATCATCAGCAGGACGAAAAACGGCAGGGAAATGGCCAAACAAGCCAGGGCGATATGGGCTTCGTAAGCGCTGCTCTGCATACATAGTAGCGCCGCCCCCACCATGACCAGGGTGAATACGCCCTCGTTTTTCACCTGGTCGGTGGCACAGGCCAGCTCATAAACGCAGAAGCAGCACAGCGCCGCCGCCGCAGTCTGGATCACAATGGGGATGCCGGAATAGTACAAGATCGTGTAGCACACCAGGGCAATGAGCCCGGCGCTGATGGTTCGTTTCTGCATAAATCTTTCTCTTTCTTTCTCTCAGTGTTCCAGAATTTTTTTGGCGTTGCCGGTGATGGTCTCCAGGCAGTGATAATGGGTCTGCAATTCCTGTTGGGACAGCCCCTGGAGCATCTCCTGCATGAATCGCTCCTGCAATTCCCGCCCCCGCTGGACGATGGTGGCGGCTTTCTGGGTGCATTTCAGATGGATCTTCCGCCGGTCATGGTCGTCCGCCTGGCGCTCCAGATAGCCGTCGGTGACCAGCTTGTTCACATTGATGGAGATGATGTTCTCTTTCAGCCCACGCAGACGGCTGATCTCCTTGGCGGTGGAGTGGCCGGGGTTGTTGGACAGGAACATCAGGATGTCGAAAGCCGTCCGGGGGAGCCCCAGCTCCCGGCAAATGGGCTTGCAGTAGGCGGCGTAGGCCTCCATAAAGGTGCTCAGGGCAGCCAAAGTCAGTTTGGAATCCATGATTTCACACTCTTTCGGTAATTGAACAATTCAAAATTGAACTGTTCTCATTATACTGTCAGAAATTCGAAAAAAATGAATAATCTGTGTCCGATTTGTAAATCATTCCCGGAGGAGCTGTTGGAAATTTTTCCCAGAAAAAGAGGGCTTTTTTAAGCCCCCAACTTTTTTATTCTACCATATTCCGCCACCCTTTTCCATTGGCAAACCGAACAAGCTTTTTGCCCATTTTCTATGGAATATCCCATCTTGCAAAATGGCCACTTTTCCCTTATGATGATGGTACAGAAAGGGTGATTCCAATGCAGGATGAACTTTCCCCCCTCTAAACCGTAGAAAGCAGAGGTTACGTAAATGACAGAACCCAAGACTCAGGAGAAATAGCCCCCGTTCCGCTGGCTGGATCGGGGGCTATTTCTTTGCCCGGATGGGGCGGATTCTGTGTTGAAATATGGATGGAAATCTGATAATATAATGAAGATTAGAAAGAAAGCAGGTGGCAGCCAGTGAATACCAAGCAGGATTATATTGCCGTTCTGGATTCCGGCCTGGGCGGCCTGAGCGTGCTGCGGCATTTGCGCCGCCGGATGCCCGGGGAGAAATTCCTCTATTATGGCGATTCCGCCCACGCCCCCTACGGCACCAAAAGCCGCCGTGAGGTGGAGGAATTGACCCTGGCCATCGTCCGGCAGCTGATGCAGCGGGGGCTGAAAGCGCTGGTGGTCGCCTGCAATACGGCCACTGCCGCCGCCATCGAGACACTCCGCCGGGAATATCCGGATCTGATCATCGTGGGGGTGGAACCGGCGCTGAAAGTGGCGGCGGATCGGTTCCCCTGCGGGCGCATCGGGGTGATGGCCACGCCGGTGACACTGCGGGAGGAGAAATTCTGCCACCTCATCGACCGGTGCGCAAACGGCTGCCGGGTGTATAAAATTCCCGCCCCCCAGTTGGTGCCCCTGATCGAGGAGGGGATGGTGGATACCCCCGTCATGGATGCGGCGCTGCACGGGCTGCTGGATCCATTTGCAGGGAAATTGGATGCGCTGGTCTTGGGCTGCACCCATTTCCCTTTCGTCTCCCATGCCATGGAGCGGATGCTGGGGTCGGAAGTCGCCGTGCTGGACGGGGGGGACGGCACCGCCCGGGAGGCACTCCACCGGCTGGAAGCGGCAGATTTGCTGGAGCGGGGCAGCGGCGAACTGATCATCGAGAATAGTTTGCATAGCGAAGAGATGATCCTGCGTTCCCGCAGAATGTTGGGAATTCAATAAAATGCGATGTCGTCAACATAGGATGTTGGTACAGTATAATGGAGGAGCGTTTTCCTCCCCTGAAAGGGGAGGTGGCACGGCCGTAGGCCGTGACGGAGGGGTTTCGCATTAAGCAGTTACCTTTTATTGAAAGCCAATGCGAAAA
>CAZTYB010000087.1:6743-8024 GCA_964617595.1 uncultured Oscillospiraceae bacterium | reverse complement strand
AAATTGCGCTGCGGGATTCAGGATGCGATTCCCAAGGCCAAGTGTCTGAAATTCGTGAGCCCCGGCTATTCTGGTGTGCCTGACCGGATTATCCTCATTCCGGGTGGATTGGTGGTGTTCGCAGAAACCAAACGCCCCGGCGATAAAGAACGGCAGAGGCAGTCGTTCGTTCAGGCGCATTTGCGCAGGATTGGCTTCACCGTTTTCTCGGGGGTGGATTCAGCCGAAAAGGTGCAGCAAGTGATTGACCACTGCCGGACGGTTTATCAGACCGGGCAGACAGGACTCATTAACGGCAAGGGAGGTGATGCCGAATGAATTTTACCCCACACAAGTACCAGCAGTATTGCATAGACCGAATCATTGATACACCGTACATCGGTCTGTTTCTTGATATGGGGTTGGGTTAGGCAAAACTGTCATTACGCTGACAGCGATTTACAAGCTGAAATACCACCGTTTTGCGCTGAACCGTGCGCTGGTGATTGCACCGAAAAAGGTTGCGGAGGCAACATGGAGCAGTGAGTCCGCAAAGTGGAATCATTTGAACTCTCTGCGCGTGTCCGTGGTGCTGGGTTCAGCCGCACAGCGTATTGCTGCGCTTGAACAGGCGGCAGATGTGTACGTCATCAACCGCGACAACGTGAAATGGCTGGTTGACTATTACACCGACCCCGCCCACCGTGAACGGGTGTGGCCGTTTGACTGCGTGGTGCTGGATGAATCCTCCAGCTTCAAAAATCACAAGGCGATTCGATTCAAGGCTCTCAAGATGATGCGCCCCCGGATAAAGCGGCTGATTGAACTGACGGGTACGCCTACCCCGCACGGGCTGACCGACCTCTGGGCGCAGGTCTATTTGCTGGACGGCGGTGAACGGCTGGGCAGGACTATCTCCACCTACCGCGACATCTTCTTTGTGCCGGACAAGCGAAACGCCATGTCCGTATGGTCGTACAAGCCCAAAGACGGTGCGCCTGAACGCATTTACGAACTCATCAGCGATATTTGCATCAGCATGAAAGCCTCCGACTATCTGGCCCTGCCCGACTGCATCACGGAGGAAATCCCCGTGAAGCTGGATGCAAAGGCAAAGGCGACCTATGACCGATTGGAGCGGGATATGCTTCTGGAGGTTGACCCTGAAACATGGATTACGGCTGGTTCTGCCGGTGTGCTGACCAACAAACTGCTCCAGCTTTGTGATGGAGCGGTGTACGATGAAAACGGCAAGGCGACCGTTCTGCATGATTGCAAGGTGGAGGCGTTCATGGAAACGGT
>CAZTYB010000087.1:0-6643 GCA_964617595.1 uncultured Oscillospiraceae bacterium | reverse complement strand
AAACGCCTCCACCGGCAGGGGCAGGAGCACCCCGTCATCATCCACCATTTGATTGTACAGGGCGGCGTGGACGAGGATGTGATGCGCGCTTTGTCCGGCAAGGAAAAAACGCAGGAAAGCCTTTTGAACGCCCTCAAGGTGCGTTTGGACAAGGCGCGGAAAGGAAGTGTAAAGCAGTGACCGTAAAAGAACTGTCTAACCTGTATCGGCTGAACCGTGAGGTGGAACTGAACATGCGGCAGCTTGAAAAGCTGGAAGCCGAACGGGATAAGGACGAAGAACTGTTGCAGGAACTCCGCCAGACGATGGGTGACGTATCATCCCCTGAGCTGTCTGACATGCCCAAGGCGCATAACGTGGGAAGCCCCACCGAAAGCGCAGTTTTGCGCATTGCACAGCTTGAAAGCAATATCCAGCACAAGCATGACGCCGTGCTGAACATGCGTGTGCTGATTTCCACCCGGCAGACCCTTTGCCTGTTGGAGCGCAAGCGGCTGGAGGAATACATCAACACCGTGGAGGATTCCCTGCTCCGGCAGATATTCACCCTGCGCTTTGTGAATGGTCTGCCATGGGAGCAGGTGGCGTTCTCCATTGGCGGCGATAACAAGGGCGAGTCCATGCGGCAGGCCTGCTATCGCTATCTGAAAACGCACAAAGACCCCTGATGCGGGAAGTTGTCACGCTTTGTCACGCGACAAAAAAGGCAATGTGTGTTTTAATGTATGGGCAAGCATCGGCCTTCCGCAGTGCGCTTTCGTTCTTTCACGCACGGGCGGTCCAGCCTCCTTCCGCCTCCATATGCGGAAGCCCCTTTATTTCATGCTTGCAGGCCTCCTGTGATTGATGGGCAGCAGTCGCAGGGGGTTCTTTTATTGCATGGCTTGAGGATAGAGATTGTGCGGCTATTACCGGCACACCCGCCAAGCCTATGCCACTGAAACGGTCAGAAACGCCCTTCTGGGGCGTTTAAGCCTGTCGGCAAGGGTTTTCCTTGCTTCACCTGTAAAAGCCGCCAGAACGCGAATTTGACGGCACAAAACGCAAATGGAAAGGAGGATGCGCCTGCAATGCCTCAGTACCGCGCAGAACGGAACTATGAAAACCTGAACAAAGGCATTTTTCAGGGAACACGAGATTTCGGTATTCCGCATATCGCCCCTGAAATGTGTGATGTGACGGAGTGGCTCAGTTTCAACTATGCAAAAACGGCCAAGGAAGAACAGGAGAATCACGGGATTCATTTTTTCATTGATGATTACCAGTTTGTCCGGCTATGGGCGCAGCCTGATACCTATTTGCCCCTGCTTCATCGGTTTGCGGCGGTGATGACGCCCGACTTTTCGACATACACCGATTTTCCACCGGCTATCCAGATTTATAACCATTACCGCAAGCATTGGCTGGGCGCGTACTGGCAGTATCACGGAATGCACGTCATCCCTACCATCAGTTGGAGCGACCATGCAAGCTATGATTGGTGCTTTGAGGGTGAGCCGATAGGTGGATGCGTTGCCGTGTCTGCCATCGGTACGCAGATGAACCAGAGCGCAAAGATGCTCTTCCTTGACGGCTACCGGGAAATGATGAGCCGTTCACAGCCATCGAAAATCATTTTCTACGGTGCTGTTCCCGCTGGGTGCGATGGGAACATCGTGCAGATACAGTCTTTTCAAGACCGTATGAAGAAGAAAATTGCAAAGGAGGCGAGGTAGCATGGGCGGCAGAGGCTCACCATCGCGCATAACGGTATCTGCGCCGCGAACGCCCCCTGTTCAGGCACGGGCGGTTCAGCAGTTGCGCAACTATACCGCCATGACACAGCAGGATGCGGACGATATGGAGCAGGAACAGGCGAAGTATGACATCAACACCCGTCTTGCTATCAATCAGTACATCCGCGAAGATACGCAGGCCAACGGCTTTACGCTTTCGCAGAACCTCAACCACAAGCTGGAGGATGGTTCAGCACTGAACGCAACCGAAGCCTATGTTGCACAGCGGCTTGATGCGGCTATGCACGACCTGGGCAAAGATACCGTGCTGTGCCGTGCGGCGCACAAGGATTTCCTTGAAGCGTTGGGCGTGCAGAACTATCAGAACATGACGGATGCGCAGTTGAACGCGGCTATTCAGGGCGCGACCTACCGCGAGAAGAAATTCGTTTCCACTGCGTATGATGCGAAAAAGAACCCCTTCATCAGCGGCGCACAGGCAGGCGGGCGTGAGGTGTACATCAACATCAAAGCCCCGGCTAATTCCAAGTGTGTGATGGGCAACGCCAAACAGGCTGAAATCATCCTGTCACGCGGCACGACATTCCGCGCCACAGGCGCGCATTTTGACGGTACGTTTGCCTATCCGCGTTTGGGCGGCAGACTGCCCCGCGTTGTCATTGACGTGGAACTTGTAACAGACTAAGGAGGTGTGGTTATGGCAACCAGGAAGGATGCAAACGCAAAGAAAAACTCCACAAACGCAAAGTCCGTTCCGGGCGAAGAGCGTTTTGTTGCGACTGGAAAAAGCGTTGTCCTGATTAAGCCCGGCAAGGGTGCTCAGAACGCTTCCGGCAGGAAGAAGGGGAAATAATGGGCGGACGCGGTTCAAGCTATCAGAGGGTTGTTTCTGCCCCGCTACAGCCAGCACAGGCAGTCCAGCAGCTACAGCCCGACCCACTCAACACAGGTCCAGCCCCTACAGGCGTTACACAGGCTGACCTTGCAAGCATGAGCGACACGGAATTGCACGATTTTCTGATTAACGTGAATCAGACGGATATTCCGTCCTTCCTGAATGACATTCACCTCCAGCGTATGCTTTACGCGCTGGGCATGAATGACGCGCCTGAAATCGTCAGCGAGAAGGAATTTGATGATATGACCGTCAACGCGCCGTTCGGCAGCGGTATGAAGGTGCTTTACCGTACCGTCAACGATACCGTTATTGACGGCGTGCCCTTTACAAGTCAGAACTGTTGTGATATGCTTACAGACGGGGATCTGACTTATGTGGGCAATGGCATTCACGGTGACGGACTGTATTTTTCCGACAGTCTGAGCGGCTCGAAGATGTACGGCGATTCTACCGCAAGAACGGTTGGCGCGGTGCTGAACAGCAAGGCAAAAGTCATTAGCGAACAGAAGCTCCAGAAGGAATATGATTCTTTCGTCAAGTCCCACCCGCAGACACGCAAGGCGTTGGGCTTTGCAAGGTCAAAAAGTTCGCATGACAGCCTGAGTCAGTTTGCCCTCATCCGTGGCTACAACGTCATATCGTACAGTCATGGGTGGAATAACGAAACCTACTATACGGTCATCGACCGAAGCGCGCTTACCATGTCGCGCAAGCAGTTTTAATGTCTGAGGAGGATGCGCATATGGACATTAACGAAATGCTGAGAAACCTGACTCCTGAACAGTCCAAAGCCTTGAGCAAGGGACTCGGCAACCATCTGAACAGCGTTTACGCCAAGGCTGAGGCAGACCATAAGAAGAAAGCCGCAACCGCGAAAAAGAAGCCCTCCGCAAAGAAGGGTAAGAAATAATTCCACACAAACCGAAAATCGTAACAGGACAGGGCGTTGCGCCCCGTCCTGTTTGTGTTTTTGGCCGGATTGGAGGTGAGGTGTGTGGAAGGTGAGAAGAAGGAAAGACCACAGAACAAATACCTAAAGCCCCTCGGCTCTGGCCTGCTGACCCCGGAAGAAGAACTTGCTATCAGGCGCAAAGGCAAGGAAGCCGCTGACCGCAGCCGAAAGCGCAACGCGGATATTCGCGCGGCGGTTCGGGCTATCGCAAATCTAAACGCCAAGGGCAAGGGAAAATCCAAGGAAGTTGAAAAGCTGACCAGCGTTCAGCAGCTTCAGGAGGACGGCGCGCCCATGATTTCGCAAATGGTGTACGCGCAGTTCATCCTTGCATCGCAGGGCGACAAAGAAGCCCGTGACTGGATATGTCAGATGCTGGGCATTGAAAAAGATACCGCTACGGCGGCTGACGGCGCGAATGCTGACGAAGCCCCGGAGGACGGGGTGCGTATACACCTCATCCGGGGAGAGAAGCCAGCGGGAAACACGAACGCAGAGGACGAAGCTACACGGGAAGCGGCGAGGGCTGCAACGGCGGAGGCCATGAAGGCCGTCAGTGAAGCCATCGAAAAGGATGCAGGGGTGACGCCCGATGCTTGATGAAGTCTACATTGAGGATTTGATTGCCCCCTGCTATGATGACCTTCTGGCGGATGTGCTGGCGCACAAGCATTCGCAGTACATGCTCAAGGGCGGGCGCGGTTCGCTGAAATCATCGTTCATCGGCTTTGTGATTCCGCTGATTATGCTGGAACATCCAGACGTGAGCGCGGTGATTTTGCGTAAAACAGGCAAAACCCTGCGTGATTCCGTGTTCGGTCAAATGCAGTTCGCCATTGACAAGCTGGGGCTTGCGGATGAATTTACATGCCGCGTATCGCCCATGCAGATAAAGCGCAAGGAAACCGGGCAGGTCATTCTCTTTCGTGGGCTGGACGACCCTATGAAAATCAAGTCCATCAAAGCCCCGAAAGGCTATTTCGGCATTACATGGTTCGAGGAAGCCGACCAGTTTTCCGGCATGAAGGAAATCCGTTCCGTATTGCAGTCCGCGCGCCGCGGCGGCGATTTGTACTGGAACTTCATGTCCTTCAACCCGCCTGAAACGCAGTCCAACTTCATGAATGAAGAAGTCCTGCGCCCGAACCGCGATACCCTCGTTCATTCGTCCGATTATCGTTCCGTACCGCCTGAATGGCTGGGACAGCAGTTCTTCAACGATGCTCTGGAGCTTGCCCTGATAAATCCGAAAGCGTATCGGCATGAGTACCTGGGTGAAGTGACCGGCACGGGCGGCGAAGTGTTTGATAACCTCGTCATCCGTGAAATCACGGAGCAGGAAATCGCCTCGTTCGGCAGCATTTATTTCGGGCTGGACTTTGGCTGGTATCCTGACCCGGCGCATTGGACGAAGTGCTGTTACAATCCTGCGCAGTTGACCCTTTACATTTTCGATGAACTGCGCGTCAACAAAACCAGCAACGCCGATTTGTGGCGAATGCTCCAGCAGGAGAAGGGCATGACGGGCGGCGACCTGCTGACGGCGGACAGCGCAGAGCCGAAAAGCATTTCTGACCTGCGCGATTATGGCTGTCTGTGCCGCGGCACGGAGAAAGGCCCCGACAGCGTGCGCTACAGCATGAAGTGGCTGCAATCCCTGCGGGCCATCGTCATAGACCCGCGCAGATGCCCCGAAACGGCGCGGGAGTTCACCCATTACGAATATGACAAGACCCCTGACGGAGAGGTTATCAGCGGCTATCCTGACGCGAATAACCACTCCATTGATGCTGTGCGCTATGCGCTCAACCGCATTTGGCGCAGGAAAGGACAGTAACATGGCTTGCAAGGTCAACGTACTGCGCGGCGAACTGCCGCAGGCTGAAATTGACGCCTATCTCGCCCGTGCGCGGCAGAAGTACGGACGTGAACCCCGGCAGATGGATATTGCCGTGGATGGGGATGAAGTGGAGTTGTCCTATGATTTTGGAAACGTGCCGTTTCAGCGCATCCGGCGCATTACCGGCTATCTGGTAGGCACGCTCGACCGCTTCAACAATGCCAAACGCGCCGAGGTGCAGGACAGGGTGAAGCACGGTGCGCCGGGAGGTGCTGACCGTGGATAACCTGCGAATCGTCTACCGCATTTTGTCCATCATCGAAAAGAAGATGGAATATGCGCAGTTTGATTTGTCGCAGTTATCTCCTTCTGCCCTGGGCATATCGCCGGAACTGCGAAATAACCTGCTCTGTTCCATCATCAGCGCGGGTTATGTGGAGGGCGCGGTCATCAAGCGCAACGTGCTGGGCGAAATCAGCGTTGACCTTGAACATGCGCGGCTGTCCATCGCCGGTATGGAATACCTCAGCGAAAACAGCGTCATGCAGAAAATCGCCCGTGCGGCGAAAGGAATTGCGGAAGTCGTGCTGTGATACCAATGTAACCATTGACTTCTCCCCCCCCCGCGAGTATAATATATTTTACCGTTATACATCGAAAAACGGAGAAAAAGGGAGGATTTTCACATGAAACGAACGCTTGCCCTGCTGTTCGCATTGCTGATGCTTTGCGGAACGTGCCTCGCTGAGGGGCTTGACTACCCGTCCATGACGGACGAACAGCTTCACGCGGTGATTGACGCCGCGCGCAACGAACTTTCCAAGCGCGAACTTGTGCTGGATGGAAAGACCCTGCTTTTTGAAAAAGAAGGTGTTTCCGTTTACCTGACCAGCGATTTCAAGGCGGATACCATCGTCACGGATAGCTGGCATTACATGCGCGCAAGCGTTATTGTTGTCAATGACAGCGATTTGAACGTTCGCGTGGGTATCGACTCCATGTCCGTGAACGGTTGGGAAGTTTCATGCACTGGTTTTTCATCCGTTGCGCCCGGAAAGAAGTCGAAGGATGAACTGTACTTCAACGCTCTTGATACCGATGTAACCTCCGTTGAGGAAATCGAAACGGTTGAGATTACGTTCCGGCTGGCGAACGCCGATACCTATATGTACTTTGCAGACGTTGAGCCTATCACCCTGCATTTCAACGTGCAGTAA
>CAZTYB010000086.1:0-8024 GCA_964617595.1 uncultured Oscillospiraceae bacterium | reverse complement strand
ATACAGGTTGCCGGGTTTCATCGGGCCGTTCCCTCCACCGCTCTTGATAAGGCTTTATGCAGTTTTTATTGAACAAGTGTATTATAACTTCCTTTTGAAATTTGTCAAGCGGGAGGGAAACTTTCCTCCATTGTTCACAAATACGATATGGACTTTTGAGAAAAGTGCTGGTAAAATAGATGAAGCAAATTTTAGGAGTGAGCAATTTGAAAAATCTTCGCAAATCCTTTGAGCGTTTCTGTTATCAGAATCGGAACAAAGGCATCCCGAATCTGATGATGTATATCTGCATTGGCAATGCGGTCGTTTACCTGCTGAGTATGTTTGACCAGAGCTATACCCTGTATTCCTTGCTGCGGTTCCATAAGGATGCCATTTTAGCCGGGCAAATCTGGCGGCTGATCACCTATCCGCTGACCATGAGCGCCGGTATGGGCGGCGGGCTTGGGATCATACTGGTTGCGATCAGTCTGTTCTGCTTCTATTCCCTGGGTACGGTCATTGAGCGGAACTGGGGGACACTGAAATTCAACCTATTCTACCTTTCCGGCATTGTAATGATGGACGTATACTGCATGATCTTTGGCGGAACGGCCGATGTGACCTACCTGAATCTGAGCCTCATCCTCGCCTACTCCACCATGTACCCGGATGCCCGGTTCCTGATTTTCTATGTGATACCGGTGAAAGCGTGGGTGCTTGCGCTGATCGATCTTGCGTTTGTGGTGATCAATTTCTTCACCGATCCGTTCCCCTATAATTTCTTCTCCATCGTCTCTCTGGCCAACTATTTCCTGTTCTTTGGTGCGGATGTGCTGAATCTATTTCCCAAAAGTTTCCAGGCGAAACTGCGCAAATTCCTGCACATCAAGCCCCGCTCCAATCCGAAAGTTATCCAATTCCACGTCAAGCCCAATAATCAGCAACCAAAGCAGGACTACAACCACCGCTGCACCGTCTGTGGCCGGACGGATGTGACCAATCCGGAGCTGGAATTCCGCTATTGCTCCCGGTGCAAGGGTTACTACTGCTATTGCCAGGATCATATCAACGATCACGCTCACATTCAGTAACAAATCAGAAAGAAACGGAGGGAATCCCATGGCGAAATATATTATGGCGCTGGATTCCGGCACCACTTCCAACCGATGCATCCTATTCAACCACGCCGGTGAAATCTGCGCTGTGTCTCAAAAAGAATTCACTCAGATTTTCCCCAAGCCCGGCTGGGTGGAGCACGATGCGGATGAGATTTTTGAGACCCAGCTATCCGTTGCCCGCCAGGCACTGGCCAGTATCGGTGCCAACGCAACCGACATCGCCGCCATCGGCATTACCAACCAGCGGGAGACCACCATCTGCTGGAATCGGCGCACGGGGCAGCCCATCTGCAACGCCATCGTGTGGCAGTGCCGCAGAACCACCGACATTTGTGCGCAGCTCAGCGCCGAGGGGCTCACCGATACCATTCGTCAGAAAACGGGACTCGTCATCGACCCGTATTTCTCCGGAACCAAAATTCACTGGATTTTGCAGAATGTCCCCGGGGCATCCGAGCTGGCGCAGCAGGGGGATCTGCTGTTTGGAACGGTGGAGACGTGGCTGATTTGGAAATTGACCGGGGGTAGAGTCCACGTGACCGACTACTCCAACGCCTCCCGCACCATGCTGTTCAATATCCACACGCTGCAATGGGACGAGGATATCCTTGCCCGGTTAGGCATCCCTGCCTCCATGCTGCCAAAGCCCATGCCCTCCAGCTGCTGCTACGGACAGACGGAGCCCCAGTTCTTTGGCGCACCGATCCCCATTTCCGGCGCAGCCGGTGACCAGCAGGCGGCGTTGTTCGGGCAAGCCTGTTTTGCCCCCGGGGACTCCAAATGCACCTATGGCACCGGCGCATTTCTGCTGATGAACACGGGGAGCAAGCCCATTTTCTCCAACAACGGACTGGTAACCACCGTGGCATGGGGACTGGATGGCCGGGTAACTTACGCACTGGAGGGATCCATCTTTGTCGCCGGGGCGGCAATTCAATGGCTCAGGGATGAGATGCACCTGATTGAAACCGCCGCCGATTCCGAATACCAGGCGAAGCGGGTGGCGGACACCAACGGGTGCTATGTGGTTCCGGCGTTCACCGGACTGGGGGCTCCATACTGGGATGCCTATGCCCGGGGAACCATCGTCGGATTGACCAGGGGGGTCAACAGCAATCACATCATCCGTGCTACGCTGGACTCCATTACATACGAAATTCACGATGTTCTTTCCGCTATGGAAGCCGATGCCGGTGTTTCCCTCTCGGCGCTAAAAGTGGACGGTGGCGCTTCCGCCAACAATTATCTCATGCAATCCCAGGCAGACATCAACGCCGCTCCGGTGGAGCGCCCCCAATGCGTGGAGACCACCGCCGCAGGAGCCGCCTATCTGGCGGGGCTATCCATCGGGTTCTGGAAAGATTGCGAGCAACTTAAAACCATCCGCCACTCCGACCGCACTTTTACCCCGCAGCTGGAGGAAAGCCAGCGTGAAAAGCGGCTGGCAGGGTGGAAGCGTGCCGTGCGCTGCGCAAGGGTCTGGGGAGAGGACTAAGTCCAGCCGGGGCAGCATAGGATGTTCCATACATCTGAAATTTGAGGTGGTCATATGGAACCCTTTGCAGCCCAGAATCAAGCGACATTACGGGGAAATCTGCTGGAACTCCCCCAATTCTCCCACGAAAATCACACAAAGCGCTTCTTCCGCTTCTACCTGGAAGTCCCTCGCCTATCCGGTGCCATCGATACGCTGCCCATCATCGCCGAGGAATCCATCCTTGCATCCCTCGACCCAACCGCCGGGAGCATGGTGGCAGTCAACGGCCAGGTACGCTCCCACAATTTGCGTGAGAACGGTCGGAGGCGATTGTCCGTTTTCGTATTTGCATCCACCGTTACCGCCGAAGATGGTCCACCGGAGAATACCGTTCAGCTGGGCGGCATCCTATGCCGGGAGCCAACCTATCGTCGCACCCCCCTGGGGCGGGAAATCTGCGACGTGATGCTGGCGGTACCCAGGGCATTTCGCAGGTCTGATTATCTTCCGTGCATCCTGTGGGGCAAGGTTGCCGGTCAGGCCGCCCAATGCACCACCGGTGACCGGATCGATGTAGATGGGCGGTTGCAAAGCAGAATCTATACCAAGCTCACGGAAGCGGGTGCCGAAGAGCGAACCACCTACGAAATATCCGCCCTGAGCGCCGCATTTCCACCGGACACGCTCCGGGAATAATCAAACAATACCGAACAAAAGAGGACATACATGGAAGAGAAAGTATCCGCCATCATCGAAATATTAAAGCAGCGCTACCCCGCTGCCCTTTGCGCCCTGCATTATGAAAAGGATTACGAACTGATGATCTCCGTTCGTCTGTCCGCCCAATGTACGGATGCCCGAGTGAATCTGGTCACCCCCGCTCTGTTTGCTGCCTATCCCACGCTGGAAGCCATGGCAGAAGCAAACATCAGCGATGTAGAAAACTACGTCCGTTCCTGCGGATTTTACAAACACAAAGCAAGGGATATCGTGCTGGCCTGTCAGATGCTGCTATCGGACTACGGCGGAAAAGTCCCCGGCACCATGGAGGAATTGCTCCGGCTTCCGGGCGTTGGCAGGAAAACCGCAAATCTGCTGTTGGGGGATATTTACGGCGTACCGGGGAGCGTTGTGTGCGATACCCACTGCATCCGGATCTGCGCCCGATTGGGACTGAGCAATGGAAAAGAACCGGAGAAAGTGGAGCAGCAGCTTCGCAAAATTCTTCCCCCGGAGGAATCGTCGGATTTCTGCCATCGCCTGGTTCTTTTCGGCCGGGAAATCTGCACCGCCCGCAATCCCCAGTGCGGGAGCTGCCCCCTGAGCATTTATTGCACCGCTGGCCGCCCACAGGATTAAGAGCGCATACCCTCCCCTCTTGCCGCATAGACTGCGGACAAGGGGGGATTTCTTTGCGCCAGACCAAACCGATTTTTTACCGTGCATTGTTGCTCACAGGAGTGAATCTTCTGCTGCGCATTGCTGGAACATCCTTTCAGGTCTTTCTCTCCCGGCGGATTGGCGCTGCCGGAATCGGACTACTGCAACTGGTGCTGTCCGTGGGGAGCCTTGCCCTGGTAGCGGGGATCGGCGGGATCCGAACCGCAACCATGTACCTCACCGCAGAAGAATTGGGCAAGGGCAGAGCCCGAAATGTAAATTCCATTCTATCATCCTGCTTCTGCTACAGCATTCTTTGCAGCGGAAGTGTCGCAGTCATTCTTTTTCTGTGGGCACCGGCACTGGCGGCGCACTGGATCGGAAATCCCCAAGTTGTACCGGCGCTGAAATTATATGCCGCTTTTCTTCCGGTCACGTGTTTGACCGGAGTCATGAGCGGCTATTTCACTGCCGCTAACCGAATCGGCACATTGGCTGCAGTGGAAGTTGCCGAACAGATATGCTCCATGGTAGTCACGCTGATCTCTCTGGCGGTTTGGGCGGGGCAGGATGCTTCCCGTGCCTGTGTCTGTGTCATTCTGGGCAGCGGGGTCAGCACCTGCATCACCTTGGCGCTGCTGATTATCCTGCGGGTGATGGAAAAGAGCCCCGGAGGGAAATCCATCCCGGTGCGGCACCGGCTGCTGCAAATCGCCCTCCCCCTTGCAGGAGCGGATGTGATTCGCTCCGGAATCGGGACAACGGAGAATCTGCTCGTTCCCAAACGGCTATCCCTTTACCGGGGAGAATCCGATCCCATGAGTGCCTTTGGCCGGGTCAGCGGAATGGTTTTCCCGGTGATGATGTTCCCGGCCTGCATTTTGTATGCCCTGGCGGAATTACTGATTCCGGAGCTTGCCCGGTGCAACGCATCCGGCAACCGGGAACGCATCCGCTATCTGGTGCGCAAAGGATTGTGGTCAGCCATGTTATATGGCGTTTTCTTCGGGTCACTGCTGTTTGTAGTGGCAAAACCTTTGTGCCAGGCGCTCTATGGCAGTGCGCAGGCGGGAGAAATGCTGCGGCAATATGCGATCATGGTTCCCTTTTTATACTGCGATGCCATCACCGATGCCATGACCAAGGGGTTGGGACAGCAAAAAATCTGCGTGCGGTACAATATCATTACATCACTGATGGATGTCGGTTTGCTTTTCATTCTGCTCCCCGCTATGGGGATGCAGGGATATTTCATCAGTTTCCTTGTATCCCATTTGATCAATTTCCTGCTAAGTCTGCATCGCCTGAGTTTGATCACCCATTTCCCCATTCCCTTTGCTGCACCGGCATTCGCCGCAAGCGCCGGAATCATTGCCGTTTGGGTGGCGGAATTCAGCGGGAGAATGATTCTCTTCTTCCCCATTTTCTTGCTGTTGCTGCGCCTATTTGGTGTAATAAAGAGCGAAGATTTGCGCTGGGCGAAGCAGGTCATCCATCTTCCTACTACCCGACAGAAAAAAACCGCCCCCGGTTGACCAACCGGGAGGCGACTTGTATAATAGGGTCAAGAAAAAAACACAAAGGGGAATCTGAAATGAAGAATCAATGGCTCTATCGGCTGCTTCTGCTGGCGATGATCGTCGCAGGAGTTGGCGCACTGGTGCTCAGCATGGGGATCTCGGCTCCGAAAAGCGCCGAAAGTGATTTCTCTTTGCAATTCACACCGGATTCGGTTACGCTCCACCGGGGCGAAAGCAGCTCCATTCTCTCCCCCTCCGGCAATTTTCCAACGGAAATGGATATCGCCGGGTATCCATTGGAGTATGCAGCCAATGGATCCACCCTCCGGCTCATCTACCGGGATAACACCATTCTGATTTGCAGTGAGGAAATCTCACCGGAACCGGCGGAGGTACTGGTACTGCTGGATGAAGCTACCGTTTCTCAGGAAGCGCTGGAAATAATTCAGCCGGAATTCGCCGTACTCTGCATGAATGCTCCGGAAGCCTCCCTGTTGGAGCTGCTGGACGGGCAATGCATGGGCGTGTATCGGGTGGATTTGCAGGGAACCGTTACATTGACCGTGGAAGATGAACAATTACATTTTTCAACCGAAAAGGCCGTCTCCAGCAGGGAGCTTTTCCCCCACCGGGCGGAAAGCACGGAGCTTGCCCTGCGGGAGCACGACTACCAATATGTGATCAATGTCCGCAGCGGGACATTTCACCTGCCCCTGTGCACCAATCTTGATAAAATGAACGAATCCAGCAAGGCCTACTCCGCCGAAAGTCAGGAGGAGCTGATTGCCCAGGGTTATCGCCCCTGCGGCAGATGTCTTCCCAAGGAAGAATGAATTAGGCTTCCCCCTGAGCCCGGCGGTACTCCCGCTGAATTTCAGTGCGGATGGTTTCCGCATCCTGAGTGACCAGTGTCTCCGTTACGGTGATCCCGTCCCCCTCGGCTGGAACCGCATCCAACTGCACCTTAAGGAATGCACCATTCTCATCAAAGAAGAATGTTGCAAAATAATCGGGAATCTCCCCCGCCTCGTCGAACCAAGCATTCACCCGGTAGCGAATGGACTGTACATTCTCCTGCTGTTCTTCCCCCAGGTAGGTCAGGAAACGCTTCCGCCAGGAGAAAGACGTCATCCATGTTTCCACATATTCATAATCTTCGCAGGGTTGCCAAACAATCTCTCCGGACAGATCTCCCGATTCCGAATTGCTGAAAGCTTCATCTCCATACAGCAGCAGCGCCTGGCGCTCGTCCGCAGCTCCGGTGTCCATTCGAATCATCAGCGAATCCTCATCGTAGACCAGATAGTCTATGGTCGTCGTTTCGTCCCCCTGATGCTTTACACTGTTTATCCAGAAAACTTGTGTCTCATTGGTCCAGGATATGGAATCCATCACGGCAGCACATTTCTGATAATTTGCCTCTTCCTGGCCTAAGCTTTCGGTAGCAACATCCACCGGCGTGGGAATGGACACGGTTGAAAGAATTCTTTCCCGCTCCGCTTCATCCAGGAGCAATTCATCCAGGCAGAAATCATAGACGGAGTTGCCCGAGAGGTAGAGCGTATGCAATTCCAGCACATCCCGCGCAACACCATCCGGTACATCGCTAAAGAATTCCACCGTGTAGCCGCCGTCCAGGTTCCCCGATGCCATATATCCAAGGGTTTCATCCGTCCACTGCTTCAGGGGGAGATCCTCCACCCACCGGAAATTATCCGTGACATTCGCCACGGCATACTGGGTCAGGGTACCCACCTGCGTATCTCCCCGGTACAAAACCAGCAGGCAGTCACGGATATTGTCGTTAGATTGGGCATCCATCCGCTCGATCAGCTGAACGCCGTAACCGACAGGCAACCGGAAATAACAGTCGCCATAGTCCACAATCACAGAGTCAATGAAAGACTCTGCTTTTTCCGCTTCGGAGTCCTGAGCGCCCACCACCATCATGCCAAAGCACAGGGTCAATCCAATGCAGGCAAGCAGAGCGATCGTTGCCTTCCATTTTGCCATATTGCGTTCCTCCTTTTTCACTTTTTATAGCTGGTTTTATTTTACAATACAACGATTTGCTTTTCAAGGCCGGTTGGAATTCTTAATCAAAGCTTAATATCCCATGAGAATTCTGCTTTTTCTGTTGTGAAATCGCATATTTTTTAAAAGAGCTATTGACAACGATTTGTATAGGATATATAATTCACTTGTAAATTTTAACCAATGGAGGTAAGCATCATGAAAAAAATCTTGGCAATAGCGCTTTCCCTGGTAATGGTCTTTGGTCTGTTCACCGTGACCGGTGTGCAGGCTGACGAAATGGACGATCTCATCGCCGCCGCTCAGGCAGAAGGCGAACTGATCGTTTACGGCTCCTGCGAAGAAGAGTACCTGGCCGCCGCTTGCGAGCATTTCCAGGAACTGTACGGCATCGAAGTGAAGTACCAGCGCCTGTCCACTGGCGAAGTACAGAGCAAGATCGAAGAAGAGAACGGCACCCCCTCCGCTGACGTCTGGTTCGGCGGCACCACCGACCCCTACAACGTCTGCGCT
>CAZTYB010000085.1:0-8044 GCA_964617595.1 uncultured Oscillospiraceae bacterium | reverse complement strand
TCGACCCCAATGTGGGTGTCGTTTCCGTTCCGGATGATCGGCTGAACTGGCTGGCGGAACTGCACAACCCCAAGAAAGTTACCCCCGCCATGATCGAATTCGTGGATATCGCAGGATTGGTAAAGGGCGCATCCAAGGGCGAAGGACTTGGCAATAAGTTCCTGAGCAATATCCGCACTACCGATGCCATTGTCCATGTGGTGCGATGCTTCGAGGATTCCAATGTGACCCATGTGGAGGGTTCTACCGACCCGCTGCGGGATATTGATATCATCAATCTGGAACTGGTTATGGCGGATATCGAGATGGTGGAGCGGCGAATCGACAAATGCCAAAAGGCAGCCAAGGGCGGCGACAAGCGCTTCCTCCACGAGGCGGAGGTTTTTACCGAATTGCTGGCGCACCTGAATCAGGGGGAATTGGCTCGCACTTTCGATGCAAGTGAAGAAGATCTGGCGCTCATCGCCACTTCCGACCTGCTGACCCTGAAAAAGACCATCTATGTTGCCAATTTGGCCGAGGATGAGGTGAACGATCCTCAGAGCAATCACCACTATTTAGCCGTGAAAGATCTGGCAGAAAAAGAGGGCAGCCAGGTGCTCCCCATTTGCGCTAAGCTGGAGGCGGATATCGCTGAGCTGGACGACCCCGAGGAAAAGGCAATGTTCATGGAGGAGCTGGGGGTAGCCGAATCCGGGCTGGATCGGTTAATCCGCAGTAGCTATGCGCTGC
The DNA here is from genome assembly GCA_964617595.1 of uncultured Oscillospiraceae bacterium. Classification (GTDB taxonomy): domain Bacteria; phylum Bacillota; class Clostridia; order Oscillospirales; family Oscillospiraceae; genus Faecousia. Next base: position 7,312 of record CAZTYB010000085.1, on the reverse strand, counting down.
TGGGACTGGTCTCGTTCCTCACTGCCGGATCCGATGAATGCCGTGCCTGGACCATTAAGAAGGGCACCAAAGCCCCCCAGGCTGCCGGTAAAATTCATACGGATTTCGAACGCGGATTCATCCGTGCGGAGGTCATCGCTTTCGAAGATATGAAATCCTGCGGCACCATGGCCAATGCCAAGTCCAAGGGACTGGTACGCAGCGAGGGAAAAGAATACGTGATGAAGGACGGAGATATCGTCAATTTCCTCTTCAATGTCTAACCGGCTCGTTTCACTGAGATGGCATGGTTCTGAGGAGCGTATGATATGGTTTTTTCCAGCCTCATCTTCCTATATGCATTTTTCCCACTGTCACTGCTGGCATATGCATTGTGCAGGACACAAAAAGCCCAGAATGCAGTCCTGCTGATTTCATCCCTGATTTTTTACGCATGGGGAGAACCGAAATACGTTCTCCTGCTGATGTTCATGGCGTTTACATCGTGGGTGTGTGCCCTGGGTGTGGAGCATGGTAAGTCTCCGTCCTCAAAAAAAGCATGGTTGATCGCCACTGCGGTCATCGATATTGCTTTGATTGGCTACTTCAAGTATGCGAAACTTCTTTGCGGAATCTGGGGGGAAGTCCCTGCGTTTGTTCAGAATATCGTTCTGCCAATCGGTATTTCTTTCTATACCTTTCAGCTATTGACGTATGTTGTGGACGTTTATCGGGGGGAGGCATCCGCACAGAGGAGCTATTGGAACGTTCTGCTCTATGCGGGGCTATTCCACCAATGTATTGCCGGACCCATCGTCCGCTATAAAACCATTGACCGTGAGCTGTTCAGCGGAATGCAGCGGCAGCCTCAGTGGCATCTGGGGGTATCCCGGTTCTGCGGCGGACTTGCGAAAAAGGTGCTCCTGGCGAATCCCTGCGGTGCGCTGGCAGAGTCTTTGATTTTATCGGATTCCGTTGCGGCGGATGCCGCTCAACTTGCATCCAATCTCCAGCATTTCCAGGAGCTATCCGTAATGGGTGCGTGGGTCGGCATCATTGCCTACTCCCTGCATATCTATCTGGATTTCTCGGCATATTCCGATATGGCGATTGGAATGGGGCAGACGATCGGGCTGCACTATCTGGAGAATTTCAACTATCCCTATATATCCCGCAGCATTACCGAGTTCTGGCGCCGGTGGCATATGAGCCTTGGCACATTCTTTCGGGATTATGTTTATATCCCCCTGGGTGGCAGCCGATGCAGCAAACCCCGGATGATCCTGAATACGTTCATCGTTTGGGCGTTGACGGGATTGTGGCACGGGGCAAGCTGGAATTTTGTTGTGTGGGGGCTGTGGTTCTTTGTCTTTTTGATGCTGGAACGATTCTTCCTGAAGAAAATGCTATCCAGAGTTCCGCTTCTGGGGAACCTGTATACGCTTCTGATTGTTTGCCTCGGATGGGTCATTTTCCGGTATACCGATCTGAGATTGTGCGGTAGTTTGATGAAAACCCTTTTCGGACTGAACGGGAATCCGTTGAACAGCTTTAGCGCACAAGTACAGCTGGAAAGCAATCTGTTCTTGCTGCTGGCGGCTGTCATCGCAAGTACCCCAATTATGAAATACCTGCGAACCAAGGTCGAAGCCCTATGCCAGCACAATAATGTGCTGCATCGCCTGTGGGATATCGGTTTCTATTCCCTATTGCCTGTGGTGCTTTTGCTCCTGAGTACGGCGTGCCTGGTAGGGAACAGCTACAATCCCTTTATTTATTTCCAGTTTTAGGGAGGCACTTCCATGAAGTATCGCTCGAAATCTACCCAATGGAAGTTGGAGATTCCATTTTTCCTTGCTTTGGCCGTACTGACGATTGTCTCTTTCATCATTCCGCTGCGCCCAACCCAATCTCAAATGGAGAAAAGAAATCTGTCCGTGTTTCCTGAGTTCTCATGGGATGCGCTTTCCTCCGGCAGCTATTTTGATGAAATAACCCTCTGGTTCTCGGATACTTTCCCTGGCCGTGAGAAGTGGCTGAAGCTTTCCAGTCATATTGAATCCGTTCATGGTTATTCCGACGTATCCTTTACTGAGGACATCGTTTTGACCACCACACAAGTGCCGGAGCAAAAGCAAAGCCAGACCACATTGATTGACTTAACGGCTGCCCTGGATTTATCGCAAGCTGCTGAGCAGCAGTTGCTCCCGCTGGAGTCCATACCCGTTGAAAGCGGCGCCTCTGTATCCGAAATACATTCGGATGAATGGGGCGGGATTGATGCGGGGAGCGGTGCCGAAATTGAATTGGGCGACGGTGCGCTGATCCAAATTGGCGATTCCGTGTTCAACCAGGTGGGCTTTTCGGAGGATCAGAGCCTGCGCTATGCGGGAATTGTCAGTGACTTTGCAGATTTCTTTTCTGATCGTGGCGTGCGGGTATTCAGCGCACCTGCACCGACAGCTGTCGGCATCCTGATCGACACCCAGTATCAGCAGAAACTAAATTGTGCCGATCAAAATGCAACAATTACCTATATGCATTCCAATATGAGCGACAACGTTATCAAGGTGGATACCTATGCTGCGCTGGTTCCGCACAACGATGAATATATTTATTTCCGAACGGATCACCACTGGACAGCTCTGGGTGCATACTATTCCTATGTAGCGATATGCCAGGCTGCCGGTATGGAACCGGCACCGCTTGATTCCTTTGAGCCCTGGGATCAGGGGGAATTCGAGGGGAGCCTGTATTGGCGTGCCCCGAAATCCTCTAAATTGAAATTGGATCAGCTCACCGCCTATATCCCTCGGGGGGAGATCGAAACCCTGGTCTACGGTTCCGATGGGGGCTATAAGGAGCAGGAATTGCTTGTAGACATGACACAGCGTGCCGCAAACGAAAAATATTTGACTTTTCTTGGCACGGACTATGCCATGACCGAAATCACCAATAATAGTCTCCCGGATGGCCCGACCTGCCTGATCATCAAGGATTCCTTTGGCAATGCCCTGACTCCTTTCTTTACCCAGAATTATCATAAGATATATGCAATCGACTATCGGAAATACACAAGCTATTTGAAATGGTTCGTGCAATACTATGATATCGATGACGTGATTTTCACGCCCTATGTTGTGGCAACGCAGTCTTTCGATGGCAACAAGCTCATAGGCTTCCTCTGTCAATAGACAAAAAACAGGCGACTTCCATGTGAATTTGGAGGCCGCCTGCTTGCATTTCGGCCGAAGCGATTGGTGCCGGACAAAGAATCAGCAGCAAAAAGCTGGTAATATTTGCCAAAAATTGGAAAAACGCCGACTTTATTCCAATCGGTTACAATTTGTGGTTGCTTCATTGGCTGCTATGGTGTATAATTCAAAATCGTATGAATATGTACGCTTCTAAGGGAGTTCGTTTATGAAGACATATGATATTTCGCAGTATCTTGTTCCCGGTCGCCGGGCGCACCTGATCGGCATTGGCGGCGTATCGATGCGCCCACTGGGTTTGGTGCTGAAAGGAATGGGGCTGGAAGTTTCCGGCTCGGATATGAGCGCATCGCTTTCCACTGATGAATTGATCGGTAACGGTATCCATGTGGACATCGGTCACCGGGCAGAAAATATCCTGGGTGCGGACTGCGTGATTCGTACCGCCGCCGTCCACAATGACAATCCGGAGATTGCCGCTGCTCGCAGCGCCGGGATCCCCGTATTCGAGCGGGCACAGGCCTGGGGCGAAATCATGAAATCCTATAAAAATGCCATCTGCATTTCCGGTACCCATGGCAAAACCACCACCACCTCCATGATGACCCATATTCTGATGGAAGCAAAAATGGATCCCACGGTGATGATCGGTGGTTACTTGCCCCTGCTTCATGCAGGGCACCGGGTTGGAAAAGGGGATACCATCGTATTGGAGAGTTGCGAATACTGCGACTCGTTCCTGAATTTCTTCCCCACATTAGCGGTTATCTTGAATGTAGAGGAAGACCATCTGGATTATTTCAAGGATTTGAAAGATATCCAGAAATCTTTCCATAAATTTGCCGAAATGGCAACCTTTGGTGTGGCCGCCAATGGGGATGACCCCCATACGGTGGAAGCAATGAAAGGGATCAAGCACGTCAGCTTCGGCCTGGAGCAGCAGAACCAGGTGCGGGCGGTGAATATCTCGGATGATTGGCGGCATTTTGATGTAAGTGTCAATGGTGAGATTTATTGCCATGTGGATATGGGTGTCCTGGGTGTGCACAATGCGCTGAATACCCTGGGTGCTGCCGCCGCTGCGTGGATGCTGGGCATCCCGGGGGAAGCGGTGACAAGGGGCGTTGCATCATTCCATGGTGCCGGTCGCCGGATGGAATATAAAGGCACATTCCACGAGGCGAAGATTTATGATGATTATGCCCATCATCCGGATGAGCTGCGTGCAACGCTGGATACGGCACGGACGATGGGAGGCCGCCGACTGGTGGTCGCATTCCAGCCCCACACTTATTCCAGAACCAGAGCATTGTTTGACGATTTCGTCCGGGAGCTGCGCAAGCCGGATGTATTGGTGCTGGCGGAGATCTATGCCGCCCGTGAACGCAATACCTATGGCATTTCCTCTCTTGATCTGGCGGAGAAAATACCGGGTGCGGTTTACTGCCCGACACTTCCAGATGTGACCGAGTTCCTGCGCCAGAATGTGCAGCCGGACGATCTGGTCATTACCATCGGCGCCGGGGATATTTTCCGTGCCGGGGAAGCGCTGTTGAATGAATAAGTGAGGAGAGTCTGAAAATGAAACTGAGTGTGTGTATTCTGTTCGGCGGAATGAGCCCGGAGCATGAGGTATCTCTGCGCAGTGCCGAATCCGTTCTGAACAATATTGACCATAATAAGTATAATGTTTTCCCCGTTGGGATCACCAAGGAGGGGGATTGGATCCATTACACCGGCAAGGATTACTCCCTTTTGCCCAGCGGCGAATGGAAAGACTATCCCGAGAACCGCCGTGCAACCATTTCACCCGTCCGTGGTCAGGGACTGCTGAGTTTTGAGGGTGACTGCGTGGTGCGGGAACGGATCGATGTGGTGTTCCCCGTGCTTCATGGCGAAAATGGGGAGGACGGCACCATCCAGGGGCTCTTGCAGTTAGCAGGCATCCCCTATGTTGGCCCCCACGTATCGGCATCCGCAGTGGCTATGGACAAAACACTCACAAAACTGGTAGCCGATCAGGCGAAAATTCCCCAGGCAGCCTGGGAACTGGTGCGTCGCAATGAAATAAACGGGCATCTGGATGCGGTCATCGCCCAGTTGGAAAGCCGATTCGATTACCCCATGTTTGTGAAACCTGCAGGAACGGGTTCCTCTGTTGGTGTTTCGAAAGCTGCTGACCGGGAAATGCTGGAAAAGGGGCTGCAATCCGCTTCCGCTTTCGATGAGAAAGTTCTCGTAGAGGAATTTATCAGTGGGAAAGAGATCGAAGTGGCAGTCATGGGCAATGACAATCCGGTTGCCTCTGTCTGCGGCGAAATTGATTCCGGAGCGGAGTTTTATGACTACGATGCGAAATATATCACCGATACCTCCGTTGCCTATGTGCCCGCCAGAATTCCGGAAGAAACAGCGGAGCGGGTACGGGAAATGGCCGTGCGTGTCTACCAGGCAATCGGCTGTCAGGGGTTGAGCAGAGTGGATTTCTTTGTGACACATGAGGATAACCGTGTGATCCTGAATGAGATCAATACTTTGCCTGGCTTCACCTCTATTTCCATGTATCCCAAGCTTTTTGCGGCCAGCGGAATCCCGTATTCCCAGTTGATTGATGAATTGCTTCGTCTGGCGGTGGAGGCGGCACAATGAGTACACCCGTTATGCTTGCCATCCAGGGGCGGCAGAGCTACGCTGGACAGGAGCCGGAGATCATCCGTCTGGATACCGAGGGCACCATGGAATACCGGGATGGGGGATGGGACATCGTCTATGAGGAAAGCGAATTGACGGGTCTTGCCGGAGTGACGACCACTTTCCGTGTAGAGCCCGGCAAGGTGACCCTCTATCGTACCGGTAAACTCTCCAGCACCATGATTTTCCAGGAGGGGATTGCCCACGATTCCCTTTACAAAATGGAGTTCGGTGCCCTGATGATTACTGTGAAAGCAACCCGCCTGTTCTATGACATTGTGGAAGACGGGGGATGCATTGACCTTGTTTATCATATCATCATCGAAGATACTGAGGCAGGGGAAATCGATTACCATCTGGATATCCGGAAGAAATAATGTTTGCATTAGGCGCACTCGTGAAAATGAGTGCGCTGCTCTTTTGCCACATTTTGTGATGCAGCTTAACCCATGAAGTTTTGCGTGGCAAACGATGGCTTCTTTGGTTGAATTCCTACCGAGAATGTGATATCATGGATGCAAAAAGAGAGAACAGGAGAGGGAAGTGTATGGCTAAGGTTTCACCGTCCATTCTTGCGGCGGATTTTGTCAATTTGGAACGGGATATTCACAAAATTGAGGACAGCGGGGCGGACTGGATCCATGTGGATGTGATGGATGGCAGCTTTGTTCCCAATTTTTCTTTCGGACTTCCGGCATTGAAAGCCATCCGAGGGGTGACGAATATGCCCTTGGATGTTCATTTGATGATCCAGCGCCCGATTCGTTATGTGGAACGCTTTGTTGCCGCCGGGGCAGACTGGCTGACCATCCATGTGGAGGCGGATGATCCGGAGAATACCATGGAGGCGTTGAAAAAAATCCGCTCCATGGGCTGCAAGGCGGGAATCTCCCTGAAACCCGGCAGCAGCGCCGAAGCGGCTGCGCCATATCTGGAAATGTGCGATTTGATCCTGGTTATGACGGTTCAACCCGGGTTCGGCGGGCAGAAATTTAAAGAGGATATGATGCCCAAACTGTTGTCTCTCCGAAAAATGCTGGACGAAGTGAACCCGAAGTGCATCCTCTCCGTAGATGGCGGCATTGATGAGCGAACCGCACCCATTTGCAAGCAGAATGGTGCAACAGTGCTGGTTACCGGTTCGGCATATTTCAAAGCGGAGGATGCCAATCGATATATTCGGAATTTGCAGGCGGAGACTTGCTGATTTTGTCAAACCTTGCACAAAACCATTCAATCTTTTTGTACGGAATGTTTTGACGGTATAATTGACATTTCCCCTTGCAGAATGTATAATATACTTGGAAGTTGGGGCAAATCGGCGAATGACCGGTGCACCATTTCTGAAAAGTTAATCCAAAGGCGGATCACCGTCTTTTGAAAGAAAGGAAAATTGCCATGATTTACAGTGCAGAAGTACAGAATAT
>CAZTYB010000084.1:0-8173 GCA_964617595.1 uncultured Oscillospiraceae bacterium | reverse complement strand
ACGATCACGGCAACGCCGCCGGGGCCATAGCCTTCGTAGGTGATGGATTCGTAGCTTTCGCCGCTACCGGCGCTGGCTGCTTTCTCCAGCACCCGCTTGATGTTGTCATTGGGCATATTGGCGGCCTTAGCCTTGGTGATGATAGTAGCCAGGCGGGAGTTGTAGGCGGGGTCGGTGGCACCGCCGCCCTCTTTCACGGCGACGATCATTTCTTTTGCAATTTTGGTGAATGCAGCGGCACGCTTTGCATCCTGTGCACCCTTGGTCTTTTGGATATTATGCCATTTGGAATGTCCGGACATATCGTAATCTTCCCTTTCTGGAATCATTTCATAAAATTTCGAGTATATTCTAGCACCAAGCGCCAAAAAAATCAACACTGAAATACATTTTTTGCCGGATTACATTCAAAAAAACCCCATGCAATCCCGATGGACGGCAGAAAGCAGCACATGAACCTCAGGGAAAGCCCGCTTCAGCTCCTTTTGCAAGTAAGTGCAGACGGGATTCTCCGTATAAAAATGCCCTGCATCGATCAATGTCATCCCCGCATCCCTGGCATCCCAGAAATCGTTATACTTCGCATCCGCTGTAACAAAAGTATCACACCCGGCTTCCAGCGCTTGCTTCCATTCATTTGCGCAGGCACCGCCGCCGACTGCGACATGATGGACGGCTTTTCCCCCGTCGGAATAGCGCAAAACCGGGGTTCCCAATGCGCATTTGACATGGGCGAGGAAATCGGGAAGACCTTGCGCTTCAACCGTTCCCTTGTGCAGCAGTGCCCAGGGCTCTCCCCTTTCATCCCATTGGGGATGGAGCGGCACGATCTCATTGAGTCCCAGTGCCGCTGCCAGGCACGCACCAACGCCCCCGGGGGCAATGTCCAAATTGGTATGGGCGCAGAATGCGCTGATATCGTTGCGCAGGAGTATCGCCACGGTTCGCCCCACGGAAGTATCGTCCGTAACATCATAAAGCGGCCTGAAAATCAGCGGATGATGGGTCACGATCATATCCGCCCCCAATTGGACGGCTTCTTCCGCAACCGCCTGGAACGGGTCCAGGGCAATGAGAATGGTTCTCACTTCTTTTTCTTTCCGCCCGCACAGCAGCCCCACATTGTCCCAGCTTTCTTTTCTCGATTGGGGTGCAATGGACTCCATGAACTGAACGATATCATTCGCCTTTACCATATTGCAGGCTCCTTTCCGTCTCCTCTAGGTGAGAGATGATCTGCATCATTTCCTGATATTGCGCTTCGCCGGAGCGCTTTTTCCCCGGAAGACTCTCCCTCAGTCCCTCGATTACCCGTCGGAGAAAAGCGGACAGGAGGGGGGAATTATCCTCCAGCAATTGCGGCGTGATGTAATATTCCCATGGAGCGGGCAATGCCACCGGCTCGTAGCGCACCTCCATAATGGGGTAGATAAATTTTCCGTCCTGCGCCAGCGTTTCACGGGAAATGGAGAATCCGTTGGCTGCCAGGTAGCGCCGCAGCATCGGGCGCTTGCTCTGGCATTGCAGGATCAGACGGTAAGCGCTGCTTTTCAGCCACGGCGCCGCCTCCAGTATGGAGATCATGGTATCTGCCCCCATACCGGCGCAAACCATGCAGTTAAAATCTCTGGGGATGGATTGAACGCCATCGGATCGGAAGAACGAGATTTTCCCCTGCAAGCCGTTCTTTTTTGCATTCTCCACCGCACTGAGCAGCGGCAATTCGTTCACATCCGATGCAATTACGCTGGAAGCGATGCCGCTTTGCAGCAGATGGATCCCAAGATAGCCGTGGTCACAGCCCACATCGGCCACCCGGTCACCGGGGTGGACAAATGCGCAGCAGGCCAGCAGCCGATTGGAAAGCGGGAGTTTCAAATGGAGCACCTCCTGTGCTGAAATGATCAGAGCGAAAGAAAAGGAGCCGCCACAGGGGCAGCTCCGGAATTCTCTTAGCCCTTGGCCTGTTCCTCTTCGTAGGCTTCCAGGAAATGATTCAGCTGTTTCAGGAATCCTTCGCACTCGATGCCGTGCACCATGCAAGCCTCTTCAACGGTCTCACCCCGGGAAGAGGGGCAACCCAGGCAATGCATCCCGATGGCAAAGAACAGCGGAGCGCTCTGGGGTGCGACATCCAGAATATCGCCGATGATGGTATCTTTCTCAATTTTAACAGCCATGTATATGACCTCCATTTTTTCTTTATGGATCTATTATAACCTGGAAATATCAAAATTACAAGAGGCAAAATGTTGCTTCCGGATAGGGATTTCTCAGACAAAGCTTACCCATGGGCAACTTCAAACTTCATTGGCGGTGATCATTCTTCTTTCTGATTGGATAAATGTATTGGGTACATCCCCAACAATGACGGTTTCCGCCACAACGATTTGGCTGGAAACAGAGAAAGTACTGGTCTGCCCCAGTACCAGTACGGCAGCATCCACACTCACATCCATGACCAGTTGGTGCAGCGTTTGATTGATGCCCGCTTCGATAAAATTGCTGGAGAAAGTTGCATCACTGTTTCGAATGGCGATGATATGCACCGGAATGGCCGGCCCTTTCCCGGAGAAAAATTCCGGCAGGAAGAGACTGCCAATGGGGATGCCGATATCCGCCGCATCCAGAGAGAGGATCCGGTCATTGATAATATTCAGAATATCCGTTTTGAGATGATTCACTTCCCCGATATTAGTTTTCAGTGCTGTAATGCGGCCATTCACATCTTTTTCAAAATAGACGATACGGTCATATTGGATATTCCCATTTTCAATCTGTTTAGCCACCGCATCATTGGCCAAATCGGATGTGGCATTGATCACGCTGGTCTGCGCCAAATCCCCTATGATATCCCGGTATTTACCCCGAAAATATACAAAGCAAATAAGTGCCACACAAATGAGCAAACACAAAAAGAACCAAAATTTTTTCAGCCTTTTTCCCATACGTCCTCCCCCTTACGGAAAACGATATGCAAAAAAGGCTGATTTCATTCTGATTTGAGGATCGGATTACTGCTTCTTCATGTACCGGGAGGCTGTTTTGGCCATCAGTTTTTTGGTGCCCACATCGTCGAATGCGATTTCCAGCAATGCATCTCCCCCCATTTTCGTTACCGTCAGCACCATGCCATTGCCAAAAGAAGCGTGCTGAACCATGTCCCCCTGGTGCAGCTCCAACATGGACGTGGAAGACGGGGCGGATACCATGGAGCTTTCGCTGTGGTATTTAGGGCGCCTGTATTCACTGCGCTGGGGATAATGGGCACTGGAATAAGTCTGCTGCATGGGGGCGGACTGCGCCGGGCGGAAACCGCCCTTATGCCGGACACATTCCTCCGGAATCTCTTTCAGGAATCGGGAGGGCAGCGATGCTGCGGTTCGCCCATAGATCATACGCTGGCGAGCATGGGTGATGGTGAGGGTTTTCTTGGCACGGGTAATGGCCACATAGCATAGCCGCCGCTCTTCCTCCATCTCCGCCGCATCCCCGATGGAACGCTGGCCGGGGAAGAGGCCGTCTTCGAACCCAACCAGGAAGACATGGGGGAATTCCAATCCCTTGGCCGAGTGCATGGTCATCATGACAACGGCATCATCGGATTCGTTATACTGCTCGATATCGGTATAAAGGGCGATCTCCTCCAGGAATCCTGCCAAAGTAGGATTCTCCGTATTCTCCATGTAGGAATGGATGCTGGATTTTAATTCCCGAACGTTCTCCAGCCGGGATTTGTTCTCCTCCGTGTCCTTGGAGGTGAGCATTTCGGCGTAACCAGTGCGGCTGACCACTTCGTCATAAAAGTCCAGCAAAGAAATCCCGTCGTCCAGCAGCTTCGCCAGTTCCTCGATCATGGCCGAAAACTGGAGGAAACGGACAGCCGCTTTCTCCAACGGCGCATAGGAATAGGGATCGGACACAATGGAATACAGGGGTTTCCCCTCCGCCTGAGCTAACCGGTCGACCATTTCCAGGGTCTTTGCCCCCAGTCCCCGAGGGGGATTGTTAATGATTCGGCGCAACCGCAGATTATCCGCCCGGTTATTGATGACACAAAGATACGACAGCATATCCTTGATCTCCGCCCGATCAAAAAATCGGTTGCCGCCGATGATGCGGTAAGGGATCCCGTTGCGCTTCATGGCATATTCCAGTGCGTTGGACTGGGCATTGGTGCGGTAGAGGATGGCGAAATCCTGCATTCCGCTGCCCCGGGTAGCGGCAAGGATCTGACCTGCCACGAAATTGGCTTCCGTACCCTCGTCCGCCGCCTCATAAACCGTGATCAGGTCGCCACCGCCATTGGCAGTCCACAATTTCTTCCCCTTGCGGCCAAGGTTATGGGAAATGACGGCATTGGCGGCATTCAGGATGGATTGAGTGGAGCGATAGTTCTGCTCCAGGCGAATGGTGCGGGCGCCCCGATACTGCTTTTCAAAACTGAGGATATTCTCAATGGTGGCACCCCGGAACCGGTAGATACTCTGATCATCGTCACCCACCACGCAGATATTCTCGTACCCTCCGGCAAGCAGAGAGGTCAGCAGGTACTGCATATGGTTTGTATCCTGGTACTCATCCACCAGAACATAGCGGAACTTTCGCTGATAGAAGCGGCGGATATCCTCATGGCGCTGCAAGAGCTGCACGGTAACATAGATCAGATCGTCAAAGTCCAGGGCATTGTTCTCTTTTAGCTGGATCTGGTACTTTTCGTAGGCCTTTGCCACATACTTTGCCCGGATATTGCTGCTCTTCTCCGCCTCGTCCATCATCTGAGCGGGAGAGATCATCTGGTCCTTCTGGCGGCTGATGGTGCCAAGAACATATTTGGGCGGGAATGTTTTCTCGTCCATATCCAGTTCTTTCAGGATCCCTTTCATCACTCGCTCGGAATCAGAGGTATCGTAAATGGTAAAGCTGCGGGTATAACCCATGACCTCGATCTCCCGGCGGAGGATCCGGCAGCAGGCAGAGTGGAACGTCATTGCCCAAATATCCCGGGCTTGCTCCCCCAGGAGCAGGGATAAGCGGTCTTTCAGCTCTCCCGCTGCTTTATTGGTAAATGTAATGGCGATGATGCTCCAGGGAGCGGCGGGCTCCACCCCTGCCAGCCAGTCGGCACGGCGGATATCTTCCTCGGAGGATGTTTCGGATACCGATTCCAGGAAGCGAATATCCTCCTCGGTGATTTCCATGGGGATTTCGTTACAGTCGCTGCCCCGGCCAAAGCGCATGAGGTTGGCGATTCGATTGATCAGGACGGTGGTCTTGCCGCTCCCGGCTCCGGCCAGGAGCAGAAGCGGCCCCTCGGTGGTCAGCACAGCTTGCAGCTGCATATCATTGAGCTGGGCGAATTGAGCGGCGATATAATTCCGCCGGGCGGCGAGAAAACGGGACTCCATTTGTTCAGTCATATTGGCACCTGTCTATCTTTATGATACCTCTATTCTACTCCATTTTTCCCAAAAGGTAAAGAGGGGTTATTGCATGAATTCCCGGATTTTACTCAGCGCTTTTTTCTCTATCCGGGATACCTGCACCTGGCTCACACCCATCACCTTTGCCACCCGCTGCTGGGTCAGGCAATGGTAATAGCGCAACTGGATCACCATCCGCTCCCGCTCCGGCAATCTTTCCACCGCCTGTTTCAGGGCAATTTTTTCGACCATTCTTTCCTCGGATTCCGTATCGGTGAGGATGCTTTCCAGGCAGAATCCATCTTCACCGGTCTCCTGGTGGATGGATTCCGTTGCAGCCGTTGCATTTTCGGCTATGGCGATCTCCTCCGGGGTGAAGCCGGCTTGCTCTGAAATCTCCTGAACGGTTGGTTCCCGTCCCAGTAGCGTTGTCAATTTATTCCGGATGCCCTTGATGGTCACGGCCTGCTCTTTGATGCTGCGGGAAACTTTCAGTGCCCCGTCATCCCGCAGGAAGCGGCGGATCTCCCCGGATATTTTCGGCACAGCATAGGTAGAGAACTGAGTGCCGTAGGCGGTATCGAACCCCTCCACCGCTTTCAGGAAGCCCATGCACCCAAGCTGATATAAGTCCTCCGTCTCCACCCCACGGCCGATGAATCGCCGGGCAACCGCCCAAATCAGTCCCGTATTCTCCGTCACCAGCCGCTCAGATGCTTCCGCATCCCCCTGCTGGGCACGGCGAATCAATTCCTCCGTTTGGGTCATTTTCTTCGCTGTAGCTTGCGGCGCATATGGACGGTCGTCCCCTTACCTGGGGTGGATGTGACGTCGAAACTGGTCATGAAACTCTCCATAATGGTGAATCCCATTCCGCTTCGCTCCGCTCCCCCGGTGGTAAATGTCGCCCGCCGTGCCTGCTCCACATCCTGGATGCCAACACCCTTGTCCTTGATCACAATGTCCAGGGTATTATCCTTTAGTATCCTGCAACGCAGGGTAATGATGCCGATTTCCTCCGGGTAGGCATGCACGATGCAGTTCGTCACCGCCTCGGAAACCGCCGTGCGAATATCCCCCAGTTCCTCCATCGTCGGATCCATCTGGGATGCAAAGCAGGCAACGGCACTGCGGGCAAAGGATTCGTTGGAAGACCGGCTGGGGAAATCCAAAATCATAAAATTCTCAAATTTCATGATACAGCCTCCCGAATTTCCACAAGTTTGTCAATTCCGGATGCCCGGAAAACCCGCATGGGTTGGGGGGAAATGCCGGACAATAAGAGCTTCCCCTCGATCTGGGTCATGTTCCGCAATGCATTGATCACCACCGCAATACCGGAAGAATCCACGAAAGTCACATCGCTGAAATCCAGCACGCATACATCCGGCATATAGGCTTCGATTTTGGAATTGATGATTTGAATATAGGCTTTTGCACAGTGATGATCGATCTCCCCGGTAAGGGCAATGGTCAATTTTCCGTTCTCCAGGAAACTGGTAAAATACATTTTGAAAACCTCCTGCGTATTCCTTGCAAATGCAGTATAATCCCCGCCCACTAAAAATGCAGTCGTAATGAGCAAAAAAGGAAGCAGGAAGAACTCCTTTTCAGGAACTCTTTCTGCTTCCAATTTTTTTGATTATTCTACGATTATTGTTTAGAGCGCTTTCATTGCAGCCAGGCTCTCTTCCAGACTGACGATCAAATCCCGTGCCTTTTGCGCTTTAGCACGTTCTGCATTGACCACCGCCTCCGGGGCACGGGAGACGAAATTCTCGTTGGAGAGCTTTCCTTCCAAAGAAGCCAGATTCTTCTTTGCCTTATCCAGTTCCTTGGAGATTCGCTCCACCTCTTTCGCCACATCCACCAGCTGCCCCATGGGGATATAGAGCTTGGCATCGGAGGTAGCGCAGGTAACCATTCCGTTCAGATTCTCCGGCTCGGCATCCAGCAAGGTCACGCTGTCCGCATAAGCCAGGCGCTGGATAAAGCCCTCGCCCTCGGTAAAGATCTGGGGGTTGGAGGTCAGGACGTACAGCGCCGCTTTCTTGGAGGGGGGCACGTTCATCTCCGCCCGGCGGTTACGGATAGAGCGGATGGCATTCATGACGGATTCCATGTGGGCTTCTTCCTCCCGGAATGCCAGCTCCTGCCGGTATTCCGGCCAGGAGGCGACGATCAGCGCCTCGCCATCATGGGGCAGGCTCTGCCAAATCTCCTCCGTAATGAAAGGCATGAACGGATGCAGCAGCCGCAGCACCTGGTCCAGCACATAAACCAGAACCTGGATGGCGGTCTGCTTCCGGTCGGCATCATCGCTGTAGAGTCTGGCTTTGGTCAGTTCAATATACCAGTCGCAATAGGTATCCCAGATGAAATCATACACCTTCTGCACGGCCACGCCCAGCTCATATTTTTCCAGATTCTCCGTCACTTCCGCAATCAGGGTATTCAGTTTGGAAAGCACCCATTTGTCGGAGATCTCCAATTTTTCAATTGGGGGAAGCTGATTCACGGAATCGTCGCTGAGGTTCATCATCACGTAGCGGGATGCGTTCCAGAGCTTGTTGGCGAAGTTACGCATGGCTTCGCACCGCTCCACGTAGAAGCGCATATCGTTGCCGGGAGAGTTGCTGGTGACCATATTCATCCGCAGCGCATCGCAGCCATACTTCTCGATCATCTCCAGGGGGTCAATGCCGTTGCCCAGGGATTTGCTCATCTTGCGTCCCTTGTCATCCCGCACC
>CAZTYB010000083.1:0-8185 GCA_964617595.1 uncultured Oscillospiraceae bacterium | reverse complement strand
CCTCGGCGGGCGTTACCCGTTATCCTTGCCCTGTGGAGCCCGGACTTTCCTCATCTGGATCCTTTCGGATTCCATCCGCGGCTGTCCAGCTTTCGCTGCGGGATTATTCTACTCTAAGAAAAGGGAATTGTCAAATCCCCTTGAAAAATTCTTTTAAAACCTGTATACTTGCAGCAGTAAATTACCTGGGAGGCACAGGAATATGGATACTTTTGCGCAATATTTTCAATCGCTGCGTGGCAAACGCATTGTTGTTTTGGGCTTGGGGGTCAGCAATCGGCCGCTGGTGCGGCTGCTGCTGGAATTTGGATGCCAGGTGACCGGCTGCGATAAAACACCCCGGGAGAAGCTGGACGAGGAACTGCTGGAGCTGGAAAGTCTCGGCTGTCAGCTCCATGTGGGGGAGGACTATCTGGAGAATCTGGAGGCGGATGTGGTCTTCCGCACCCCGGGGATGCATCCGGGGAACCCCGCCATCTGCCGCCTGCGGCAGCAGGGGGCGCAGATCACCTCGGAGATGGATGTATTCTTCCATGTGGCGCCCTGCAACCTCATCGGCGTTACCGGCTCCGATGGGAAAACCACCACCACCACTTTGATCGCAGAAATGTTGAAAGCTGCCGGGAAGACCGTCTGGCTGGGGGGGAATATCGGCACGCCCCTGCTGCCCCTCTGCCGCCGGATGAAGCCCGATGATTTCGCCGTGGTGGAGCTGAGCTCTTTCCAGCTGATGGATATGACCGCAAGCCCCCGCCGTGCCGTCATCACCAACCTGGCGCCCAACCATCTGGATGTGCACCGGGATATGGAAGAATATGTGGAAGCGAAGAAGAATATCTTCCGCTTCCAGCGCCCGGGAGACCTGCTGGTCGTCAATGGGGACAATGCCATCACCGCCCCCCTGACGGGAGGGGGGGATACGGTGCATTTCTCCCGCCGGGGAAGAACCGACTGCATCTGGCAGGAGGGGGACTGGATCTGCCGCCGGGGAGAAAAGGTGCTGAATGTAGCGGAAATTCTGCTGCCCGGTGTGCACAATATCGAGAATTATATGGCTGCTATGGCGGCGGTGGAGGGACTGGTCAGTGACGAGGCCATCTGCCAGGTGGCCAGGAATTTTGGCGGCGTGGAGCACCGCATTGAGCTGGTGCGGGTGAAAGACGGGGTCAAATTCTACAACGATTCCATCGCCTCGTCCCCCAGTCGAACCATCGCCGGACTGCGCAGCTTCCGCCAGAAAGTGATCCTCATTGCCGGCGGCTATGATAAGCACATCCCCTATGACGTTCTGGGGACGGAAATCTGTGCTCACGTCGCTAAACTCTATCTCTGCGGTGCAACCGCCGGAAAAATCCGGCAGTGCGTGGAGCAGTGTGATGCCGGTGAGCAGCCGGAGATGGTGGACTGCGGCGATTTTGACAGCGCCGTCCGAGCCGCTGCCCATGGGGCGAAATCCGGGGACATTGTGCTCATGAGCCCCGCCAGCGCTTCCTTTGACCAGTTCCGGAATTTCATGGAGCGGGGAGAGCGCTTCAAACGAATCGTAAAGGAGCTGTAAGCCATGAATTTATCGAAAATCTCCGCCGCCGGGCGGAAAGCGCTGCCGCTGAAAAAATGCGGTGCCGTGATCGTGGCGGCGGGCTCCGCCTCCCGGATGGGGGGCATCGACAAGGTGATGGCGCCCCTGGGCGGGGAACCCATGATCCTGCGCACCGTCCGGGCATTCCAGCAGAGCGATGCCATCGCCGAAATCGTCATCGTCACGAGAGGGGATTTGATTGCTCCCATTACCGATCTGTGCGCCGGAATGGATAAGGTGAAAGCCGTCGTGGCCGGGGGCAGCAGCCGTCAGGAGTCCGTTACATTGGGGCTGAGCGCCCTGTCAAAAGGGATGAAGCTGGCCGCCATTCATGATGGAGCCAGGCCGCTGATTTCCGGTGCCGTCATTGACCGCACCGTCCGTGCGGCCAATAGCTACAGCGCCGCCGCCCCCGCCGTCCCGGTGAAAGACACCATCAAGGTGGTCAAAGGGGGACTGGTACTGGCGACCCCGGATCGGGCAACGCTGCAAGCGGTGCAGACTCCCCAGGTATTTGACCTCAATCTGCTCCAAGGAGCGCTGGAAAAAGCGAATCAGGACGGTGCCGCCGTTACCGACGACTGCTCCGCCGTGGAGCGGACGGGAATGTCCATCAAAATTGTTCAGGGGGACGAGAGAAATCTGAAAGTCACCACCCCCATGGATTTAAAAATTGCGGAAATGCTGTTGGAGGAAATGAAATGAGAATTGGTCACGGCTATGATGTCCACCGCCTGGTGGCGGGACGGGCGCTGATATTGGGCGGAGTGGAGATCCCCTATGAACTGGGGCTGGACGGGCACTCGGATGCAGATGTGCTGCTCCATGCGGTGATGGATGCCCTGCTGGGCGCCGCCGCACTGCGGGATATCGGCTACCATTTCCCGGATACCGACCCCGCCTACAAGGGGGCGGACTCCATGGAACTCCTGCGCCAGGTGGGCCAAAAAATTGCCCACGCCGGATACCGGGTGGGCAATATCGATGTGACAATGATCGCACAGCGCCCCAAGCTGAAAGCCTACATCCCCGCCATGATAGAGAACATTGCTCTGGCTCTGGGCATTGAAGAAAACCGGGTGAATGTGAAAGCCACCACGGAAGAGCACCTGGGCTTCACCGGCAATGGGGAGGGAATGTCCTGCCACGCCGTATGCCTGCTGGAGACGGCGTAAAGGGAGACTGCCCAAAATCGGTTAGCGCTTCCGGAGAATTGCGGTCAATTCCCCATGGTGATCGATGACTTCCAGCATGGAGCCAGCGGGGCAGAGGGAAAGAAGATCATCCGGATGATAGGGGTGGAAAACCATCCCTGCCCATTTGCCATCGGTGAATAGAAAATCTCCCTGAGTATTGACTTGGTGAGGCTGAGACTCGTATTCTTCGTCCAAACAATCCAAGGTGAACAGGATGATTCCCCCGGGCTTTGTAATCCGGCATAATTCTTCCAGCGCCAGGATGGCATCCGCTCGATGAATGTGATCCAGCACGTCCCGGCAAACGACCGCATCAAATTGCCCATCGGCATACCCGGTATGTAGAACGCTAGCCGCTTTCAATTCAACGCTGAAACCTGACTGAGCCAATAATTCCGCAGCAATTTTGACTGCCTGCTGAGCAATATCGAAGCCACTGACCGTAAATCCGTTGGCCACCAATTTCCGTGCGTAAGCGCCGCATCCGCATCCGGCATCACAAATGTTTCGCACGCCATTTTGATGCAGTGTTTTGATGATCCCGTCCGGAGACAGATCCATATTCCGGAGGTAATCGGCAATACGCTCCGGGTTGATGTTTTCCCAGGATGCATTCCAGAAATCCATAAAACCTCCTTGTATTTTCAGGGACGACTGCGCATTGCGTTTGCGCTTCGTCCCTGATTTTCTATGCTTTTTTCAGCCGGAACCGGGCAAAGACTTCGTAGCCCAGTTTTGCATACCAGTGGTCGATGGCGGTGTAGCTGACGTAGGCAACGGGGAATCCCTGCTTTTTGAGCCAGCAAGTTGCCAAGTCTACCATCCGTAGCCCGATTTTCCGTCCACGGCACGCTGGCAGGGTTCCCACGCAACCGATGCTCCCCACCTGCACCCCAGGCACGGCTAGGGGGCAGCTGTCGTCCGCTTCCACAATGCAGAAAGAGATGGGGTTCCCATCTTCATAGGCGCAGAAAACGGGAATTTCTTCCTCAAAAAATTGTACCCATTCCGGCTCCACCTGGGCAACGATACGGTGGAGCTGCTCCAGATTTCCCTGGTAAAAGCCGAATGTAATGCCGGGAATGGGAGCGGTTTTCTCCTGGTAGTCTGCCAGGGGCATCCCCATTTCTGCGAAAGTCCCATCGGGGCAGTATTCCCAACCTTTTGCCTCGGCCAGAGCGTTCAATTTGTCTTGATCCAGTTCCAACATCATGATCCTCTCTTTCTGCGGCCGATCTCTTTGGCGATTGCGGCAAATTCCGGAATCCCCAAGGTTTCCCCCCGGACATTTTCCGGGAAGCCACAGGCGACGAGCACCTCTTCCGCTCCGGATTTCCCCAGTTCCGGGAAACCGGAGGCCAGACCGTTGCTCAGTTTTTTCCGCCGCATGGCAAAGCTGGAACGCACCACCCGGAAGAATAGCGCCGGATCCTCGATCTCCCATGGCCGCTCCTTGCGCACCCGCAGGGTCACCACGGCGGAGGTCACTTTCGGCTGGGGCAGGAAGCAGTGGGGGGGCACATCAAACAGCAGCTCCGGCTCGGCATAATATTGGCAGAAGACACTGAATGCGCCGTAGTCCGCCGCACCCGGCTGGGCGGCGATGCGCTGCGCCACTTCCTTTTGCACCATGACCGTGACCGCTTCGAAGCATTCCGCTTCCAGCAGCGCCGTAAGAATGGGAGTGGTGATATAATAGGGCAGATTGGCGCAGGCCATGGGGCGAAGACCGCCCAGTTTCTCTCCCACCAGAGTGGGGACATCCAATTTCAGCACATCCCCCCAAACGATCTCCACATTGTCGCATTCCGCCAATGTGGCGCCCAGGATGGGTTCCAGCCGCTGGTCCAGTTCCACGGCGCAAACCTTTCCTGCCCGTGCGGAGAGCTGCTGTGTCAGTGGGCCGATGCCGGGGCCGATTTCCAGCACCCCCACGTCCCGTTCCACCCCCGCTTCCCGGGCAATGGATTCCGGAACCCAGGGGGCGATGAGAAAATTCTGCCCCTTGGCCTTGGAAAAATGGAAGCCGTGGGCGGCAAGCAGCGGCTTCATTACCTGAATATCGCAAACATTGATCATAATATTGACCTTTCTATGTCTTAGCTTGTTGACATTGTATCAAAGGAAAGGGAAGAAATCAATTCTTTCATCCTAAAAAATACACAATGCATTCTTTCCGCCCGAATTGTGATGCTTCCTCCGCATCTTCAAAGTAGAGGTCGATGCGATTGCCCGTCACCGTCCCGCCGTCCACTGCCCGGGCAATGCCATAGTCCCAACTGCCGTCCGCCCCGGCGATATACAGGCGGCTTCCCTCCGGGATGACCGCCCCGTCCACCAGTACGGTACCCGTCCGTACCCGGAGCGTTCCACCGGCATCGGTGCCGGTGAAAGCCGTTGCCTCGGCGGTGAGAAATTTGCGGTAATTCAGCATCTGTCCATTGGCGAGCAGAATGTACCCGTCCCTGGAGATGGGGGTTGCATCCTCCCGGGTGCCGATGGCCACGATGGTGGGTTCCACCTGGGAGAGGAGCATTTTCCTGGTGATTTCCCGGCTGACTGCTTCTCCGTTTACATAATCTACGATCGCCGTGCACTGCAATTCCCCCGGTACCCCCGGCTGAATGGTTTTCTCTACTCCCCAGGGGAGCTGATCATCGAGGATATATTCCGTCTCTGGTAAAAGCGCCAGGGTGAATTCCTCCCGGCGCTGATCGTAGGCAGTGACGGTGACCTCCATTCCCTGGGTCAGGACGGAGTTCAGCGAATGGGAGATTACGTCCCCCTCCCCCAGCTCCAACCCCAGGGATTCCAGCATTTGCCCCACGGTCATTCCCGAACCCTGCACCATTTGCGTGTGACCCCGGTAGCGGAGGCAAATAGAGTCGCCGTTTTCTGCTTCGCCCCCTGGAAGCGCCGTGAGGAGGAGCACTGCTGCCAGCGCTGCCGCCCATATACCGGCAAATGCAAATCCCCAGCGGAGCTTACGCCGCCGGGGATGTTTTCGTATTTTTACCTGATGATTCATGCTTTGCACCCCCTTTTTTGATTTTATACCGCATTTTTTGCGGAATCCATCGAAATAGGGGACAATATATGGCAGGAGATACAGATTCTCCACCCATTATTGTGGGGAACGATTTTGGTGCTATGGACGTTCAATCCAGTCCGTTATCATTTGCAGTTTGTGTCCAGCGACAGCATGACCTGCTCCACGGCACGGGTGGCATCTTCCATGGTCATATCCAGGGTGCCCCCGGCGGCTCCCCGGTGGCCACCACCGCCGAAAGGAACGGTGACCAATGTGGCATCGAATCCGGGGATGGCACGAACGGAGAGCTTGATCTGCCCCGGCTTGCTTTCCCGCAGGGTAGCCGCTACGCAGACCCCGGCGACCGTCCGGGGGAAGCTGGAGATATTGTCCATATCGTCGCTGGTGACCCCCATGGCATCCTCCACCGCCTTCGGAATCGGGCAGATGCACATGGTTCCGTTGTGCAGGAGTTTCATGTGCTCCACGATCCAGCCCTGCATCTTCAGCCGTGCCAGGGTATTGGTCTCGAATAATTCCATATTCAGCCGGTAAATTTCCGCTCCCGCTTGGGCACAGGCGGCGGCAGTGGCGAAAGTATGGGCGGTGGTGTTGGCGTAGCGGAAGCAGCCGGTATCCGTGGAGGTGCCCACATAGATGGCTTGGGCAATTCTTTCGTCCATGGTCACTCCCAGCAGGTGCAGAAGATCGTAAATGATCTCGGCGCAACTGGCGCTGTCCGCATCCACGAGCTCGTGATCGGTGAAGCTGGTGGCGCTGCCGTGGTGATCAATGCGCAGGGCGATGCGCCCCAGAAGCGCATTTCCCCCCTGGGTAAGCATATTGGGGGAAGCGATATCAACGCTGACGATACAGCTGTCCGGTGATGCCTGGGGGATGGTCAATCCCTCGTGGAGCCAGCGGTAGCGGGGGGTGACTTCCTCATTTTCCAGCACATGGGCGGTCTTGCCCAATTGGCGCAGCCCCAGGCACAGGGCGGCGGAGGAGCCTACGGTGTCTCCGTCCGGCCGGGTGTGGGAGAGGATGACGAAATGATCATGGGCGGCCAGGAAAGCCGCAACTTCAGCCCTGGTCATCCGGTTCATGGGGCTTCTCCAGGGAATTGATGAGTTTCAGCATTTTTGCGCCGTAGGTAATGCTGTCGTCCAGGCTCCAGACGATTTCCGGAGCGTAGCGCAGCTGGAGATTGTGCCCCAGCTCCCGGCGCAGGTACCCACCGGCGGATTTCAGCCCCGCCAGAGTGTCCTTCGCCCGCTCCTCTTGCAGGAAGCTGACGTAGACCTTGGTATAGCGCAGGTCGGGGGTGGTCTCCACCCGGGTGATGGAGATCATGGTATCCTGGACACGGGGATCTTTCACCGTGCGCAGGAGGGAGGACAATTCTTTTTGAATCTCCTCGTTGATTCGATTGATACGATTAGAAGACATTTTGCTCCTCCAAATTTTGGAAAATGGGGATGAATCTTCCGCTTCCGGGTCGATTCATCCCCTTGAATTTATTTACCGCTTCACTTCCTGCATGACGAAGCACTCGAATACGTCGCCCTCACGGATGTCGTTGAATTTCACAACGCTCATGCCGCATTCATAACCGGCGGTGACTTCCTTGGCAGCATCCTTAAAGCGTTGCAGGGAGCCGATCTCGCCCTCGTGAATGACGATATTGTCCCGCAGGATGCGCACCTTGGAATCCCGGGTGACCTTGCCGTCCTTGACCATACAACCGGCGATGGTGCCAACGGCGCTGACTTTGTAGGTCATGCGCACTTCTGCGTGGCCGATGATGGCTTCCTCATACTTGGGTGCCAGCATACCCTTCATGGCGGCCTCGATCTCGTCGATGGCATCGTAGATCACCCGGTAATAACGGATGTCCACATTGGAGCGGGCGATGGAGCCCTGGGCACCGGCATCGGCACGGACATTGAACCCGACAATGATGGCGCCGGAGGTGGAGGCCAGCAGCACGTCGCTTTCGTTCACGGCGCCTACACCGGCGTGGATGACCCGGACACGGACCTCTTCGTTGGAGATCTTCTCCAGGGATGCTTTCACCGCTTCGGCGGAGCCCTGGACGTCTGCCTTGACGATCAGGGGCAGCTCTTTCATCTCGCCCTCCTGCATCCGGGCGAAGAGATTATCCAGAGTGACTTTCTGCTGCAATTTGGCGAGGGCATCTTTCTCCGCCTGACGGCGCTGCTCCACCAGTTCACGAGCCATGCGCTCGTCGGTAACCACGTCGAACGTATCGCCGGGGGCGGGAACATCGGCAAGACCGGTGATCTCCACGGGCACGGAGGGGCCTGCGGTTTTCACGGTGCGCCCCTTGTCATTGGTCATCACCCGGACACGGCCAAC
>CAZTYB010000082.1:0-8192 GCA_964617595.1 uncultured Oscillospiraceae bacterium | reverse complement strand
CCGAATATCCGGGATGCCGCCTCCATCGCCATCATCGGCGCTGCGGACGGCCCCACCTCCATCAAGGTGGCCAACGACCTAGGCAGCCAATACGTGGGTGCCATCACCGTGGCTGCTTACTCTTATATGGCGCTGGTGCCCATCATCCAGCCGCCGGTGATCAAACTCCTCATCACCAAAAAAGAACGGCTCATCCGGATGCCCTATGCCCAGAAATCCATCTCCAAGCGCACCCGGATCCTCTTCCCCATCCTGATCACCATTATCGCCTCCGCCATCGTGCCCCAGGCCACGTCGCTGATCGGTTTCCTGATGTTCGGCAATCTGATCCGGGAGTGCGGGGTGCTGGATTCCCTGTCCAATACGGCGCAGAATGTGCTGGCCAATTTGATCACGATTTTCCTGGGCATTTCCGTTGCATTCAACATGACGGCGGAGCAATTCCTGAAAGCCGATACCCTGCTGATCCTGGGGTTGGGGCTGGTAGCATTCATTGTGGATACGGCGGGGGGCGTGCTGTTCGCCAAATTCCTGAACCTGTTCCTGAAGAACAAGGTCAATCCCATGATCGGTGCGGCGGGCATCTCCGCTTTCCCCATGTCCGGGCGCATCGTGCACAAAATGGGGCTGAAAGAGGATCCCCAGAATTTCCTCCTGATGCATTCCATCGGGGTGAACGTCTCCGGCCAGATCGCATCCGTCATCGCCGGGGGAATCATCCTGCGGCTGTTTGGCTAAGGGGGTGCAAAGAATGGATCTCATCACCGAAAACGTCAGCCGGGAGCTGATTTTCGCCCCGGAAAATTTCCTGGACAATCTCCCCTACATGGGCAAGGGAATGCTGGTGATCTTCGCCGTTATCGGCATCATCATCCTGGCAACCATGGCCATTAACCATTTCTTTTCAAAATGACCGAAATGAATCAGGAGCCCCACCGGGGCTCCTGATTTTTTACGGTCTGCCGCCCAGGAATTGTCCCATGGAGAATCCGCCGCTGTTCTGGCTCTGCTGATTTTCCGACGACTGGTAGGTATCGTAATAGGAATAGTAGATGGTCTGGCCGATGGTCAGGCCGGACAGAATTTCGACGTATTCCTCATCCGACTGGCCGATGGTCACGGCTACGGGGTTCAGCAGGGTGCCGGTTTCGGCATCCAAGGCAGTGTAGACGATATTGGTCTTGCCCGCTTTCTCCAGCGCCGCCACGGGGATGGTCAGGACATCGGTGCGCTCATCCAGGGTCAGCTGGGCGGAAGCGTACATTCCCGGGAGCATCTGGCCGCTCTTTTCGCAGGTGAGCTCCAGGGTGAATTTGCTGTTGCCGCCGCTGTTCTCACCGCTGGCGGAGACGGAGGTAACACTGGCCGGGAATTTCTCTCCGCCCAGGGCATCTATGCTCAATGTGGCCTCCTGCCCCACATAGATGCGGGTGATGTCCAGCTCGTCCACGGTGATGGAGACGGTCATATGGGACTGGGAAGTGATATTGGCAACGGTCACATATTCCAGGGAATAGGCGGTGTCCTCCTGGGTCTGGGCGCTGCCGCCGAAGCTGCCGCTGAATCCCCCGGAGATTCCGCCGCTGGGGAACGATGTGCCGGAGCTGCCTCCGGGAATCGAACCGCCAGAGCCATCCCCCGTATTGGGAGTCTCAGGGTCCTCAGGAATTTCGGGAGTTTCAGGTGTTCCGGGGTTCTCGGAATCCAGGGTAATGCCGGTGATCAGGACGACCCTTTGCTCCCCGTCCAGCACCACCAGAATCCCATCCCCCGTGGCCAGGGTAGTATCGTCGATCAGGTCGGAAGTATACACCGCCTCCTGAGTGAAATCACTTAGGTTGGGAGAAACCTGCGGAAGCTGCTGCAAATCCGTGATCTGATAGCCATAGGCTGTCTGGCGGACTTTCATCCAGCCGGGCAAAATCTCCTGAATCTGGGCGGCATAGGCGAAATAGGTCTGCCCCTGGGTGGGTTCCTCCGGATTGGTAGGTGTCTCCGGGTTACTGGGTTCCTCAGGATTAGTCGGTATTTCTGGGTTAGTAGGCGTTTCCGGGTTGGTAGGCGTTTCCGGGTTGGTAGGCGCTTCTGGATTGGTTGGTGCCTCCGGATTCGTAGGTGTCTCTGGGTTGGTAGGTATTTCCGGGTTGGTGGGTGTTTCCGGGTTGGTAGGCGCTTCTGGATTGGTTGGTGCCTCCGGGTTGGTAGGCGTTTCCGGATTGGTAGGCACTTCCGGGTTAGTAGGCGCTTCCGGGTTAGTAGGCGCTTCCGGGTTAGTAGGCGCTTCCGGATTAGTGGGCGTTTCCACGATCTCTATGGTCTCCACATCGGACAGCAGCCGCAACTTGGCACCGGACAAATCCACGCTGTCCGTCAGGAGATTCACCCTTACTTCCTCCCTGGTGCCGGATAGGAGGTAGGTTCCGTTCCCATCCACCCCGGTGATGATCCCGGCGCAGGGGGCATCCACGGTGCCGCTGCGGTAGAGGGTGAACAGTTCCTGAATCAGTCCCTCGTATTCCTGCCGCTGGTCCAGGAGCCGCTGGAGCCGGACGGAGCTGCCCTCCTCTTTCAGGGTGAACAGTGCTCGCCCGGCGGAGACCTTGGTGCCGGCGGTGACGGAAACCTGCTGCACCGTACCGGCATAGGCGGTGACGTTCCAGGGGCTGAGGATGTAGATTTCCCCGGTGCCCAGGGTGTCGCCCCTTTGTGACGTGAGGGTCACGGGGGTGCCGGGGGTATAATTCTCATCCGCCACCGTGGCGATGAGATTGCCTTTCAGATTGCTGTTGACCTGGCCGGTGGCCTGGGAGCCGTCGGGGAAGGTGAAAATCACATCCTCCCCGGTGGTCAAATCAAATTCCCCCTGGATTTTCACGGCCATCAGCCCATCCAGGCTGAGCACCGCCAGGCAGCCATATTCCAGCATCACATCCTGCACCCGGTCACCGGCCTGGGCATGGATGGTCTTCACCGTGCCCCCGGCCATGGCTTTCACCGTGGAGGTGGTGGAGCCGGTACCGGCGGAGGCGATGTCCTCGTCCAGGTCGTCCAGCGTTTCCTGCACGGCGGCGATGGCGCTCATCACGCTGATTTTATCCACAATGGCGATGGGTTCCCCCGCTTCCACGGTATCCCCATTGCCCACCAGATATTCGGTCAATTTCACTTCCGCCGGGATCTGGACATTCACGGTGCCCTGGCTGGTCAGTTTGCCGCCCCCCAGCAATTTGGCGGAAATGTCCCGGGTCTGCGCCTGGGCGGAGAGGATGCTGGCGGCGCTTTCCTGCTCGTTCTGGCGGGATGCCATCATGGGCATCACCGCTAATCCCCCCACGATGGCCGCCGTGAGGGTCAGGGAGATGGCTCTTTTAATTGGATGATTTCGTTTCGCTGACATGGTTTATCCTCCGTAATGCAGGGCATCGATGGGCTTCATCTTGGCCGCTTTGTTGGCGGGGTACATTCCGAAGACGATGCCGATGAAGAAGCAGAACACCACCGCAATGAAAACCACCGTCAGATTCAGGGAGAAAACCATTCCCAAACTGGATACCACCGTATTGACAATTTGCAGTATCGCCCAGCTGAGGAAGATGCCCAGACAGCAGCCCATCATGCACTGCACCACCGCCTCCATAAGAAATTGCCGCAGAATCGTCCCCCGGCTGGCGCCGATGGCCTTGCGGATGCCAATTTCCCGGGTGCGCTCCGTGACGGTGACCATCATGATATTCATGATGCCGATGCCGCCCACAACCAACGAGATGGCGGCGATGCCCCCCAGCATCACCGTTAGCATGGAGGTGATGGAGCTCATGGTATCTTCCAGCACATCCTGGCTGGATAGGGTGAAAGCATCCTCGTCCTGGTCAAATCGCTTCATGAGGATCTCCGTCATGGCGGCCTGCGCCTGCTCCATGGTGCCCCCCTCCGGGGCACTGACATAGAACTGGGTGATCTCCGGCGATGCGGTGGAGCTGAGGCGCACCAGGGAATGGAACGGCACATAGGCCACCATGGTGGAAGAGGAGAACACACTGGTGAGGCTGTTGTCCCCATCGCTGAGCACCCCCACGATGGTGAATTTCACATTGTTAAAGGTAATGGCCTGCCCCACGCAGTCGGCGTAGCCGATGAGTTCTTCCGCCGCCGCCTCGTTGATGATGCAGACATAGGTGCTGTTTTGGTCATCCGATGCTTTCAGGAACCGACCCATGACCAGTTCCAGCCCCTGGATATCATAATATTCCGGCACGGTGCCATAGACGGTGAAATTGCCGCTGCCATTTTGCGCAGAGCCGGTGATGGAGTCGCTGATATAGGGGGCAATGAGGCCGATATCCTCATGCTCCGCCGCCCAATCCTCCAGGATGTCCATGGTAAGGGGCTGCCCCTTGTCATCGGAGACGGTGACGGTGAGCAGATTGCTGCCCAGGGCGCTGATGGTATCCGTCACGGAGGAGGTCGCCCCATCCACCAAACTCACCAGCACCACCAGCGCCACCACGCCGATGATGATGCCCAGCATGGTCAACATCGCCCGCATTTTGTTGGCGCCGATGGAACGCAGCGCCATTTTAAAAGAGAGCATTAAAGGGTCACCTCCGTGATCTGCCCGTCCAGGATATGGACGGAGCGCCCCGCCTGGCGGGCAATGGAATTGTCGTGGGTGATGAGGACGATGGTGTTCCCCTGGCTGTGCAGGTCATGGAACAGATCCATGATCTCCTGACTGGTTTTGGAATCCAGTGCGCCGGTGGGCTCGTCCGCCAGAATCAGCTTGGGATTGGTGACGATGGCACGGGCGATGGCGGTGCGCTGCTGCTGGCCGCCGGAGAGCTCCGTGGGCAGATGGTTCGCCCGCTTCTCTAGCCCCACCCGTTCCAGGGCGGCTTTCACCCGCTGGGTGCGCTGCTGCCGGGGGACTTTCTGATAGATCAGGGGCAATTCCACATTCTCCGCTGCGGAGAGTTTGGGAATGAGATTAAATTGCTGGAAAACGAATCCGATTTTCTCATTGCGGATCTTCGCCAACTGATTCTCGGAATAGGCCTCGATGGGCAGTCCATCCAGCCGGTAGCTCCCTGCATCCGCCACATCCAAACATCCGATGATATTCATCAATGTGGATTTGCCGCTGCCGGATGGGCCAATGATGCTGACGAATTCCCGGGGGGCAATGTGCAGCGAAGCGTGATCCAGTGCACGCACCCGCTCATCCCCCACGAGGTAATATTTGCAAACGTCTCTGATATCGATCATGATTAACCTCTTCCGCCGGGCTGTCCCCCGGGCATCTGGCCGCCGAAATTATCCCGGCTGCCCCGGTCGCCGCCGAAATTATTTCCGCCACCCATGTTGCTGAAATCCGGCATATTTCCGCCGCCCATATTGCTCATGTCCGGCATATTGCCGCCGAAGCTCTGCATATCGCCCCCCATGATATTGCCGAAGCCCATGGCGGCGAAGGGATCCTCCGTTTCGGTATAGTATACCGTGTCCCCCTCACTCAGGCCGGACTTGATCTCCACGGAGGTGGAATTGCTGATGCCGGGGATCACATCCACCCTGCCGCCGTAGGTTTGCAGTTCTTCATCATAGGTGGTGTAGACATAATATCCGGTACTGGTCTGGTGCAGGGCTTCCACGGGGATCAGGATGGCATCGTCCACTCCCTCAATGCGCACTTCCACGCTGGCGGTCATGCCCGGGAGCATCCCGCTGATCTTGTCCAGGGTGACCACGGCGGAATAGGCGCCACTGGTATCGGTCTTGTCGATTTCCGTTACGGTGCCTTTCAGCGCCGTGTCGCTGACGGAGCTGACGGTGATGTCCGCCGTCTGCCCCAGTTCCAGGGAAAGGATATCCGATTCGTCCACGCTGATGGTCACGGACATACTCACATCCGGGGAGAGCACCAAGAGACTACTTTCGCCGCTGCTGTCCAGATTGCTCAAGCTCGTCACAGAGAAGACACTGCCGCTCACCGGGGCGGTGATGCCCCCGTTGCGCTGCACCAGCAGCAGCTCCAGCAGCGCCTCCTCTTTGTCACTGCGGCTGCGCAGCAGGGCATCGTAACTGGCGGAGGTGGAGGTATCTTTCAGGGTGAAGAGGCTGCTTGCAGCCCAAACCTGCTGATTCAGGGATACATTGACATAGGATACCGTTCCGGCGTAGCCGGTGATGCGCAGGGGGCTATGGATGGTCAGTTCCCCGGTGCCCAGTTCCTGCGCATCCATGGACAGCACCGTCACCGTATCCCCGTATTCCGGCCCATTGTCCGTGAGGAGCACCGTGGCGGTATCCCCCACGATGGATTCCACTGTGCCCCCCTTTTCGCTGCCGTCGGACAGACGGACGGTGACTTCCGTCCCCTGGGTTAAGTTTCCCGCCGGGATTTCCACCGCCATATATCCATCCAGGGAGAGGATGGCCAGGCACCCATGCTCCACCATGGCATCCTCCACCTTGGTATCCAGGTTGGCATAAATGGCTTTCACCCGGCCGGGTACCCCGGCATAGACATAGGAGCTGACTTTGTCCCCCTCGGCATCGGCAATCTGGTCATCCAGGTTCTCGATTTCCTCCTGCAATTCCGCCAGGGCGGTGCGGACGGAGGCGGGGTCGGAGGTGGCCAGTAGTTCCCCCGCTTCCACACTGTCCCCATAATGGACGAGGATCTCCGTGATCTCTACCCCTGCCGGGACGGTGACCGTTTCCGTATCCACGTTCACCAGCATCCCGGAGCCGGAGACCACCGTGCTGATGGTGCCCCGCTGGGCCTGGGTGGAGAGGACTTCCTGGGTATTCATAACGAACTGCTCCCGTACCCGGGTGCGAAGATACCTGACGGCAACGGTGCCACCCAGGGCGAGTAAAATCAAAAGAATGACAATGGTGCGGATGAGTTTGCGGCGCTTGGCACGCTTGTTCGCTTTCAGTACCGCAAACAGCGCCTCGTCCCGCTCTTCCTGACTGGCCGCTCCATTGGAATTTTTATGCTTTTTTCGAAACATGGTTGCTCCTTTCGGTGGGGAAAAATGATTGTTCGCAGTGCATTTTAATCCACGAACCTTAATTGAACTTGAAAGGGGGCAAAAAAATCCCCCAGTCCATGTGGACTGGGGGATTTTGATTGGGTTCTGATTGGGTTTTTTTCTTTATTTCTCTTTCAGCAGGTCACGGATCTCGGCCAGGAGCAGCTCTTCCTTGGTGGGTTCCGGCTCAGCGGGAGCGGGGGCTTCCTTGGGCTCCTCCTTGGGTTTGGCGGCATCGGTGATCTTGTTGATGATCTTCACCAGGAAGAAGACCACCAGCGCCAGGATGAGGAAATTGATCACGGCGGCGATGAAATTGCCGTAGTTCAGGGTATTGGCGATGACGTTCCCAGCCTCGTCCACCGGAGCTTCGCCAAAGAGCCGGGGCAGGGTGATCTTCAGTTCAGAGAAGTCGATGCCCCCCATGAAGATGGCGACGATGGGCATGATGATGTCATCGGTGATGGATTTGGTAATGGTGGAGAATGCGGCGCCGATGATGGTACCAACAGCCAGCGCCATGGCGTTGCCCTTTACGGCGAAAGCAACAAATTCATCGATCCACTTTGGCTTCTTGGGGTTTTTCATTGGTTTATATCTCCTTTTCTTTTAAAATAATTTCATTTTAAAATTACTTCTTTTCGATGACTTCCAGTCCGCCCAGGTATTTGCGCAGCACTTCCGGCACCACCACGGAGCCGTCGGCTCTCTGGTTCTGCTCCACCATGGCGGGGAAGATGCGGGAGGTGGCCAGGCCGGAACCGTTCAGGGTGTGGACGAATTCGGGCTTGCCGGTGGCTTCCCGGCGGAAGCGGATATTGCCCCGGCGTGCCTGGTAATCCCGGGCATTGGAGACGGAGGAGACTTCCTTATAACCGTTCATGGAGGGAATCTGGATCTCGATGTCATAGGTTCTGGCCATGGAAGCGGAGCAGTCCCCGGCGGCCAGTTTCACGGTGCGGAAATGGAAGCCCAGACCCTTTACCAGGTTCTCTGCCTTGCGCACCAGCTCGTCGAAGGCGGCATCGGAATCCTCCGGGCGGGTGTACTGGAACATCTCCACCTTGTTGAACTGGTGACCCCGAACCATGCCCCTCTCATCGGCACGGTGGGAACCGGCCTCCCGGCGGAAGCAGGGGGTATAGGCGAAGAATT
>CAZTYB010000081.1:0-8193 GCA_964617595.1 uncultured Oscillospiraceae bacterium | reverse complement strand
TGCTGTCCTGGTAAGAATCCTTTCACCATTATTGACACAATCGCCATTAAAAATACCCGCCTGGACGTTTCCGTCCAGGCGGGTAAAATATAATCAGCGAACGTATTCGATGACGACCCGGCGATTGGGTTCCACGCCGGTGGAGTGGGTGGTAATGTTCTCCATATCCTGAAGCGCTGCATGGATCACATGGCGCTCATAGGCATTCATGGGCTCCAGGGTGGTGCGGCGGCGCATTTTCAGCACCTGCTGCGCTTTCTTCACTGCGTACCGGCGCAGGCTCTCCTCCCGCTTTTCCCGGTAGCTCTCCGCATCCACATTCACTCGGATATGTCCCTCCACACCCCGGTTGATGGCGTAGTTGGTCAGGTGCTGGATGGCATCCAGGGTGTCGCCTCGGCGGCCGATCAGATAGCCCAGGTCTTCACCCACCAGATCCACCTGGTATGTATTGCCCTCCTCTTTCCAGCAATGGGGCACCGCTTTGGAGTCCATCCGCTCCAACAGGCCGGAGATGAACTGCTCAATTTTCTCTTCCAGGCTGCCCGGTTCTGCGGGAGTGTACTGTTTGGGCTCTGCCTTGGGCTGTGGGGGCTTGGGAGCCTGAGGCTTTCTGGGCTCCCGATTCTCCCGGGGCGTGCGCTCCGGCTGCTCTGCCTTGGGGGTGCTCTCCTTGACCTGCTGCACCGGTGCAACGGGAGCGGGCTTCGGCTCCGCTTTGGGCTGGGGTGCCGGCTCCGCCTTGGGCTCCGGTTTCTTGGGTGCCTTGGGCTTGGAGCGGGAGGCGGCGGACAAAGCCACCTTGGGGGCTTCCGGTTTGGGATCCGGTGCTTCAAAGGTCACTTCGATCTTTGCGGGCTGTGCGCCAATGCCCAGGAATCCGGACTTGGGCATCTGGACAACCTGATAAGAAAATCCGTCGGCATCCAGTCCCAACTGGGCAACGGCATTTGCCTTTGCCTCGTCAATGGTCTTGCCGGTGATGATCTGTTTCATTTCCATAGCTTATTCCTCCGTTGATTTAGAAGCATAGCGGTTTGGGTCATAATTCCGTCCCTTGCAGTAGGGGCGCTCCGCAATGCCGGACATTGCTTCGGTTTTCTCTTCCTCTTCCACTGCCAGACCCTTTCTGGCGGCGTATTCACGGGCAGCAGCGGTGCGCTCCGCTTCCTCCTGCTCCCGCTGTTTCTTCTGCATCTTCTTTTTGCTGGTATTTTCGGTGATGCCTTCGGGATTGGCCGCACGGCGCTCCGCACGGATCCTTTCTTTCTCCGCTTCGATGGCATCCTGCTCCAGCCGGCGCTTTAGCCGTTCGGCATCCTCCGCATCATAGATGGTGCGGTATTTCTTGGTGAGGATCACATCCTCCACTGTGCGGACGACACCGCCCACCAACCAGTACAGCGACAGGGATGCCGGGACCGTGAAGCCGATCCACAGCATCATCAGGGGCATGGTATACATCATGACCTTGCTGGTCTGGGCGGCCTGGGAATTCTTGGCGGTTTCCTCATCCTGGATCCCGTCTTTGTTGGTGACAACGGAATCATTCATCTTCTGATTGATCCACATGGTAACCACCTGGTTACCGGCGGACAACAGCGCCAGCAGGAACAGCCCAATCTGGGGCCAGCACCAGAAGCTGGAGGAGAACACATTGAACGACGGGATCAGCCCCAGGTCAATCCCCAGGAAGCTGAAATTGATACCGGCGAGGGTTGCCTCGCTGATGGTGGGGATTGCCTCCCGCACTGCATCGATATAGTTGGGCAGCTGCTGGGCGGCAATGATCTGGTCATAATAGGCATTGGAGCCGAAAGCGGAGGGAGCCGCCTCTTTCAGCACGGCTACGATCTGCTCCGCCGTCTCCAAGCTCTCGTGGAGCATATACACAATGGGCTGGCGCACCACGGTATACAGCGGCAGGATGATCAGCAGCGGGATCAGGCTCCACAGGCATCCGCCGCCCATGGATACGCCCTCTTCCTTGTACAGGTTCTGCACAGCCATATTCTGCCGCTGAGGGTCATCGGCATAGCGGCGCTGAATTTCCTGCATCTGGGGTTGCAGGCGGGACATTTTCATCATGCTTTTTTTGGACTTTGCGGTCATGGGCAACATCACCAGCTGGACGATCACCGCAAACAGGATCAGTGCGACACCATAGCTGTTGGTCAGCTGATACAGCCAGCCCATCAGGTAGCCGAAGGGCACCTGAATGATGTCACTGATGGAGAACAGGAACATGGACTTTCCTCCTTATTTTCTGGAAGTCATGGAACGGGGTCATAAATATCCCCGTGGTAGAACGGATGGCATTTTGCAATGCGCTTCAGCGCCAGCCAACCGCCTTTCACCGCACCGTAGCGGCTGATGGCTTCGAAAGCATAAGCCGAGCAGGTGGGGCGGAACCGGCATCTTGGCGGAAACGCAGGGGAAATATTTCTCTGATAAAACCGGATCGCTGCCAGCAGCATTCTTTTCATGGGGCATCACTCGTTTCGACATCGGTCACCCCAAGTTTCCTGGCCAGGTTCAGGTAGCTGGCAGTCAACTTGGCAAAGGGGGCTTCCACCGCCCGGGTTCTGGCCACCACAACAATGTCCCATCCCCGCTGAAAGCGCCCCTCGTTCAGGCGGTAAACCTCCCGCAGGCGGCGCCGGGTACGGTTGCGCACAACCGCATGGCCGATCTTCTTGCTCACCGTGATCCCCACCCGGTTGATCCCCAAGTGGTTCTTCCTGGCATACATCACCAGGTATCCGTCCGCCACACCGGATGTGCGGTACAGTCGGCGGAAAATATGGTTGAGCTTCAAGCTGGTGGAATACTTCATAACGCATCTCCAAGAAAAGCGATTTTGCATTGGGATCCGGAAGAAAAAAGGGAGCGGGGCGAAATTCATTCACCCCGCTTTTGCTCCCATTTCGCTCAGAGCAACATTCCCTCACCGGGGCGGCTCATCAAGCGGACAGAACCTTGCGGCCCTTGGCACGGCGGCGGGCAAGAACCTTACGGCCGTTGGAAGTAGCCATTCTCTGACGGAAACCGTGAACCTTGGAACGGTGACGATTGCTGGGCTGGTAGGTACGCTTCATTACACATACACCTCCTTCTATCTTTCTCATATGCTCAACAGCCAAAATTGGCCGCAGCAACACATAATTGTAGATGATAACAGTCATGCTAAAGTATTATAACCGAAATCATTCGGCAGGTCAACACATTTTTTGCAATTTTATCTTTCCTCCGCTTCCAAATCCGTCTGATCAGGTCATTCCCCTCCAGTGCACACCCTCTGGGAACGCAGAACGGATGTTTTTTTGTTCAAAGCTTGCGTTCCGACAAATTATGCGCTAAAATAAAGGAAATAGAATGCCGAAGAGGTGTATTCCGGTTATGATAAACATTGATATCTCCAATGTATGGGGAAGTGTGGAATTTGCGGATCTGATGGATATGGAGCAGGAAGTAGCCGCCGCCCATGCGGCGCTGGCCGATGGCAGCGGCGCCGGGAGCGAATATCTTGGCTGGATGCGCCTGCCCGATCAGCAGTCCGGTGCGGAAATCGACCGCATTCTGGCCGCCGCCCAGCGCATCCGTCAGGATTCCGAAACACTCGTAGTGGTCGGCGCCGGTGGTTCCTGCCTGGGTGCCCGGGCGGGGATCGAATTCCTCCAGGGGGAGAACCGGAATCTGCTGCGGGGCAAAGGTGACCCCCAAATCCTTTTCACCGGCAGCAGCCTGAGCACCCGGCAATGGAACGAACTGCGCCAGATGCTGGACGGGAAAGATTTCTCCATCGCCCTCATCTCCAAATCCGGCTCCACGGTGGAACCGGCCATCGTCGCCCGGGCGCTGCGCTGGATGCTGGAGCGGAAATACGGCACCGATTGCGCCCGCCAGCGCATCTACGCCGTCACCGATCCCCTGGACGGTTCCCTGCGCACCATGGCGCAGGAGGAGGGGTGGGGAAGCTTCTGCTTCCCTGGCAATGTCTGCGGGCGGTTCGGCGTTCTCTCGGCGGCGGGGCTGCTGCCCATGGCCGTGGCCGGGGTGGATATCCGCCGGGTGCTGACAGGCGCCCGGGAAGCCGGGGAAGCTTACGCCCTGCGCTCTTACGAGAATCCCGTTTGGCTCTATGCCGCCGTGCGGAACCTGATGCTCCGCCGGGGCAAGGCAATCGAGCTATTGTGCTACCCGGAGCCGGGCCTGCGCCTGTTCGCCCGGTGGTGGCAGCAGCTGTTCGCCGAATCCGAGGGCAAGAAGGGGCGGGGGCTCTTCCCCACGGGCGTGGAATTCCCCGCTGAGCTGCACTGCTTGGGGCAGATGATCCAGCAGGGGCAGCGGAATCTCTTCGAAACCGCCCTGCGCTTCGCCCCACCCCAGCAGCGCTGTACCATTGATTCCGATGTCCGCAATCTGGATCAGCTGAACTACCTGGCCGGGAAAAGTTTGGACTTTGTGGATGAGAGGGCTTTCCAAAGCGCCGTCAGCGCCCATGTGGACGGGGGCGTACCGGTGATCACCATGGAATGCGGCGAAATGAGTGAAGAAACGCTGGGAGATCTATTCTATTTCATGGAGCTTTCCTGCGCCATTTCCGCCTATATTTTGGGGGTAAATCCTTTCGATCAGCCCGGTATCGAGCCATACAGGGGGAATCTTCTGGGGATGCTGGGCAAGCCAGGATATGAAAAATTGTAACAAATGCGAAATTTGCATAAATAGTTGTTGCAAATTTTTGCAATTCCTGATAGAATATCACTAAGCCAACTACTCTGGCATAGCAAAGGAGGATAATCCTATGATTCATGTTATTATGGGCCTGAAAGGCTCCGGCAAAACCAAGAAGCTGATCGACGGCATCAATTCCGCTGTGGCGCAGGCCAGTGGCGATGTGGTGTGCATCGAATACGGCAAGAAGCTCACCTACGACGTTACTTACAAGGTTCGCCTGGTCGATTCCCAGGAATATGGCATTCAGTCCGCCGAT
Source organism: uncultured Oscillospiraceae bacterium (assembly GCA_964617595.1). GTDB lineage: Bacteria > Bacillota > Clostridia > Oscillospirales > Oscillospiraceae > Faecousia. The sequence goes on along the minus strand of CAZTYB010000081.1, from coordinate 3,197 downwards.
ATGCTCAGGGGCTTCCTGAGCGGCCTGCACGCCGGCAACTTTGATATTACCCACGTGTTCATCGACAATCTCTACAAGACCATCGGCAACGACCTGGCCACCGCCGAAGCGTTCATCGCCTGGGCTGCCAAGTTCGCCCTGGAAAACAAGATGGAGATCACCGTCACATTGTCCGAAGACCCCGCCAACGTCTCCGAGGACATGAAGCAGTACCTGTAAATTTGCGAAATTTTTCCCCGCAAAGGTAGGATGCCCCTACCCTTGCGGGGATTTTTTGCTATTGTTTAGAAAAAACAAGTCAATCTCTTTCCGGGATCACCGGCAGATAGAGGTAGCTGTCATATTTCCCGCCGGTGTAAATGCGGTGCCTGCCCCTGTTGTGATCTTTGGGCATTTCGGCGGTATCTACCTTGGAACCGGCAAACATTTCTTTACCGCCGATGGTATACATTTCCGGCTTGTCCTCTGGGAAATAGGTATATCCCTCTTTGGGTAATTTGATTTTCGCCATTTTCAGTTTGAACGGCCCTGTCCACATTTTCTTTGTCTTGTAAGGAGAAACCGTAACACGGAGGATATCCCCTTTTTTGAATTTCAGTCCCATTGGCCAGATAAGAATGTCTAATGGGACGATTTCTCCTGCGTGAAGTTTTTGCTCCTGTGCCATAGACTGACGGGGATTTTCTTCCGTGCTTTTCGTCTCATCCAACGCTCTGAGGGATGCACGAATATAACCCTTTGCAGACATATCCATGCCCGGTCCGAGGGTGAATTTGTAAGGCAGACCGCTTTTGCGGCGTTTTTCCACCGTAACATACAGATCCATGTCGTCATGGTCAAGCGCCTCTGCCCAAAGCCGCAACTTCATATAGCCAAGGATTTCCGTATCTTCTGCCATTTTCATATCAAAGCGAATGCCGCTCTTCTTGCGGTCAGAGTCGTATTCCATGTAGCTTTCGGTAGCAATCACATCTTTGTTGAGACTGTTCTTTGCAGTATCCAGATACAGTCTTTGATACTGTGTCCGGGGAATGGGGAAATCCTCCTCCACACGGTCAACAATGTCCTTGCCGCCGGGGTTGAGAACGCTGACACGTACCCTCGGCATTTGCTCCCAGCCGTTATCTTCGCCTTTTAAGTAGCGGTCAAAGAACTTTCGCAGCTCCTCGGTGTGAGCCGGGTTGTAATAATCGTCCCATTCGCCGGTATTGTGAATACGCAGCCATTTCTCCTTAGAGGAAATGCGGCGATAGCCTTCCAATGTGCCGTAGGTGTGGATAGGATTCGTGTAGCTTGCGACAATGTAGGCAGGAATGTCGATCTTCTCCAAATCAGCCTCTTTGTCTTCCCACCAGGCATTCATGGTAGGATGTTCACACATTTCGGTGATCACATCCTCAATGCCGCCGTTTTCGGTGGAGGCAAAAGAGTCGGACAGCATTTTGACAAACTCCGGCATCTGCACACCGCCACGGGTGGCAACCTCACGCCCACAATCGGACAATCCTTCCCATGGGGCGATTGCTGCCAGATGTTCGGGACGCTGGGCAGCGGTAAACCATTGAGAAATGGCAAGCCACGAGTTACCACTCATACCGATTTTGCCGTTGCTCCACGGCTGTGCTGCCGCCCATTCGATGATGTCAGCACCGTCTCTGCCATAGTCGCTGCCAAAGAACAGGATGATGCCCTCGGAATTGTACGCACCACGAACATCGGGGTTAATAATGGCGTAGCCATGGTTGCACCAGTAGGCAGGATCGGGACCCTCAAATTTCTGCAAGCCGGAAGTAGCCTCCATGGGAATACCGGCATGGTTCGGTGTATCGTCCAGCCATTGAGAGCCGATCTCTTTTCCGTAGGGACTCATTGCCATGATTGCAGGATGGGGCAAATCGTCATCGGGACGGAAAATGTCTGTATAGATGGTCACACCGTCCCGTAATTGGACAGGCACATCACGCTCCAAAATAATGTCACATGGCAGGGGCATATAGCCTTTCAGACGGATAGAACCTTTTTTAAGTAACAACTTTTCCGGTTTGTAGCCCGTGTATCTGGCGCAGGGAGAATCTACGGGCAATGCACTTCTCACTTTAACGGTCATTTCGTTGCCGTTTTTGTCATGGGCAATCATCGTTCGGTTTTCCATTTATTTCCCCTCCTTGCTATTCGGCTCATAATATTCAAATCCTTTGTCCTGTTCGTAGGCTTCACCGAACTGTTCATAGTAGCCTCTGTCGGTAAATTCGTAGGGACTGTCCTCTTTGCCAAGCAAATCCTCCGGCAGATTGATGAGCAGGAAGCACAGCACCATCGTTCCGCCAATAGCCATGCCCCACTGGAAAATTGTCGGCCGCTTTTTGCCGCTGAAAAACAGTTCCTTGGCAAGCAAAATGCATACAGGCAGAAATCCAAACAGGGACGTGACCAAGCCGGGAGAATATAGGGTGTTCATTCCGTACAGGTTAAAAATCTGCATATCCTGAATGCCAATGGTAACATGAATCACCAGCTCAAAGGCAGAGAACAGCATCACGGCAATGGCCGCCGGTTTGCGAAATCCCCACACTTTCAGCACAATGCACCCAAGAACCACTGCACCGAAATTGGTAATCATATCCGTCAGCCGGTTCATGGGATAGCGGCTGAGTAGCGTAGAACCGTGGGCGATGTTGTAGGAATAGTGCAGCCCTCCCGGCAGCACCCACTCTTCAATTACATGAAGAATCAATACAATGATCGCCAAAGCACAGAGAATATTGAGCTTATCCCACTCCTTACGTTTTTTCCAAATGCGGATCACAAGTACAATTCCGATCGCTGTCATGACATACAGCCAAATAGACAGCCAACCTTGCATGATCGTTTCCATAAAAATTGCTCCTTTGCAAAAAATATTTTCTGATACTATTGTATCACAATCGGATTTGTGATACAATAGTTCGAGAACAAGTGCTACAAAGACCATAAAAGTTGTAGCGAAACAAGGAGCGTATGATGAAAAAGATAGTAAAACTTTGGCTCGACCTGTGGCTATACCTGATTGTTTTGGTCAGTGGCATCATCATTGTTATGATCGTTTGTAATTGGCAAGTCTGGGGATTACAGCAAAAACTGTTTGCCGCCGCAACTGCACTTCTTCCGTTTCATGTTTTGGAAGAATGGCATTTCCCGGGTGGGTTTCATACCATGTA
>CAZTYB010000080.1:1093-8219 GCA_964617595.1 uncultured Oscillospiraceae bacterium | reverse complement strand
TATGACCTTCCGCACGTCAAGCGGATGCTCTAGCCAGCTGAGCTAATCGTCCAGGGATATTCAGGAATGTGAAAGAGGAAAAATGGTGGACGATATAGGACTCGAACCTATGACCTTCCGCACGTCAAGCGGATGCTCTAGCCAGCTGAGCTAATCGTCCAGAATATAAAGAACCTCAAGCACGTCCCTGATTATACCTGATGGCACCGGATTTGTCAAGTGCTTTTTTCGCACTTTTGTCCCCAATATCCCGCTGGAGGGATACTGGTACTTGACCTTTGGTGGCTTATGTGATAATTTTATGGCAGGAAGTCTGAAATAGTGTACTTCTTTCCCTTTTGAAGTGCTTTTTATGATGGAAAGAGGGTGCGGTTTATGGAGCTGAGACAGCTGGATGTTACCCGGTTGGAGATGGCGGATATTGTGTCTGCGCTGGAACTTTACCGTGGGGTATCCACCCTGCGCCCCGACTGGCGGGAATTGCGGGAGCGGATGGAGCGGTATGAGGTTTGGGGCTTCTATTCCGGCGGAAAGCTGATCGGCTTTGCCTGGCTCAGGCCGATGCATCGCCTGCTTGACCGGACGGTGCAGCTGGTGCAGCTGCGCTATCACTGGCAGTATAATTCGGAGGAAGCCATCTGCCAAATGATGGAGGAAATCGCCGGGGTATGCCGACGGAATTACAAATACTTGATGCTGGATGTGGACATTCGCCACGAGCTCAATCTGGAGCTTTACCGTCGCCTGGGCTTCTCCAGAGCCATCTTTCCCAGCCCCAATGGCAGGGGTTACGCCATCTATCTGGCGGAATTATGACCCGATCTAAACAAATGAGCAGGAGGCTACTTGCGATGAAGTGCCCCCTGCTTTTTTACATTGTTCCATTCCCATGTAAACCGAAGCTGACGGCGATGGCATTGTCCACCATTGACATCTGCTGCTCATCCAGCCGCCCCATGTGCTCACGCAGGCGGCGCTTGTCGATGGTGCGGATCTGTTCAAGCAGGATGACGGAATCCTTGCTCAGTCCTACGCTGCCACCGGCGATATTGATATGGGTGGGGAGCTTCGCTTTCCCCGTCTGGCTGGTGATGGCGGCGGCGATCACGGTGGGGGAGTGGCGGTTGCCGGTGTCGTTCTGGACGATCAGAACCGGTCGGGTGCCACCCTGCTCACTGCCCACTACCGGTGACAGATCCGCATAGAAAATGTCGCCCCGTTTCACAGTGCTGTCCAATTTAAATCACACTCCGTGGTTAAAGAATCGGGCGCGCTTCCTTTTCCGCTGAAGCGCGGCTGTATCTTTATTTTCCCACGCACATCGGTTTTTTATACGGCATCGCATCCATATAATTCTATGTGGTTTCCCGGGCAAATTCTACTGATAGGTAAAATTTTTGACATCCAGCGACAATATCTTCCGTTCCCGGTATAATATTTCCGCCTTGCAGGGGCAGTTGGTTTCGTCCAGCCAGATATCCAGATGGAGCGCATCGTCATCATATCGGTCGTCGATGCTCACGATTACTGTGCCGTCATCGGTACCGGCGGAGGTAATGCAGCCGTTGCGCAGTGCTTGGATCAGGATCCATGGGGCGCTCACCGGAGTGAGTTGCCCGTCGGCAAGCAGCGGGAAGTACAGCGCCGTATTTTCAAATTCCAGCGCTCCCTTTTCCCCGTTGATGCTCCCCTGGATGCCGCTGATGCTGGCCGGAGCGGTCACATCGAAATGGACTGTCCCGTGAGAATCCCCCTGACACGCCATGGAGAAGACCTGGATGCTGTCCCCGTAGTCGGCAGTAACGGTCACGTCAAAACTGATCAGCTGGGCGCTGAGCAATTTGGTGCGCAGGGAAACGCTCTGCTCCAATGGGGCATTCGTCCCGCTGCACCCGGAAAGAAGAAAAATGATGGAAAAAACCAATGCGATTTTTTTCAATGGATACCCCGCCTTATTTCATCAGTCGTGGAAGAGCATTGAGTATGTCCGTGGGGAGCATTCCATATTGCCCCCATTCATTGACGCAAAGATCCCCCGCCGCCCCATGAAGCCAGCAGGCACAGCCGGCCGCATCCAGCGGCTCCAATCCCTGACCGATGAGCGAGGTAATGATCCCCGCCAGCAGATCGCCACTGCCTCCAACGGCCATGCCAGGGTTCCCGGTGGGGTTGCGGTAGCTCCGGGTGCCGTCAGTGATGCAGCTGCGGTGCCCTTTCAGCACCATGATGCAGCCCAAGTCCATGGCTGCCCGCTGAGCACTGGACATGGCATCCTCCGGGGGAAATTGAAGCCGGGCAAATTCTCCCGGATGAGGGGTGAGGACGGTTGTGCCCTGCCTTCCACGCAGTAAAGAAATATGCTTTGCCGCCTGGGTTATGCCATCGGCATCCAGCACCAGTGGGCATTTGACCTGTTCCAGCGCCCATTGAACCAGCGCCTCGGTATCCTCGCTCAGCCCCAGGCCGCAACCCAGTAGCAGGGCATCCATCTTGGGCAGCAGCGGCTCTATTTCGGAGATAGCCTCCCGGCTGAGTTTTCCATCCCGGTCTGGCAGGGGAAAAACAACAGCCTCGTTCAGTTTGATGGCTTCAATTTGATAAATGCTTTCCGGTACGCCCAGGTACACCAGTCCTGCGCCGCTGCGCAGGGCACCCATGGCCGCCAGATATGCGGCACCGGTATACCCCCGGCTGCCGCAGAGGAGAAGAATTTTGCCGAAATCCCCCTTGTGGGCATCCTCTGCCCGGTTGGGGAGCAGCCGCAGGACATCTTCCTGGGTGAGGGTCATGACTGGCTGGCGGATTGCTGAAGCTGGGTGTATACATCCCACAGATCGTCACTCATTTCGTATAGAATTCGCCGGGGGTGGAATCGGTCCGTGCCAGTGCGGGTCAACTCCATGGTCAGGAAAATCTCGTCTCCCTCGCTGCACTGGCCGTAGGCAACCATTTCATCCCGGTCGGAATGGAGCCAGGCTGAAGCGGTGACGGTTTCGCCGCACCATGGGCAGGTGTACTGCCGCAATTCCTCCGCTTCCCTTGCGCAGCGGGGGGAGCTGTAGACAGCGCAGATCGGCGCTTCGGCAAAGGCACGGCTGACGTATTCCTGACCATATTCCTCCAGATCCAGATGATTGCAAACCAGAACCGTGTTATTGGAATCATTCAGGGCATCGTGGGCAGTGTCCCCCTTTTCGTTCAGCACGTCCAAAGCATCGTCCAGGGACATTTTTCGTGAGAAACGCATGATCTCGTTGCAGAAGATCCGCTGCAAATCATATGTATCCGGTAGCTGAGAGATATCGATGCCATGCAGGAGCATATTATCCACCAGGATCGGCAAATCGGAACGGCTCCAGGTCATGAAGCTGAATTCTTCCCCGCAGAAATCCATGAATTTCTCAAATGCTTCTGGGAAAGGCAGCCCCTTTTCCGCCAAATCCCTGTCACGGATGCCGGTGAGGGTGACGATTTTTCGGTGAAGTTTGGTATAGTATTGGGGCTTGATGTATAGCCGGAGCTCATCCGTTTTCTGGAAATGGTCATCCAGTTTCACTGCGCCGATCTCAATGATCTCACCGGGCAGACAGACTGGACTGGTGATGATTTCGGATTCCGAGCCGCACTGGTTCCATTCCAGGTCAAAAATAATATAATTCATGGGAGCGAACCCCTTTCTCTTTCTGTGCCCTTATTATATTCCTTTGCAATTGGGTTGTAAAGAAAAATCCGGCGAGAAAGCGGGTCTATCTTTCCGCTGACAGCCATAATTTTGATGGGAGGCGATTCTTTGCGTGAGGATTACGAGGTGACCCTGGGCGGGAAAAGTGTCGGTAAACTCCAGCTGGAGCGGCAGGGATTATACTACCGGGTGATTTGCCGATGCAATCTGTCCGGTGAGGTGATGTACCGGCTGGAGGCTTCCGGGAAGAAAGGAAAGGCAAATCTAGGAATATTGGTTCCCTGCGAAAGTGGATTCGGTGTTGAGACTCGTTTCCCGGTGAGTGCGGTGGGGGAGGGGGAATTGGAATTCATCCTGCAACCGAAGCATGATTCACTTACAAAACGGAAATTCGTTCCCATTTCGCCGGAGGAACCATTCGCCTATCTCTCTCGGCTGAAAGAGGCATTCCTGGAGACCCAACAGGGAGAAATGGGGGCAAGCATTCCCCAAAATCCGGACGAACCGTAAAAGAACTCCCCCATTTGCAGTGCCAGAGGCCGGACAAATGGGGGGATTTCCTTATTTACTTATCAGAACATAGCACCAATATCCCATGGCGGCGCCCAAAACATTCAGGATAATATCGTCAATATCGCAGGTGCCCACCAGCAGGAGCATTTGGGAAATCTCGATAACGGCCATGATGGCAGCGGCCAGCGCAACGGTGCGGGGGAAAGATCTCATTTTCTCCCAGAGCAGGGGAGGGAACGTACCCAGGGGGAGAAACAGAAAAATATTGCCGAATAGATTTATTGCTGCTTGGCAGAGCATATTTGGGTCGTGGGAGCGGAGGAGCACCCGCCAGAACCGGCGAATGGTGTGGAATGGGATGGCGTTAAAATGGTACCGGAGCTGCTGCCGGTAGGGGAGCTCCGAGGCGCCAACCGAACGAAACAGCAGCAGATACAGCATTATGGCGGAATAGGCAGCGGCAAACGCCCATAATAATCTCCGCTTTTTGCTTTCCAAATCGGCACCCCCTTTCCTGAATGCTTTGGATTATAGCAGAATGATGGATATTGCGCAAGGGGATTACGGAATAAAAAGTTCCTGCACATCACCACCTACATTGAGGTGATACTGATTTCCAAGGAAAGCAAAGCCTGTGCCCAGCTCCAACAGCAGTTTCGTCACATCTTTGTAATTTGTGCAACAGCCTGTTGCACAAATTGCTCGTCGGGATAGGTTGCTGCAAACTTTGCCATATATTTCAGATATCGCACAGAATATCCCTTGGCATCGGGGAATGACAGCTTAATATCGGCGGCAAGGTTCTCGATAAACTTACTGCCCCAAGTTTTATGCTCGTTGATAAGCTGACCGATGTGGTAGTAAAGCTCAATCAATTCCTTGTTTACGCTCAGAGCTGCCTTATACTGCGCATGTTGAATTTCCTGCTTGATGTTTTGTACCAGGTCAAGGTACTCACAATGATTCATTAACATCTTAACACCTCGGTTCAGCGATTGTTCCTGTTTTCTTATCGGTTCTTTTTAATAAAGTCTTCAACGATATCGATGATCGGCTTACTAAAATAAGTTGCACCGCAATGGGATGCATTATTCTGAAGCTCATAGTAGTCAACTTCATGACCGGTTTCTAAGAGCTTTTCGTACAGCGTTCGGCTGTTTTTTACAGATACGATCGGGTCGTGATCACTATGCATGAGTAAAATCGGGGGCAAAGTGATGCCTTTATGGATATGCTTGCAACAGGAAGTTTTTTCGGCACATTCTTTATTCTCTTCGATAGAGTCTACACCCAGTAGTAAAGCAGAAGGGCGGATATGCATCCATGGCGGAAGCGGAGCTTCCGCACAAATCAGAATATCGGTTGAACCACATTGGCAGATAACGCCATTGGGCATGGGGAACGGGTCACAAAGACCGTTTGCATTTAACAATACAGCCATCATTGCAATGTGCCCACCAGAAGAATTGCCCATTAAGAAAAATGAACTCATATCAAAATGGAATTCAAAAGATTTCTTTTGCAAAAAGCGAATTGCGTTTGCAACATCTTCAACTTGAGCAGGAAATCTTGCAATATTTGCTTCCCTGTACTGCAACACAGCAACGGCAAACCCTCGTTTGGCAAGCATTGTCAATTTCGGTATGTCGTTGTACACCTCCTGCTTGAGCCATGCCGAGCCGGGGATAAAGAGAATTAAAGGAAACTTCTCGTTTTCTTCCCATTCTTTTTTGTAAGGCAGGAGCATTTGCAAATACCGCTTGCAGTCGCCATAGTCGTGGTATTCCCAGTCGGGAGAATATAACCACTCCAATGTATCACCTTGCACAGTAATCTTCGCTTTCATAAGTGTTCACCCCGAACCAAGCTTGTAATATTGGAATTACTGGTTGAATTATATCATTCTTATTTTGAATATTCAATAATAATGATTCTGCCGAGATGCACAAAAACAGACGACACCCAACCGAGGTTGAATGCCGCCTGTTTTCTTGTCCAATCCTGCTTGCAGTCGCTGATTTCGTCCTTTTTCTCAAATTTCCGTCTTATCAGCACGCAGCGAAGCAGAATGGTTTACTTTGCGAAAACTCTCTTCAGCTGGACGAAGCGGGGCAGGCCATCTTCCTTGACCATGCCGGTCTCACCCTGGATCAGGGGCAGGCAGTAGTCGATGAAGCCCTGGGTCACGCCGTTGCCCTCTTCGTTGATCCATTCCAGAGGAACTTTCTTTTCGGTGTTGGCGACCAGGCTCAGGTCGAACAGTTCGGGCTCGCACTTGTAGCCGTTTTCGTCACGGGTGCACTTGAAGCCGACCATCTTGTCGGTCATACCGGCGACGGCGGATTCCACGGCGACCTTGCCGGACATGAAAGACTCGGCAATGTCGGTGCCGGAGGCGCAGTGAGCAGCGCAGCGCTGCAACAGGCTCAGCTCAATGGGGCGAACCTTTGCACCGGTAGCGGCCTTGACCACATCGGCCAGACGGGCAGCCAGGCCACCCAGCTGAGCGTGACCGAAACCGTCGGTGCCGGAGGTCTTTGCCTCGGAGACGAAAGTGCCATCGGCGTAGTGCACACCCTCGGAAACGGCAACCAGGCAGTTCTTCTTGGCGGCGTAGACCCGCTTGACATCGGCGATGAACTTGTCCATGTCGAAGTCAACTTCGGGCAGGTAGATCAGGTCGGGGCCATCGCCCTTGACATTGGCGCAGGCGGCGGCGGCGGTCAGCCAGCCGGCGTGACGACCCATGCACTCGATGATGGTGACCATGCCGGTGTCGTACACCTGGCTGTCACGGGAGACTTCCATGAAAGAGGTGGCGATGTATTTGGCAGCGGAAGCGAAACCGGGGCAGTGGTCGGTACCGGCCAGGTCATTGTCGATGGTCTTGGGCACGCCCATCACACGGCACTCGTAGCCAACACGGTTCAT
>CAZTYB010000080.1:0-1083 GCA_964617595.1 uncultured Oscillospiraceae bacterium | reverse complement strand
AGAAGCAGTAACGGACATTGTACTTCTTGAAGATCTCCAGGATGCGCTTGTAATCGGTGTCGTCCACGTCGGGATCGGCGATCTTATAGCGGCAGGAGCCTAGAGCGGAGGAGGGAGTGTGGAGCATATTGGCCAGCTCTGCGGGATCTTCCTCGTCCATGATCATCAGCTCATCATTCAGCACGCCCTTGATGCCATGGAATGCACCATAGACGGTGGTGATGTTAGGGTTTTCCAAACCGGTCTTGATCACGCCATAGGCGGAGCAGTTGATGACGGAAGAGGGGCCACCGGACTGACCGATGATCAGGGAACCTACCAAATTCTTTTCGGACATAAAGTATAACCTCCAATATGATTTATGTGATTTCATTATGGAAAATGACGGGGTATGCCGAACATCCCCCTATACTTCCCGCATTATAACACAAAAGATTCCCTTTGGCAAATATTATTATTGAAATTATTGAAAAATGTGATATAATGGGCTCGAAAGAAAGCGGAGTCCCTCCGCTTCAATAAGGAAAGGAATGATTCCAATGGCTCTTGTTACTACAACTGAAATGTTCAAGAAGGCATATGATGGCGGCTACGCAATCGGTGCTTTCAACGTCAACAACATGGAGATCGTTCAGGGTATTACCGAAGCTGCCGGTGAGCTGAAAAGCCCCGTCATTCTTCAGGTTTCCAAGGGTGCCCGTGCATACGCCAACCACACCTATCTGGTGAAGCTGGTTGAGGCCGCTGTTGCTGAGAATCCCGAAATTCCCATTGCCCTGCATCTGGACCATGGCGACAGCTTCGAGCTGTGCAAGAACTGCATCGACGGTGGCTTCACCTCCGTCATGATCGACGCTTCCTCCAAGTCCTTCGAGGAGAACATCGCCCTGACCAAGCAGGTCGTCGAGTATGCCCATGATCACGGTGTCGTGGTCGAGGCTGAGCTGGGTACCCTGGCCGGCGTGGAAGACGAAGTTGCTGTTGAGCACGGCAAGGAGAGCTACACCCGTCCCGAGGAAGTGGAAGAGTTTGTCTCCCGCACCGGCTGCGACTCCCTGGCCATCGCCATCGGTACCAGCCACG
>CAZTYB010000079.1:0-8439 GCA_964617595.1 uncultured Oscillospiraceae bacterium | reverse complement strand
ATTTGCCCAGCACCTGGATATCCTGGGGAACCACCTCAATATCACCGGTGGGCAGCTTGGGATTCTTGCTCTCCCGCTCACGGACGGTGCCGGTGACGGAGATGGTGGATTCTTTGTTGATGGGCTTGACCAGCTTCATCATCTCTTCGTTCTCCACCACCACCTGGGTGGTACCGTAGTAGTCCCGCAGCACGAGGAATGCGAAATTGGAGCCGACTTCCCGGATATTTTCCAGCCAGCCGACAATGGTAACCTGTTTGCCTGCATCGCTCAGCCGCAGTTCGCCGCAGGTATGGGTTCTGGATTGCTTCATAGAAAAAGCCTCTCTTACATTGAATTTCAGTGCCCTTATTCTCTCACAAATCCCATAAAAAGTCAATCATTTCCGTGGGATGGGCTGCCGGATAAAAAAGAGGCAGGAATCGGATCACATTTCCCCGGTTCCTGCCCCTATCAATCTATATTTCGTTTTCTTTTTGCAGATCGGCGTATAGATCCCGGCCATATTCTCCCGCCTCAATGAGCTGGCGGAAGCTACGGATGACGGCGGGGGTATCCTCTTTATAGGTCACGCCGAACCAGCTGTCGGTGGTGGGCAGCACCTTGACGGTGCATTCCCCCCGGCGCAGCAGGGAGCCGATGAGGGTGGGCAGGAGATACTCCGCTTTCATGGGGTTCCCGGGAACATCCTCCCGGAAGAATTCCACGAAAGAATCCTCCAGCACTTTCAGGAAAGGGGGAATCTCGCCGGGGTCGGCGGGGAATGCCCACATATTCATGGATACGAGACTGTCCATGTCCAGTTCTTTCCCGTCCGCTTCTGCTCCCTGAGGGGTCTTGATGATGTTCTTCGTCTCCACCACGTCGGCCACATGGGTACCCTGGAGGGTGCAGATGCCCCGGGTCACGCCGCCGCTGTCGGACAGGGTGTTTTTCAGGATGAAGCCCGCCATGGCCACCGCATTGTCACCGTGGGGCAGTTGCAGCCAATCGTAGAGCATTTGGAACGCCTTTTTGCCGTAGTAATCATCGGCATTGATGGCAATGAAAGGCTCGTGGATCAATTCCCGGGCAGCCAGAACCGCCTGGCCGGTGCCCCAGGGCTTGCTCCGCCCGGCGGGAACCTGGAATCCCTCGGGGATGTCCCGCATATCCTGGAATGCGTAATGCACTTCCACGCCAAGTTTTGCGCAGATGGCTTCGATCCGGTCGCCGATGCGCTGGCGGAAGTCCGCCTCGATATCCTTGCGAATGACAAAAATCAGCTTATTGAATCCGGCGGCGATGGCATCGTGGACGGAGTAGTCCATGATGATCTCATCGTTCAGCCCCACGGGCTCCAGCTGTTTGATTCCGCCGCCAAAGCGGGAGCCAATTCCCGCCGCCATGACCAGCAGGGTCGTTTTCATTTATGATTTCCTCCTAATAATTGCGCCAGGGAAATACCCGTGGCGCTTTATGAGCTCACATTCTTCATCCATGAAGAATAACATATTTTTCTTGTTTTGTCTACAAAAACTTCTCCCCTGGAATTTACAAAAAATACATATTCCGTTTTTAACTGTGTTTTAAGTTTTTGGGATATATTATTAAAAGAATACGAATCAAATAAGGAGCATTGTCTATGCGCAAACGAATTGATAGCATCCTCATTGCCGGGGCAATGGTGCTGTCCCTGGCCGGTTGCGGCAACGAAACCGCCGCACCCACCCAAACGCCCCAGATTCCGACAGAGGAGATGACCCAGGCGCAGGAGACCCAAGTCTCTGCCGCCTCCTACACCGGCACCGTCAGCGCCATCGCCGCCGATGCCATCACCCTGACCACCCAGGAGGGGCAGACCATTACCGTTCCCCTCACAGAATCCACTGTCATCACCCGCAATTTTGCCATGGGTGAAATGCCCCAGGGGAACCGGATGCCGGATCTGGGACAGATGTTCCAGGGTGAGATGCCCACCGGCGAAATGCCTACCGGTGAGATGCCCGATGGCTTCACCGGCGGACAGGACGGGGGAGCCCCCGCCATGCCGGAGGGAGCAGACGCCATGCCCGGAGACGGTCAGGGCGCACCGGGCGCAGAGATGCCTCAGATGAACGGCCAGGAGATGCCCAATGGAGAAATGCCCAATGGGGAGATGCCTCAAATGGGCGGCCAAATGCCCCAGATGCCGGATGATTTCTCCATGGAGCAGGGGGGCATGATGGAGCAGCCCACCCTGACCCTCAGTGATATCGCCATCGGCGATACCGTCACCGTGGAAACGGACGAGGCGGGCAATGCTGTTTCCATCTCTCTCTCCTTTGATCCGGGGGAAATGGGTGGCATGGATGGAATGGCTCCCGGCGGCATGGGCGCAGAGGCTCAGAACTACGATGCCGCCAGGGAATTCACCGCCGATGCAACCGAAACCGGCGGAACCTACGCTTCCACCGCCAAGGATGAAAATGCCCTCCATGTCCATGAAGCGGCCAATGTAACCCTGGAAGATGCGACCATCTCCCGGGACTCCGCCGACAGCACCGGGGGAGATAACGCCAGCTTCTATGGCATCGGCGCCGCCGCACTGGTGACCGACGGCACGCTGAACCTCACCGGCAGCACCGTTACCACCAACGCCGCCGGGGGCACGGGAGTCTTCGCCTATGGCGACGGCACCGCCTACGTCACCGACTGCACCATCAATACCGCCCGGGATACCTCCGGCGGCATCCACGTGGCCGGGGGCGGCAAGCTCTATGCCTGGAACCTGACCGTGGAAACCAACGGCGAATCCTCCGCCGCCATCCGCTCCGACCGGGGCAGCGGCACCATGGTGGTGGACGGGGGCAGCTATACCTCCAACGGGGTTGGCTCCCCGGCCATTTACAGCGCAGCGGATATCGCCGTCCGGGGGGCGGAGCTGACCGCTACCGGTTCCGAGGCTATCTGCATCGAGGGACTGAATTCCATTCGCCTGTTCGATTGCAACCTCACCGGCAATATGCGTGACCTGAGCCAGAATGACTGCACCTGGAACGTGATCCTGTACCAGAGTATGTCCGGGGACTCCGAAATCGGCAACAGCACTTTCCAGATGGTGGGGGGTAGCCTGACTGCCGGCAACGGCGGAATGTTCTATACCACCAATACGGAATCCACTTTCCTCCTGTCCGGCGTGGACATCACCTATGCCGAGGAGAGTGAATTCTTCCTGAAATGCACCGGCAATGCCAATCAGCGGGGCTGGGGGCGCAGCGGGAGCAACGGTGCGGACTGCCATTTCACCGCCCGCAGCCAAAAGATGCAGGGGGACGTGATCTGGGATCAAATCAGCCAGCTGGATTTCTATATTCTGGAAGACAGCGACTTGACCGGCAGCATCCGGATGGACAATTCCCTGGCGGTCAACGGTGGCAACGGCTATGCCAATGTCTACCTGGATGAGGGGAGCCGCTGGACGGTCACCGGTGACAGCACGCTATCCACTCTCTATTGTGCGGGCACAATTCTGGATGCTGACGGCAACACCGTCACGATCCAGAGCGCCGACGGCACCGTCTATGTCCAGGGCAGCAGCGAATTCACCGTCACCGTGCTGGATAGCTATACCGAAACGGTGGATACCTCCGCCGCCTCCGTCATTGAAAATTGGGAGGATTTTCAGGTGGCCAAGGCTTGACCCCATGGGACTCCGGCAAAAGAAGATATTCCCCCTAACGCAAGGAGGAACAGTCACCGTGGCTGTTCCTCTTTTGCTGTTGCCGATTGAATCATCGTTTCCCCAAATAGAATTCCTGTAGGACATGGAATGCCATTTTGCGGTACTTTTTATCCGGGGACAATAGCCCCTTGCGGTTATAGTATTTCTGAATGTCGCTGGTGCGCCGGGGGCAGCGGAAATCATACAGGATCCATGGGGTCATGCCCTTGATGTAGGGGATGCCCCTCAGGACTTCGATCTGCCGCCGGTAGACCTCCGCTTGGCATTCCTCCGTGCCCTTGTCATCGGTGCTGCCGTGGTGGCCGGGGTAGGCATCCGCCCCGAATTCCGTGATGATCACGGGCATACTGGGGGCGCTGTTTGCCATCAGTTCCGGCAATTTGGCAAAATCGGGGGTGTACCATCCGCAGTATTCATTGATGCCAACCACATCCAGATATTCCATCAGCCGGTCGGATATCCGGTTGTGTACCCCGTCCACCAAACAGGCGGCGGAGACGAGGCGGGTTCCGTCCTCCCTGTGGGCGCTGTTTGCCAGGCGGCTCATAAACCGCAGCCGTGCATCGGTATCCAGATTCTCGTTGCCCACTGACCAGATGATCACGCTGGCACGGTTCCAGTCCCGGGTGATCAGCTCCCGCAATTGGTTCTCCCCGTCGGCGTAGGTCTGTTCCCGGTCAAAGCGGATGTCCCAATAGACCGGAACCTCCTCCCACAGGAGTATCCCCATTTCGTCGGCCAGTTTCGCCATCTCCTCGTGATGGGGGTAGTGGGCGAGGCGCATGAAGTTGCACCCCAGTTCCTTTGCCAGGTGCAGATTCTCCACCCGCTCCTGATGGGTCAGGGCTTTGCCGTTCTCCGGGCTGTCCTCGTGGCAGCTGATGCCCCGCAGGAAGATGGGATTGCCGTTGAGGCGGATTTCGTTTCCGCTTACCCGAATCTCCCGGAAGCCCACCCGGTCTTCCACTCGGTCACCGGCGCATTCCAATGTCACCGGGTACAGTTTCGGATTCTCCGGCGACCAGAGGAGGGGGGATGCCTCCAGCATCGCTTCCCCTTGGCCGTTTTCTGCCGGGATTTCCCAGTTGCCCAGGCCGGGGATATGCAGCGCCGCCGTGGCGGAAACCGGCTGAGACAGCCGGAATTTTACCATGATTTTCCCGAAACTCCCGTCCGGCACCAGCGCAATGCGGAAGTCCCGGATATGGCAATCCGGAACTGTGATCAGTTCCACGTCCCGGTATACCCCGCCGTAATTGAACCAGTCCGTATTGTCCGTGGGCACCTGCTCCGGCCGCCGGGTGCTGTCCGCTACCATCAGGATGCGATTGTCCCCCCGGAGTTGCGGCGTAATGTCCCAATAGGCCGGGGTGGAGCCGCCCCGGTGCATCCCCACGTACTGCCGGTTTACGAATACCCGGCACAGGTAATTGGCCGCTCCCACCCGGAGGAATACCCGCTCCCCCGGTTTCGGTTCCAGCCGGAAGCGCCGGGTGAATACCATGCTCCCGTCGTACAGCAGATATTCCGGCGCAGCGGTATTCCAGCAGACCGGGAGCTTCATCTCCGGCCACCGGTCAAAGGAATAGTCCACCGGCAATGTGAACCCCCGCTCGTCCCGGGACTGCTCCCGGAACCACCCCTGGCGCAGGCAGGTATCGTACTGATCCACCGCATAGTTCCATTGCCCGTTCAGGGATATTTTCTTCCGTCCCCCGTCAAAGAGCATGGTGTCGGCGGTTGCATAATTGGTTTCGTACTGCTCTTTGTAATCCGTAAAGACAATGCCGGACATATTCTTCGCTTCCATATTGGTTCCTCCCTGATTTTGTGTGAATTTGCAATTTTTCTCACTCCGGTGCCCAAATCTTTCGGTTTTCCCAATGTGCATCGAACAGCAATGCCCCAACCATCTCCGTAGGGACACCCCTCCCGGGGTGCCCATCATATTTTTACCGCTTTGCTGGCGGTGGAGAGCATGAGCTTGATGCGGTTGAGCTGGTTGACCTCCGATGCGCCGGGGTCGTAGTCCACGGCTACGATATTGGCCTGGGGATAGGCTTTCTTCATGGCCTTGATGACCCCCTTGCCCACCACATGGTTGGGCAGGCACGCAAAGGGCTGGATGCACACGATATTGGGCACGCCGCTTTCGATCAGCTCTGCCATCTCCCCGGTGAGGAACCACCCCTCCCCATACTGGTTGCCGATGGAGAGGAAAGGCTTGGCCAATTCCGCCACCGATTCGATCTTCATGGGGGTATCGAATCGGCTGGATTTTTTCAGGGCATCCAGTGCGGGCTTGCGTAGCAGGGCGATGGCCTTGATACCCAGGCGGGAGACAAAATCGGATTTCAGTCCCAAAAACTCATGCTTGTAGGTGCCATTATACAGGGAATAATTGAGGAAATCCATCAAATCGGGCACC
Organism: uncultured Oscillospiraceae bacterium; assembly: GCA_964617595.1. Lineage (GTDB taxonomy): Bacteria > Bacillota > Clostridia > Oscillospirales > Oscillospiraceae > Faecousia. The sequence goes on along the minus strand of CAZTYB010000079.1, from coordinate 2,308 downwards.
ACGGCCTCCGCCCCCTCCCGCTCCAGCAGATCAACCAGATGATTGTTGGCCAGGGGCATATATTTGACGAGAATTTCCCCCACGATGCCCACCCGGGGCTTGCGCAGATCCTGGCGCAGGGGCAGCCCATCGAAATCCTCCACGATCCCGGCGCAAACTTTCGGGTAAGTCCATTTGTTCCTGCCTGTCAGGCTCTCAATGGCGATGCGTTCCCATTTTTGGTGCAGGGCGTTGGCGGAACCGGGAACCCGTTCGTATGGCCGCACCCGGTAGAGGCAGCGCATAAACAGATCCCCATAGACGATTCCCTGCGCTGCTTTCAGCAGCAGCCCCGGGGACAGCCGGAAACCGCTGTTTTTCTCCAACCCCTGGGCGCTGAGGGAGATCACGGGGATATGGCTCAGCCCCACCTTGTCCAGTGCCCGGCGGATGAATCCCACGTAGTTGCTGGCTCGGCAGCAGCCGCCGGTTTGGGTCATGATGATGGCGAGTTTTCCGGTATCGTACCGGCCGGAGAGCACCGCCTCCATGATCTGCCCCACCACGGTGATGGAGGGAAAGCAGGCATCGTTATTCACATATTTCAGCCCCGTGTCGATGGCGGTGCGGTTGTCGTTGTCCAGTACTTCCAGATTCAGCCCGTGCTTGCGGAATACCGGTTGCAGGAGATTAAAATGAATGGGGCTCATCTGGGGAGCCAGGATGGTATAGCCCCGGCGGCGCATCTGTCTGGTGAATTCCGCCCGCCGGTAGCCGTCGGCGGCATCCTGGGGAGTGATATTCTGCTCGTCACGCATCTTCATGGCAGCCAGCAAACTGCGGATGCGGATGCGCACGGCGCCCAGATTGTTCACCTCGTCTATTTTCAGCAGGGTATAGAGCTTGTTGTGTTTCTCCAAAATTTCTGCCACCTGGTCGGTGGTGACGGCATCCAACCCGCAGCCGAAAGAGTTCAGCTGGATCAGCTCCAGGTCACTCCGCTGGCTGACGAACTGCGCCGCATGGTACAGCCGGGAGTGATATACCCACTGGTCAAGTACCCGCAGGGGGCGCTTGGGTTCCTGCACCCGGGGCAGACTGTCCTCCGTGAATACGTAAAGACCGTAGGAGGCAATGAGTTCCGGGATGCCGTGGTTGATCTCCGGGTCGATGTGGTATGGCCGCCCGGCCAGGACGATGCCTTTCCCTCCCGCCGCTTCCATTTCCCGGAGCAGTTCCGCTCCCTTTGCCCGGATATCCTCCTTTGCTTTCTGCTGCTCTGCCCAGGCGGAGGAGACGGCGGAGCGGACTTCGCCCTCCGGGATGCTCCACTGCTCATCGCACAACCGTACCAGCCGGTCGGCGGCGGTCTTTTCATCGGTAAACGCGATGAATGGGCGGATGTAACTTACGCTGCCGTTTGCCACGGCCTCCACATTGTTTTTCAAATTCTCCGCATAGGATACCACAATGGGGCAGTTGAAATGGTTCTGGGCGCTGTCGAATTCCTGATGCTCGTAGAAGACACAGGGGTGGAAAATGGTCTTCACCCCCTGCTCCACCAGCCACTGCACATGGCCGTGGGACAATTTGGCGGGGTAGCATTCCGATTCTGACGGGATGGATTCGATTCCTTTTTCATAGAGCTTCCGGTCAGAGAAAGGGGAGAGAACCACCTGGAATCCCAATTGAGCGAAGAAAGTTGCCCAGAATGGGTAATTTTCATAGATATTCAGCACTCTGGGGATGCCGATGACCCCCCGGGTGGGATGTTCCTGGGCGGGGTAGTCGAACAGACGACGGCGCTTGAATTCCACCATGTTCCCGTCCCTTTTGCCGGCACGTTCACTGCCCAGCCCCTTTTCACATCGGTTGCCGGTGATGTGGCGCTGGCCATTGGGGAACCGGTTCACCGTGAGCATACAGTTGTTGGCGCATCCGCCGCAGTGGGTGACCCTGGTGGTATAGGTGAGGTGCCCGATTTCTTCCAGGGGGAGCATGGTGGTGGCCTGGCCATGGTAATGCTCCTTGGCGATGAGGGCGGCGCCGAACGCACCCATGATGCCGGAGATATCCGGGCAGATGACCTCCACCCCGGCGATGCGTTCCAGCGCCCGGAGCACCGCCTGATTGTAAAATGTTCCGCCCTGTACGACGATGTGCTTGCCCAGTTGGGCGGCATCCGTCAATTTGATGACTTTGTAAAGGGCGTTCTTGATCACGGAGTAGGCAAGTCCGGCGGAGATATCGGATACCGATGCCCCCTCTTTCTGTGCCTGCTTCACATTGGAGTTCATGAACACGGTGCAGCGGGTGCCCAAGTCCACCG
>CAZTYB010000078.1:0-8654 GCA_964617595.1 uncultured Oscillospiraceae bacterium | reverse complement strand
TAACTTCTGTGTTCGGGATGGGAACAGGTGGACCCTCACCGCAATCAATACCAACGGGATGTATTTTAGCACCAATGGGGGCCGTTGTCAAGTTTTTTCTTTCAATTTTTCCGAAAACGGAGCGCCGTTTTTGCGGCGCCCCGTTTTACGTTCATTTCTATTATTTTCTGCCCCGTTTAGCGGCTTCCTCCCGCTGGCGGCAGAGCTCCGCCCAAGTGGGGATCGTTTTCAGCCGCTGGGCGAAATCCGCCAATGCGCCGGGTACATCGATATTCTGGGGGCACATCCGGGTGCACTGGCCGCAGCCGATACAGGCGGCGGGCTGTTTCTCCGCCGGCAGGTACTCCACCCGCATCCCCACGTTCACCGCCGGATTGATGCGGAACTCGTTATACAGTTTGATCAGCCCGGGGATATCCAGCCCCATGGGGCAACCGTCGCAGCAGTAGCGGCAGGCGGTGCAGGGCACGGAATCCTTCATCCCCTCGGCGATAGCCATGATCAAGGCATTCTCCTCCTGGGTCAGGGGGAGCCGCTGGGCAAAGGTAGATACATTGTCCTCCATCTGCGCCAGATTGGACATACCGCTGAGGATCATCTTCACATTGGGCAGCCCTTGCAGGAAACGGAATCCCCAGGAAGCATCGGAAGCCCCCGGGCGGAGGGTGCGCAGTTTCGCTTCCGTCTCGGCGGGCAGATTCGCCAGTTTGCCCCCACGGACGGGCTCCATCACCCACACGGGGATATGATGGGCGGTCAAAAGATCGTATTTTTCCTTAGCCTCCTGCAAGGTCCAGTCCAGGTAGTTCAGCTGAATCTGGCAGAACTCCATATCCTCACCGCAGATTTCCAGGAAGCGCTTCAGGGTCTCCACCCCCGCATGGCTGGAGAAGCCCAGATGGCGGATGCGCCCCAGGCGCTTCTGCTCCCTGAAATAGTCGATAATGCCCCACTGGGGATCCAGGTAGACTTCTATGGACTTCTCGTAGACATTGTGAAGTAAGTAGAAATCGAAGTAATCTACGCCGCATTTTTCCAATTGCTCTTCGAAAATTTCCGCCGGGTTATATCCATTGCTCAATATCTGGTGGCCGGGGTATTTGGTTGCCAGGTAGAAGCTATCCCGGGGATAATTCTTCAGCACCCGACCCATCACCCGCTCTGATTCGCCCCCGTGATAGGGATAAGCGGTATCGAAATAGTTCACCCCATGGCGCAGGGCAAACTCCGTCATCTGGGCGACCTGGGCTTCGTCAATGGCGCCGGTGGCATCCGTCGGCAGGCGCATGGTGCCGAAACCAAGGGCGGACAATTTCTTACCCTGAAAATCAGAATAAATCATGGCGTTTTCCTCCTTTGTTTTTCGGGGGTATTCCCCAATCTTCCTTTTTATTATATATCACGGTAGTCACTACCGGTCAAGGAAATTTTTCAGAGGGAACTCCCAAAATAAGATATTGATACGAGGATGCCCCCTGTCCCCCTCGCTGAGGTGTGCGAAGCCATACCCTTGGGCTGGGATGTCGGCCGAACAGGCCGACAGGGGGAGTGTCGGTGGTATTTTTGAGCATTTACCATTCATTATAGGACACCCTCTCAGTCAAAATCGGTTCCGAAGAGCCGATTTTGACAGCTCCCCCAGTGGGGGAGCCAAGGGGTACATCCTTATTGCAGCGCTTCCAGCGCCAGTGCGTTCTGGGTGCGGTAGAGCTCGCAGTAGATACCCCCGGCATTGACCAGCTGCTGATGGGTGCCGCATTCGGTGATGACACCATCGGCAATGGAGATGATCCGGCCGGCATTGCGGATGGTGCTCAGGCGGTGGGCAATGATCAGCGTGGTGCGCCCCCGGGACAGATTGTCGAACGCCCGCTGGATCTTCGCCTCCGTCACGGAGTCCAGAGCGGAGGTTGCTTCGTCCAGAATCAGGATCGGCGGATTTTTCAGGAAGATCCGAGCAATGGCGATGCGCTGCTTCTGTCCGCCGGAAAGCAGGGTGCCCCGCTCCCCAACATAGGTCTGGAACCCATCGGGCATGGCCAGGATATCCTCGTAAATCTCCGCTTTCTTCGCCGCTTCGATCACGGCTTCCATGGTTGCATCGGGACTGCCGTAGCGGATATTCTCGTAAACCGTATCCGCAAAGAGGAACACATCCTGCTGGACGATGCCGATATTCTGGTGGATGCTGCGCTGAGTCACGTCCCGGATGTCCTTACCGTCAATGTGGATGCTCCCCTGGGTCACATCATAGAACCGGGGGATCAGCTGGCACAATGTAGATTTACCACCGCCGGAGGGGCCGACGATGGCGATGGTCTCCCCGGGCTGGACTTCCAGGCTCACGTGATGCAGCACGGCCAAATCCCCGTCATAGGCGAAAGAAACATCCTGAACAGAAATCGCCCCCCGGATATCGCTCAGGTCGCAGGCATCCGGCTTATCCTGAACCGTGGGCTCCGTGCGCATAATTTCCACGAAACGATTCAGCCCCGCAAAGCCATTGGCGAACAGCTCGGAGAAATTAGCGAGTTTCCGCATGGGGGATACGAATGTACTGATATACAGGCTGAATGTGACCAGATCCCGATAGTCCATCTTTCCCTCCATGATCATATAGCCGCCAACGGCAATGACCAGCACATTCAACGAAGTGAGGAAGAATTCCATGGAGCTGTTGAACAGCGCCATGGCCTTGTGGAATTCCCGTTTGGATGTCTTGAACTGCTCATTGGCTGAGCGGAAGCGAGCCTCTTCCACCGGTTCGCTTGCAAATGCCTTGGCGGTGCGAACGCCGCTGAGGCTGGATTCGATCTCCGAATTGATATGCGCCTGCTTCTGCTTCACCCCAACGGAAACCCGATTCATTCTGCGCCGCATGGACATCACCACCGCCAGGAAAATCGGAATCATCACCGCCACCACCAGCGCCAATTCCCACCGGATGGTTGCCATAACGATCAATGCGCCCAGAATCGTGACCGCGGAGGTGAGCAGATCTTCCGGCCCATGGTGGGCAAGCTCCGTCAGCTCAAACAGGTCGGAGGTCAAACGGCTCATCAGCTGGCCGGTGCGATTGGAATCGTAAAAATCGAAGCTGAGTGCCTGCATATGGGCGAATAGATCCCGGCGGATATCCGCCTCAACCCGGATGCCAAAGGTATGGCCGAAATAGCACACCACGTAGTTCAACCCGGCACGCAGGATATAGAACAGCCCCGCAATCACCATCACCGTAAAAAACACCCGGTATTTCTCCCCGGGCAGATAATCGTAAAGCGCCTGGCGGGTCACCAGCGGGAAGCTCAGATCGATGGCCGCAATACATACGGCGCAGCAGATATCCAGCGCAAATAGTTTCCGGTGTGCCCCGAAATAGCTGAGAAAAATCCCCAGGGGGGATTTCTTCTGATAATCCATGTTTTTCATTCTACTTCATCCTCCTTTTCCCCCATTATACCCCAAAGGTGCCAAATTTGCAAACACAATTCCAAAGGGGCACCGCAGAAACGGTACCCCCTTGCCATGATTACATATTCTCGAATTTTCTTCCGCCGACGGTATCCAGCCACCGGCTGGCAGCCAACGCCAGCGCCCCCAGCACCACCGCCGCCAAGGCCAGATAGACATCGGCCGGAATCAAGTTGCGGCACAGGTAATTTCCCCCGGCTACCAGCGCCGGAAGCACCAATGCCAGCAGCAGCGCCAGGAAGACATTCAGGCTCTGCTTCACGGGGGCGGATTCCGATGTCCACTGGAAGTCCGGGCGAAGCACCCCCAGCACCAGTCCCAACGCCCCGAAGAGCCAGATCATTGCACCCATCACCAGGCAGCTGAGCGCCACGGTAAGCGCCCCAAGCCCCAGCCGAATCCCGATGATGACCACGGCGGGGAGCGCCGGGAGCAAACTCAGGCCGATATGTGCCCACAGCTTCGCCCGGAGCACCATCTTACCGCTGAGGGGCAGCGCCTGCACGATCCATAGCGCTTTTCCCTCCAGGGATACGGAGGGAGTCGAGATGTCATTCATCCCGCTGCACACCCCCACGATCATCACCAGGATGGCGGGGAGCATCCCATCCAGCCACGGCAGGAAATTCCCGGCCATGCTCAGTACTTCACTCAATTCCTTCCATTTTATCAGAATGCCCACAACGACAATGGGCAGGAAGATGCACCCCATGCCGCAATTGAGCATATAGGTGGGGCTGGAAATGAACCGCCGCAGTTCCCGTTTGACCAGAGCAACGGGCACGGCATTTTTCTTCCCGGTGATTTTCCCGGCGGACTTCCGCTCCGTCTGGGTTGTCATAGTGATTTTCAGGAAGCTGGACGAAAGCAGCCAGAAGCACACCCCCGCCAGCACCAGTGTAAGCCCCGTGAAGATCATCATGGAGCTCCATCCGCCGTCCGCCGCCATCCCTAGCTGATAGAATACATTCAGCCAGGTGCGCACTCCCCGGGCAATGGAATCCAGGTTGAGCAGGATGCTTTCCAGAAAATTGGCCATCCGGAAGCAAAGGGCATAATAAGCATAGAAGAAAACCAGCGATGCCGCCACGATCACAAAACTCTTGTGCTTGATCCGTCCGGCAATCAGCGCCACTGCCCACCCCAATGCGCAGGTGAGCACCGTTACGAAAACGGCGATAAGAAACAGCAGCAGAACCTGGAAAATCACCGCCCGGAGCGTAACGTCTCCAAATATCCAGGCGAATACCGATGCCGGGAGCCAAACGCACCCGCTGTACATCAGGCTCAGGCCAAAGACCAGCGAAATCCGGGTGAGCAAAATCTTCCCTGTTGGGATGGGCATGGACAGCAGCAGCTCATTGTCCCTCGGCAGGTAGAGGGTGGCATAGGTATTGAACACGCTGCCAAAGGTGCCCAGCGCCACAGAGACGATGCCCATCAGGGTATAATACAGCCAGCCCATCCCGGCGCTGAACATCCCACCGCCGATGCTGAAAGCCAGGCAGAAGAAGCACCCGCACAGGAACAGCATCAACCCGGCGAACATGGACAGCATCCCGATGATGCCGCCCTTGCTGCGGCGCTTGCCCGTTTTGGGATTGACGAAATAGGAGCGGAAGCATTCCAAATACTGTTTCTTGATCAGGGTTTTCAGCATCTTTTACCCCTCCAGCTCCAAAAATACCGATTCCAGACTGGTGTCGCCTTTCACTTCTTCCATGGTTCCGGAACGGATGAGGCAGCCGCCCTTGATGATGGCCACTTTGTCGCAGAGTTTCTCCGCCACCTCCAACACATGGGTGGAGAAGAAGATGGCGCCGCCCCGGTCGCACACCTGGCGCATCATCCCCTTGAGGGTGTGGGAAGCTTTGGGATCCAGCCCCACGAAGGGTTCGTCCATCAATATCAATTCCGGCTGATGCATCCAGGCGGAGATAATGGCCAGTTTCTGCTTCATGCCGTGGGAATAGGCGCTGATGGCCTGGTTCAGGTCACCGGCGATCTCGAATTGCTCCGCCAGAGGCTGAATCTGCTCCCCGCGCTCCTGCGCCCCCATTTCGTAGATGTCCGCAACGAAATTCAGATATTGCATCCCCGTCATGAATTCATATAGATTGGGGTTATCCGGGATGTAGGCCATTTTCTTCTTGCAGTCGATGGGGTTCGTCCGGATGGACTGGCCACCGATGCGTATTTCGCCGCTGTCGAAGCCCATGATCCCCGCCACGCTTTTCAGCGTGGTGGTTTTACCGGCGCCGTTGTGGCCGATGAATCCATAGATTTCCCCCGGGGCGATGTGCAGTGACAGGTCGTCCACCGCTTTCTTATTTCCGTAGGTTTTTGTAAAGTGATCGATGGTGAGCATTCTTTTCTCTCCTCCTTGGCAAGGGCAATGGATGCCCCAAAATTTCAAAACAATGTTTTGCTTTGGCCTAATATAGCACTTTTTCCCGCCCCTGTCAAGGCAATGTCGTCAACTTAAGGTTTGACATGGCAGCTCCTTGTCCCCCTCGCTGAGGGGGATGTCGGCCGAACAGGCCGACAGGGGGAGTGTCGTTGGTATTTTTGAGCTGTTGCTATTCAACGAACGTCACTCCCTCAGGCAAAATCGGTTCCGAAGAGCCGATTTTGCCAGCTCAGCCTAAAGGCATGGCTTCGCACACCTCTGAGAGGGAGCCAAGGGGGCGTGCTTAAGTAGATGACATTACCTGTCAAGCAAGGTGAACCACAAAAAAGGGTCTGTGCTCCGCATTGGGCAGAGCACAGACCGGGTGAAAATATTCTTTATCTGCTTCCCTTGTCGTAGGGAACGCCCTCGGCCTTGGGGGCACGGGAGCTCTTGGAGGTGAACGCCAGCACAATCATGGAGGCTACGAAAGGCATCATATTGTAGATTTCCTTTGGCCAGCCCAATTTTGCCAGGAAGCTGAACGAATCGTAAATATTGGCCATGGCGCGGAACACGGCAAAGAACAGTGCCGCCGCCGCAATATTCAGCGGCTTCCACTGGCCAAAGATCATCACCGCCAAGGCAAGGAAGCCCATACCGGCAACGCCCATCTCGAAATTCCATTCGCCAACAGCGGGGACGATATAGGCCATGCCGCCGATGCCGCCCAGGGCACCGGACATCAGCACCCCCGCCCAGCGCATCTTATACACATTGATGCCCACGGAGTCCGCCGCCTGGGGATGCTCGCCGCAGGCCATCAGGCGCATACCGAACCGGCTGCGATACAGGATGAACCAGGCCAACGCCAGCACCGCCAACGTGACCAGCAGGAACCAGTTCAGAGTCAGCGATCCAACGTTAAAGGAGAAGTGGGCACTGTTGAGCACGGAATTGGAATTGGTGGAGTAGACGATCTTAGGGGAATCGGAGCCATTGATACGCTTGGCGATGACGGTTGCCAGCGCCGTTGCCAGCAGATTCAGCGCCGTGCCGCCGATGGTCTGGTCCGCTTTCAGATTGATGGCGGAGAAAGCCAGCAGGGATGAATAAATCAGTCCCGCAACGGCGGAGGACAGCACCGCAATAATCACGCCCAGAAACGGGGAGACGCCCCAGGCATCCAGCAAATTGATGGTAACAACGCCCATCAGGCCGCCGACGACCATGATGCCCTCCAGGGCAATATTGATCACGCCGGAACGCTCAGAGAACATACCGCCCAAGGCAACCAAGGTCAGTACCGCCGCATACAGCAGCGTATATTTCAGCAGAAGCCACATTAGGTTTTATCCCCCTTTCTCACATTGCCCGCCCTGCGGGAAAACAATTTCAGGATCTTGCCCCGGAACAGCAGACTAAATGCACACAGGTAGATCACCACGCCGGAGATGATGTCCGAAACTTCACTGGGGAAGAGCTTGGCGGTCATGAAGCCGCCGCCCACGGTGATGTGGGAGATGAAGACGGCGGAGAAGATGCACCCAATGGGATTGGAGGAAGCCAGCAGCGCCACGGAGATGCCGTTGAAGCCCGTTGCAGGCAGCATCGTGGAGACCAGGGGCTCCCATTCCTTGCTGCCGGACAGATAGAACAGTCCCGCACCCAGCCCGGCCAGGGCACCGGCGATGGTCATGGACAGGACGATATTGGTCTTCTCATTGATGCCGGCGTAGCGGGCGGCATTCTTGTTCAGGCCGCAGGCTTTCAGCTGATAACCAAAAGTGGTTTTATTGATGATCACCCAGATGATCACCGCAATACCGATGGCAATGAAGATGCCGATGGAAGGCATAAAGAGTTTGCCGAAATAGTCCTTACCACCAACCCGGATATTGAATGTGGGGAGCAGTGCCTGGGGGGCAACGCTCTTGAGGGTATAGGTTTTGGTGGTTTTCAGATTGTACATGGCGCCGCTGCCCCCCTGATAGATCAGGGTATTCACCGCATACAGACCGATCCAGTTGAACATAATGGCGGTGATGACCTCGTTCACATTCAGGAATGCCTTGAAGATGCCGGGAATCGCACCCCAGACCGCCCCGCCCAAAGCGGAAGCCAGCAGGCACACCCACCAGGGCATTTTCAGCACGATGGCGAAATACAGCGCCATGAATGCGCCCACGGTATACTGCCCCGCTGCGCCGATGTTAAATAGACCGGTCTTATAGGCGAAAGCAACGGACAAACCCGTCATAATCAGCGGAGCCGCCTGGAGGATCTCCATGCGCACCGCCATACCCATGGTATTGGACTTAGAATAGAAACCGCCCTCCAGGATGGGCTTGAATCCCTGCTCCCAGGTGGTTTTCAGCAGATTTCCAAAGGTGAATGCTTCGCCATTCTGGCTCATGGTGATGCCGCCCAGAACCAGCAGCACCACGAATCCCACGATCAAGCCCACCAGCACGCATACCAGCGATGCCATCAATGTGGCCAGGGCGTTTGTGGCACCGGTCAGACGGCCGGAATGATTGGGAAAGCTCGTTGTTTTTTTCATGGCCATTTCTCCTTAATTTGCACGTTTTGCACCGGCCATGTACAGCCCCAGGGTCTGCACATCGGTGGTTTTGGGGTCGAATTCGCCAACGATCTCCCCCTCGTACATCACGAGGATCCGGTCGGACAGGTTCATCACCTCATCCAATTCCAGCGACACCAGCAGCACCGCCTTGCCCGCATCCCGCTGGGCAATGATCTGCTTGTGGATGTACTCGATGGCTCCCACGTC
>CAZTYB010000077.1:0-8827 GCA_964617595.1 uncultured Oscillospiraceae bacterium | reverse complement strand
GCACAATCTGTAAACCATGTTGCTCTTGACAGGAACGCCTCCCCTACGGTCTCGGTTTTAGCACAATCTAAAATAAACGGGCGTAGGGGACGGGTTTCCCGTCCCTCTTGCATAAGGTTCGATTTATGCCCGTAGGGACACCCGTCCCCGGGTGTCCGCTGAGCGGGGGCGTTGGGTGGTCAGGGCGAATGAGACTGAGGAAAGCTCCCTTTACACAAGGGAGCTTTCCTCTATCTCGTTTCCGTATGCCATTCAAGGCACACAGCGTAAACCGTTAGATTCGGACACCCCAGGAGGGGTGTCCCTACGGGGTCGGTTTCGTCATTCCCATTTAACGCACATGGGCAAAACCGCAAAATGAGGGAGGCGGAACGCCTCCCCTACGGTCACGATTTTGGCATAATCTAAAATAGCGGGCGTAGGGGACGGGTTTCCCGTCCCTCTTACGTAAGCTTACCGAATACATAATCGCCCAAGGGAGGCGGAATATCTGCCCTACGCATCATGATTTTAGCATAATCAAAATATTGGCACGCAGAAAGCGGCGGGATCCCGAGGGATCCCGCCGCAAAATTTTTCCATTATTCCTCTTCAAATCCATCCGTCAGGGAGGTTGCAGAGGCAGCGCCAATCTGCCTGCCCTCCATCAGGTCGGCGAACTGGGCACCGGTGATGGATTCGTTGGCCAGGAGGTAATCCGCCAACGCCTGGAGCTTTTCGCCGTCCGCTTTCAGCAGGTTGCGGCACTGGTCATAGGCACGGTCGATGAGGGATTTTACTTCCTGGTCGATGGTTCCGGCCACCTGTTCCGAATAGCTCTTGGTATTCTGGTAATCCCGGCCGATGAAGATCTCGCCGTCGTCCAGGTAGCTGACGGTGCCGATCTTTTCGCTCATACCGTAGCGGGCAACCATATCCTTGGCCAGTTTCGTCGCACGCTCAATATCGTTGGAAGCACCCACGGAAATGTCCCCCAGGAACAGCTCCTCCGCCGCCCGGCCACCCAGCAGCGCCACGATCTGCTCATACATCTCGTTGCGGGTCATGTTGGAGGAATCGTCCTTGGGAAGCGACCAGGTTGCGCCCAGGCTCCGCCCACGGGGCACGATGGACACATGGCGCACCGGGTCATGGGTGGGCAGGCGGTACATGGCAACGGCGTGACCGGCCTCGTGGATGGCGGTGGTCTTCAAATCCCGGCGGGATGCAACATGGCTCTTTTTGGCAGGACCGGCCAAAATTTTCATCATAGCTTCGTCCACATCCTCCATGGTGAAAGCCGGGCGATCATTTCTGGCTGCCAGGATGGCCGCCTCGTTCAGCAGGTTGCTCAGATCCGCCCCGGTGAATCCGGCGGTGGAGCGGGCAATGGTATGCAGATTCACGGATTCGTCCAGGCGTTTGGCTTTGGCATGGACTTTCAGGATCTCCTCACGCCCCTTGACATCCGGGCGATTCACCTGAATCTGGCGGTCGAACCGGCCGGGGCGCAGCAATGCCGGATCCAGAATATCCGGGCGGTTGGTTGCGGCAAGAACAATGATACCCTCGGTGGTGCCGAAGCCATCCATCTCCACCAGGAGCTGATTCAATGTCTGCTCCCGTTCATCGTGGCCGCCACCCATGCCGCTGCCACGCTTGCGGCCAACGGCATCGATCTCGTCAATGAAGATGATGGCCGGTGCCAGGCGTTTGGCCTGCTCGAACAGATCACGGACACGGCTGGCACCCACGCCCACGTACATCTCCACAAAATCGGAACCGGAGATGGAGAGGAACTGCACCCCCGCCTCCCCGGCGGTAGCACGTGCCAGCAGGGTTTTGCCGGTGCCCGGGGGGCCAACCAGCAGCAGGCCATGGGGAATGCGGGCGCCCATGGCGGTATATTTGGCGGGATTGCGGAGGAAATCCACAACTTCCTCCAATTCCTGCTTCTCTTCATCCGCACCGGCCACGTCATCGAAAGTGACTTTCTTATTTTCCGGTACGCCGGAAACGGTTCTGGCTTTTCCGAATTGCGCCATGGGATTGCCGGCATTCATCCGCCCCATAAAGACCATCCAGATCAGCAGCAGCACGCCCCCCGCTACCAGCAGGGGGATGATGAAGTCGTAGGGGGTATAGCTCTTGTCGGCTACGAAATCATAGATTTGCAGCACGCCGGAAGCCATCTGCTCATCGAACAGTGACTGCATCTGGCTGCGGAATCCCTCCGGGTCAGCCAGACCGGAGGTGACGGTGGTTTTGCCGTTATAGGGTTGGCGCAGAACCAATGTGATGGAGTTGCCCTCCACCAGGAACTGGCTCACCTGCTCCTGGCGGAACAGTTCCACCAGAGACGAATAGGGGATGGTATTGGTCTGCTGGCCGAATTCATTCAGCGCCCAGCTGAAAACCAGCACCAGAACCAGCAGATAGATCAGGGGGGTTAGATTCCTGCGTTGTTTTTTCAATTCGTTTGCTCCTTATTTGTCGTACACTTCCGGCTTGAGAACGCCCACATAGGGAAGATTGCGGTACTGCTCATTATAGTCCAGGCCATAGCCCACCACGAATTCATTGGGCACCGTGAAGCCCACGTAGTCCGGCTTCAATGTAATGCCGGGTTTGCGGCGCTCCGGCTTATCCAGCAGGGTGCAAATCTTCAGCGATGCGGGGTGCTTGCTCAGCAGATGGCGATAGGTAAAGTCCAGGGAATTGCCCGTATCGTAAATATCCTCCAGGATCAGCACATGACGGTCTTCGATATCCACGGTAACGTCCCGTTTCACGATCATCTGGCCGGTGGAGTCGGTGCCCTGGTAAGAGGAGATCCACATGAAATCCATCTGGCAGGGAACCTTGATCTGGCGCACCATGTCCGCATAGAATACAACGACCCCTTTCAGCACGCCGACGATCACGGGGTTCTTCCCGGCGTACTCCCGGGTCAACTCCTGACCCAATTCCGAGATGCGATTTTCGATCTGCTCCTGGGTAATAAGAATTTTCTGAATATCCTGATCCATTTCTTTCTACTCCTCCTGGGTGATATGTGAATTGCCGATTGGTTCAATAAGAAGATAGCAGTCCGGCTGCGCTTCCAATCGATCCAGATGGAAGCCGAACTGCCCCGCCCAAATCACGCCGCCGGAATCGGCCAGAATGGGAATATGGCTGCGCGATGGGGCGCTGATTTTTCGGTCGATCATGCGTTTTTTCAGGCTCTTGGTGCCGCCATTGAGGCGGAGGCTGTCCCCCTCCCGGCGGCTGCGTACCTGAGCATCGGGCCGCATCCGCACGCCGGTTCCCCCATTGGGGGTCAGGCTGCACCGGATCCGGATGCCCCACTGGGGCAGAACCGTCTCCCCCGGGAACCGAATGGCCGCCGGTGAGGGCGGCGGGGATGCATCCAGCCGGACAAGCCGGTCATAATCCCGGGCAATGACCACACCGCCGGGGAAATCCATCCGGGCGGAGGGCTTGTCGCTCTGAATCAGTTCCAGCAGATTGGAGATATGGGTCTGCTCCGGCTCTGCGACGGCGCAATCTTTCAAGAATCGCTCTGCATACCGGCATTGCAGCGCCGGGGGCATCCGGCGAAGCTGACTCACCGGCGGCATCCCCGGCTCCAGCTGCCCGGTCAGGAATGCCTCATCCTGGCGCAGGCGCTGCGCCATGGCGGAAATGGCCAGGCTGACCCCGGGATTTTCCTCCCGCAGGAGGGGCAGTACGCCGTGGCGGATACGGTTGCGCAGGAATGCATCGGTTGCGTTGGAGCTGTCCTCCCGATGGGGCAGATGGTATTCCTGCAAAAAAAGTTCCACTTCCCGCCGGGTGATGCCCAGCATGGGGCGCAGGAGGTTCCCGCTCACCGGGGCGATGCCCCCCAATCCTTTCAGCCCCGTCCCCCGGAGCAGATGCATGATCACCGTCTCCGCATTGTCGTCCGCCGTGTGGGCGGTGACGATCTTGCCGGGGAGGGTACGCAGGAATCCATAGCGCTCCTCCCGGGCGGCGGCTTCCAGCCCTTTCTTGCCGGGCTGCACCTGTGCCCCGCCCAGCGCCAGGGGGATCCGGTATCCGGCGCAGAAATCCCGGACGAAAGCCTCGTCCTCGTCGGATTCCGTCCCCCGCAGGTGATGGTTGAAATGAGCCGCCGAAAGGGCGAAGCCCATCTTGTCTTTCAGTAAATAAAGGCCGAATAAGAGCGCAACAGAGTCCGCTCCCCCGGATACGGCGCACACCAGTATATCTCCGGGCATTACGCCGCATTCCGCCCCCAGGGCGGCACCGAGCTTATTCAGCATGCTTCCACTCCCGGTCGGCGAACAACTGGAACTGGGGCATCCATTGCAGTTTCACCGTGCCGGTTTCGCCATGGCGATTCTTGGATACGATGCATTCCGCAATTCCCTTATCCTCGCTGTTGGGGTTATAATATTCGTCCCGGTAGAGGAACATAATGGCATCCGCATCCTGCTCAATGGCGCCGGATTCCCGGAGGTCGGACATAATGGGGCGCTTATCGGTGCGGCTTTCCACCGCACGGGACAGCTGGCTCAGGCAGATCACGGGGATGTTCAATTCCTTGGCCATAATTTTCAGGGAACGGGAAATCTCGCCCACCACGGTGACACGGTTTTCGCTGTTCTTGCCGTAGCCGGAACCGGTCATCAGCTGCAAATAGTCGATGATCACCAGCCCCAGATTATCCAGCCGCCGACATTTGGCGTTGATCTCCGCAACGGTGACGGAGGGGTTGTCGTCCAGGCGAATATCCATCTGGCTCAGAGCGGCGGAGCCCAGGCAGAGCTTGCTCCACTCCTCTTCGGATAATTTGCCGGTGGCCATCTTCTGGCTATCCACGAAGCACTGGCTGGACAGCATACGCATGGCCATCTGCTCCCGGGACATTTCCAAATTGAAAACGGCCACGGTTTTGCCATATTTCCGGGCAACATTCATCCCCAGATTCAGTGCAAAAGCGGATTTACCCATGGCGGGACGGGCAGCAACCAGAATCAGGTCGGACTTATTCAGGCCGTTGATCTTGGTATCCACGTCCCGCAGTCCGGTGGACAGGCCCGGAATGGCGGAATCGGACTGGCTCAATTCGGTCAACCGGTCGAATACCTTGTGCAAGGTGAGGCTGATGGGCTCCAGGCTGTCCCCCCGCTCGCCCTTGCGCAGTGCATAGATCTTCTTCTCTGCGGATTCCAGGATCTCCTGAGAGGTACCCACCTGTTCCGAGACCATTTCGGAAATATCGTTCGCCGCCTGTCCCAGGCCACGGAGCATGGCCTTTTCCTGGACAATTTTGGCGTAGCGTCCCACGTTCACAGCCGTGGGGGTGATCTCCATGAGCTGGAGGATGTAGTCCCGGGAATTGTCATGATAGCAGCCCAGTTCTTTCATCTTGTCCAGCACGGTCACCGGGTCGATGGTCTGGGAGAAATTGAACATGGTATAGATGGTCTCGAAAATTTCCCGGTTCTGCTCCAGGTAGAAATCCTCCGGCTTTACCGTGCCCACCACATCGGTGATGCAGCGGCTGTCGATGAGGATGGAACCCAGAACAGCCTGCTCCGCTTCCAGAGAATGGGGCATCTGGCGGGATAAGAGTTCTTCGTCCATGTTTGGCATTCTCCCTTCTTTTTACGGTTCCTGTTCAGCGCAGGCGATTTATTCAGAGCTTACCTTAAGCTTCCTCGATTTTTACGGTCAGCGGGGCAGTGATCTCGTAACCCAGCTTGCAGGTGACGGTATAGGTGCCCACGTTCTTGATGGGATCGGACAGGACGATCTTCCGCTTATCCAGGGTGATGCCGGACTGGGCTTTCAGGGAATCGGCAATTTCCTGATTGGTAATGGAACCGAACAGCCGTCCGGCGCCGCCGCCCTTGCCCTTGACCACTACGGTCAGCTCCCGCAGCTGTTTGGAAGTCTCCATTGCTTCCGCCTTTTCCCGGGCGATGCGCTCCTGGGTCGCCTTGTCGTTCATGCGCTTGGTGTTCATGGCATCAGCGGTTGCCTCAATGGCCAGCTTCCGGGGGAGCATATAGTTTCTGGCGTAGCCGTCGGAAACCTCCAGCAGTTGCCCTTTCTTACCCTTTCCTTTCACGTCTTGCAGCAAAATAACTTTCATTTCTTTATCTCCTATTCTTCGAAAAATTGATCAATGGATTCTACCAGCCGGTTCAGAGCATCTTTCACCGGCGTATCTTTCAGCTGAGCCCCGGCGACCATGGCGTTTCCGCCGCCGCCCAGGGATTCCAAAATCACCTGGACATTCACCTTGCCAATGCTCCGGGCAGAGATGATGGTCTGCCCATCCTCCGGGAAGAGCACAAAGGAAGCGGTAATGCCGGATATATTCAGCATATCGTCCGCCGCCTGGGCGGCCAGGATGCGGTTGGCCGGATAATTCAGGGCGGCAACCGCCAATTCCTCCCGGTAGAGCCGGGCGGATTTCACAATGTCGTATTTGGATACCGTTTCCTGGAAATCGTTCTGCATGAGCAATTTCACCTCGGTGGTATCCGCACCCATGCGCCGCAGGGCGGCAGCAGCCTCGAAAGTGCGCTCACCGGTGCGCATATTAAAGGATTTGGTATCCATGCAAATGCCCGCAAGCAGGGCTTTCGCCTCAATGGGCAGCACGTCGCTACTCTCGACACCATAGGTGATCAGCTCCGTCACCAGTTCCGATGCAGAGGAGGCATAGGTCTCATGGAGATTGACCACCACGGGGCTGATATAGTCCGCCGCCCGGCGGTGATGATCCACCACGCATACCTTGGGGATGGCTTCCAGCAGGGGCTTCCACTCCACCTGATCCGGGCGGTTGGTATCCACCACCACCAGAATGCTCCCATTGTCGCAGGCCACCATGGCCTCCTGCCCGGAAATCAGCACGCCGTCATATTCCAGCACCATTGCCAACTGGGCAAGGAGCTTGCCCACGGAATTTTTCTCTAGATCGATGACGATATTCGCCGGTTTCCCCGCTTTGCGGCACAGGCAGCAGATGCCCATAGCCGCACCGAAGCTATCCAGATCCGCATTGGCATGACCCATGACGAACACCCGGCTGCTCTGGCCGATGAGCGCCATCAGGGAGCTGGCGGTAACACGGGAGCGCACCTTGCTGGTATACTCCGCTTCCACACTGCGGCCACCGAAGAAAGTGAAATTCATCCGGTCTTTAATCACCGCCTGGTCACCGCCCCGGCTCAACGCCATCTCGATGCCCAGAGCTGCGAAATCATAAGCTTCCTCAAAACTGCTGCTGTCCACACCCAATCCGATGGAGACGGAGGCGGCCAGGCCGGAAGGATTCGTGATGCTGTGCACATCCTCCAGCAAAGAGAACTTATTGGCAACGGCATCCTCCAGATCCCGCTTCTCGAACACGAAGAGGAAGCGGTTCTTCTCCAACCGCCGCAGCAATCCATGATAAGGCTCCGTCCACAGGCTGATGGCATCATTCAGTTTGGCACTCAGGGCAGAAATGGCGCCCTCGGTCAAGTTCTTGGTCAGCTCCTCGTAATTATCCACCATGATGATGGAAACCACCGGACGGGAGCGGATGTATTCATCCCGCACCTGGTAGAGCTCCGTCAAATCGTTCAGGTAGATCACGCCCACCAGCGCCGGGCCGTTCTTTTCCTTTACCGCCGTGCCGAACAGACGGTAGCGGCGGCCACCCAGGTTCAGCTCCCTGGGGCATTCGGTTTTGCCCGCCACCAGCCAATCAATGTCCACCCCGGGCAGGACATCCGCCAACTGATGATTGACGGAGGTGAGGGTCAGTCCGGTGAGCTCCGTGAACTTGGCATTGCACCAGACCACATTCTCGTCCCCCAGCTGCACCAGCACCGCCGGGAACGGACTTGCCCCCTGACCGGTACTCTCCAATGTATCCGCCGCTCGCTGTAAATATTGCCGGATGCGGCGATTGCTGGCACGCTGATGGCTCAGATGGACGAAGAACGCAGCACCGGTTGCCGCCAACTCCGCCGCAGCCAGCAGATACTGACCCACCATCAGCGAGCCGATGCTGAACGTGATCATAAATACATAATAGATGGCACGGGATGGCCGAAACAGCCGAATCAGCTTCTTATCCACACGCTGTCCCCCTTGCAAGCTTTCATACAGGATATTCCATTTCATTATAGCAAATCTCCTGCATTGATTCAAGATTTATTATTGACAGTTTTCCGGCTCCGGAGGAGGAAAATTCAAAACATTCTGCAAAAATGTCCCTTTCTTTTTCCGTCAAAAAAATAATAGTATACTTTTCGGGAAAACTGTGGTATACTTCTACCATTCGGTGCGGGTGGGCAGACCCGGCCTTCCGATTCGGGGCGGATAACCCCCGGCTTCACACTGAGACATACGCAGGCGTTTCCGGAAGAGAAAGCGATTCAGGGCTGGATTTTCCGAAATCGGCTGCCTGCTTTTTGTGTTCAATTTATTATTTTATTGATTTACGATCATCGAAAGGAGTTTTTATTTTTTGGCAGAAAAACTGAAAATCATTCCCCTGGGCGGCCTGGATGAAATTGGAAAGAATATGACCGTTCTGGAATATGGCAAGGATATGATCATCGTCGATTGCGGCGTTGGTTTCCCGGATGAGGATATGTACGGCGTGGATCTGGTGATCCCGGATTTTTCCTATGTGATCGCCAATTCCAAGAAATTGCGGGGTATGTTCATTACCCACGGGCACGAAGACCACATTGGTTCCATCCCCTATTTTATGAAAGAAGTGGTCTGTCCCGTCCACGGCACCGCCATGACCAACGGTCTGATCAAACTGAAACTGGAAGAGCACCGG
>CAZTYB010000076.1:0-9574 GCA_964617595.1 uncultured Oscillospiraceae bacterium | reverse complement strand
GGCGATGCCCACCCGGTCGGCATCCGGGTCGGTGGCCAGCATCAGGTCGGCGCCGCTCTTCTTCGCCAGGGCGAGACCCAGTTCCAGCGCCTGGAAGATCTCCGGGTTGGGATAGGGGCAGGTGGGGAAATGGCCATCGGGTTCCCGCTGCTCCGGTACGACGGTGATGTCATCGATGCCGATATCCCCCAGCACCCGTGTCACCGGCACCAGACCGGAACCGTTCAGGGGGGAGTAGACCAGCTTCAGCCCGGCGGTCTTGCACAGACCCGGGCGCACGGCACGGGACTCGATGGCATTGTAGAAAGCTTCCTTGCAATCGTCGCCGATATACTGGATCATGCCGGAGGAAAGCCCCTCGTCAAAGGGCATAAACTTCGCCCCGGTGAGCACATCGGTATTCTGAATCTCGGCATAGATCACGGCGGCGGCATTGTCCGTCACCTGGCATCCATCGGGGCCGTAGGCTTTGTAGCCATTGTATTTGGCGGGATTATGGGAAGCGGTGATCATAATGCCCGCATTGGCACCATAATAGCGGGTAGCGAAAGAGAGAGCGGGCACAGGCATCAGCGTATTATAAATCCGCACCCGAATCCCGTTGGCCGCCAGCACGCTGGCCGCATTCCGGGCGAAAATATCGGAATTGATCCGGCTATCGTAGGAGATGGCAACCAGCTGATTGCCCCCCTGGGTCTTCACCCAATTGGCCAATCCCTGGGTCGCCTGGCGCACCACATAGATATTCATCCGGTTGGTTCCGGCACCCAGCACCCCACGCAGGCCGCCGGTTCCGAATTTCAATGAGACGGCGAAGCGCTCCTTGATCTCGTTCTCGTTCCCGGCGATGCCGTCCAGTTCGGATACCAGTGCAGGGTCTTCCAACTGGGCGCAATGCCAGCGCCGGTAATCATCCATGTACATATTATTCACCGATCCTTTTCTCATAAATAGCGATGGGAAAGCATAAATTTACGGATATTACTATAAAACATTTCCCCCCGCTTGTCAATGCCGGGAAAGAAATTGACTTTCCCATGCGCCCATGGTATGATTCGCTCAGAAAGAATACGGAGGGCTGAATATGAAATTGCTCATCGTCCGCCATGCGGATCCGGACTACGAAAAGGACAGTTTGACCGAAACGGGATGGAAAGAAGCGGAGCTCCTCTCCCATTGGCTGGCGAAAATACCGGCAGCGGCTTACTATGTCTCCCCCCTCGGCCGGGCGAAAGATACCGCCAGCCTCACCCTTACCAAACTGGGGCGCACCGCCACGGAGCTGGACTGGCTACGAGAATTCCCCTGCCAGATTCGCCGCCCCGATCAGCCGGAGGCGAACTCCATCTGCTGGGACTGGCTGCCCCAGGACTGGTTAAGTGACCCCCGCTTCCTGGATAGTGACCGGTGGTTCCAGCCGGAGGCAATGGCCGCCGGGAACGTAAAGCAGCATTACGATGATGTGATCTCCGGCTTCGACCGGCTCCTTGCCTCCCATGGCTATGAGCGGGAGGGATCACACTACCGGGTCGCCCGGGGCAACAGCGAAACCATCGTCCTGTTCTGCCATTTTGGGCTGGAATGCGTGCTGCTGAGTCATCTGATGAACGTATCCCCCATGGTGCTATGGCACGGGCTATGCGCCGCCCCCTCCTCCGTCACCACGGTGGTCACCGAGGAGCGCCGCCCCGGCATCGCTGTCTTCCGCACCCTGGCTTTCGGCGAAGTCACCCATCTGCGCTGCGCCGGAGAAGAACCATCCTTCGCCGCCCGTTTCTGCGAACAGTACGGTCTGAACGGGGAGAGAATTGATTAAAACAGTGAAAGCCATCATTGTCTCAACAAAGAGCAATGATGGCTTTTTGATTTATGGGCGAATATTATTCGGCGGAGTAACATATCTGGTAATCGCTCTCTCAACCGTACGATTAAGCGTCTCCCCAGAAGCGGCCGCTTTTAAAGCAATCTCCCGGTGCAGCATAGGACTGATGCGAACATTAAACATTCCGCTGTAAGCCTTATCCGGTTTTTCTCCCAGTTCTTTGCACATTTCCAAATAATCATCCACAGCGCAATGAAATTCCCGTTCAATTCCGTCCATGGAATCGCATTCAAAATTAACGAGATCTTTGATTCCCTCTACCTTTCCGTAGAGGATTTTATCTTCAACATCATACTCGATCTTCGCCAGATATCCCTTGTATTCTAGTACATTCTTCATCACAATTCCCCCATCGACTCAAGCTGTTCTTTCAATTGTCGAACTGCGTAGCGCTTCATCTCATTTCCAGGATGGGGTTTATGCAGCAATATCTTTACCCCATCTTTCGCAAACATCACCCGTGATCCGGAACTTTTCCCCTTATTAAATTCAGTATATCCCAAATTGGTCAATAATGACCTTGCCTCTGAAAAAGTATAATCGTTAGGCTCCGCCTTTAGGCGTTCCTTCGCTTTTTCAAGCTGACTACCCAATTCCTCCACCGCCTTTGTAACTGAGATATAGTTACACTTATATAGTACTCTTTTTTTTGCATTTGTCAACTGCCTCTTTATTTGGCAAAGCTCATTCAGCTTATCCTATTCCAATTCCACCGTCACACCATGGGGCAGGCAGGCGATCACGCCAACGGTATCCGCCGTCAGGGCGGGGGTATTGACACAAATCTGGTTGGCGCAGTCAGATTCGGCCACCCACGCTTTTCCCTCCCGGATCATCAGGGTATTGTGCCAGCTCCCGTCCGGGGGGGAAATCAGCACACTTCTTTCCTCCGCCAGGGGGTAGACCCCGTAGAGCTGCCCCTCCACCGTGATGCGCACCCGCTGCCCAGAGGGCGCAGACAGGCACTGCGCCGCCAGCGCCCCCAGGCACACAAGCGCAATCAGTGAAATCAGGATCATCAGCGATTTATTGGAGAATTTCATAGAAAACGGATGGATTTGGTGGGGCATTTCTCGGCGCAGATTCCGCAGGCGATGCATTTCGCCGGATCGATGCGGGAGAGATTATTCTCCACCGTGATCGCCCCCTGCTGGCATTGCTTGGCGCAGATGCCACAACCGATGCATCCGGCGGTGCAGACCCGCTTCACCGCCGCACCCTTATCCCGGCTGGAGCACTGGACGGCCAGTTTTGTCCCCCGGTCATGCATTCCGATGATGCCCTTGGGGCAGGTTTTGGCGCACAGGCCGCAGCCCACACATTTGCGCTGATCCACCACCGCCACGCCGTCACAGATAGAGATGGCGCTCTGGGGGCAGATTTTCACGCAGCTCCCAAGCCCCAAGCAGCCATAGGCGCACCCGCTGAAATTCAGCCCCGTCAACATGGCGGCACGGCAATCGGAGATGCCCACGTATTCCCCCCGGGGACTGGTTGCGCCGCAGGTTCCGGCGCACTGGACGAACGCCACCTGGGGATCCTGGTCAACGGTTTGCTTGCCCAGGATGGCGGCGATTTTGGCGATATTCTCGGTGCTGTTGCCGGGGCAGGCATCCACACGGGCTTCCCCCACCACCATGGCCTCCGCCACGGCATCGCACCCGGCATAGCCGCAGGCACCGCAATTGGCACCCCGGAGGCATTCCCGCACCCGGGTCACCCGGTCATCGGGCTTTACATAGAATTTCTTGCTGGCGGTAACCAGTGCGCCGCCCAAAATCAGGCCAACCAGCCCGATCACAATGGTAGAAATAATGATCGTTTCCATAATCGTCCCTCCTCAGCTCAGGCCGCTGAAACCCATGAACGCCATTGCCATCAATGTGGCGCACAGCAGCACGATGGGCGCCCCCCGGAAAGGGGCGGGGACGGCATCCTCGTCAATATGCTCCCGGATGGCCGCCAGCAAAACGATGGAGATGGTATACCCCACGGCGGTGCCGAAGCCCGCCACGGTGCCCTCCAGAATGGAGTAACCGTTCTGCACATTGGTCAGCGCCACGCCCAGCACGGCGCAATTGGTGGTGATCAGGGGGAGATAAATCCCCAGGCTCTGATAAACAGTGCGGGCATTCTTCTTCAAGAACATCTCCACCATCTGCACCAGCGCCGCAATGACCAGAATGAACACGATGGTTTTCAGGTAATCCAGCCCCAGGGGCAGCAGCACATACTGGTACAGCGCACCGGCCACAGCGGAGGACACGGTGAGCACCGCAATCACCGCCAGCCCCAGGGAAACGGATGCTTTCTTCTGGGACGACACCCCCAGGAAAGAGCAAATGCCAAGGAACTGGCTGAGCACCACGTTATTCACCAACGCAGTGGACACAATGATCATAATGAGACTTTTCATTTTTCATCCCTCTTCTTGTCGCAGGCAGACTGGCAGCTGGCGCAGCAGCCGTCGCACCCCTGGGTCAATTTATTCGCCCGGTGCTTGATGCCGATGGCATTCATCACCGCAATCAGAACCGCCAGCACCAGGAATGCCCCCGGCGCCCGGACGAAGAAAGCGATGGGCTCCAATCCTCCGGGGATTCTGTAGCCGAAAATGCTCCCGGCACCCAAAAGCTCCCGGATGGATCCAATAACCACCAATGCCACGGTAAACCCCAGCCCCATGCCCAGGCCATCGAAGAGACTGAGCAGCGGCGGATTCTTGGAGGCATAGGCCTCCGCCCGCCCCAGGATGATGCAGTTGACTACAATCAGGGGGATATAGATGCCCAATGCGGAATAAAGCGACTGCATATACGCCTGCATCAGCAGCTCCACCACGGTGACGAAAGAAGCCACGATGACGATATACGCCGGCAGGCGCACTTCGTCCGGAATCAGCTTGCGCAGCAGACTGATGACCACATTGGAGACCACCAGCACCACCAGCGAGCTCAGACCCATGCCCAAGCCATTGATGGCGGAGGTGGTAACGGCCAGGGTGGGGCACATTCCCAGCATGAGGATGAAAGAGGGATTTTCTTTCACCACGCCATTGTAAATTCGTTCCAGATATGCTTTCATGGTGAATTCCCCCTTATCTCAATCTCTCTGCGAAGAATGCCAGTGCGGCATTCACCGCCTCCACCACGGCGGTGGAGCTGACCGTTGCCCCGCTGACAGCATCCACGCTGCCCGCTTCGCCGGAAGCGCCGCCCTTGTTCAATACGAACGCATCCACCTGCACATTTTCAAATTGGCTCATGAACTCCGCCTCGCCGCAGCGCATACCCATACCGGCGGTCTCGTGGAGTTCAGTGAAATTCAGCCCCGTCACCGTTCCGTCCGTCAGGATGCCCACCACCAGGGTCAATCCGCCGTCGTAGGACTGGCTGTTATGTACCTGGATGGCATAGCCGATGGGGTCGCCCTCCGCATTCAGCCCCTCCAAAACCCCTTGGATGGTCACAGTACCGGAGGTCTCCTCCTCCGCTTCCAGGGTCAGTCCCCGGAAAGAAGCGGCCTCCGGCAGCACCGCCTGATAGGCTTGCTGCGCAGTGGCGGCATGATTTTCTTCAATTCTGTCCGCCGTGATCACGTATACGCCGCTTAAGGCAACCCCCGCAATCAGGGTGATCACCACAAGAATGATCACGGGTTTGGGAATCGCCCGTTTGAATTCCTTGGGGATGCGGAAACCATAGGGCACGGGAATAAACAGTTCATCAATCAAATTCCCGAACATATTGGCCAACAGCACCGCATAGGTGGTGGAGTCCGCCGAAGACCCCCGCACCCGGAACAGGCCGATCAGCACCCCCGTGAGGGCGCCATACAGCAGCTGACCCTTGGTGGTGGACGGTCCCGTAACCGGATCCGTCGCCATGAAGAAAGCCGCCATCAATAGTCCGCCGCCCAAAATCTGGGTAAGCAGATAGTTCCAGTCGAAACCGTGGCCGCCGAACAAAATCAGGAAAATCGCCGTTGAGCCAATGGTTGCCGTGGGAATCTCCCAGGTGATACCGCCGATGATCAGCAGGAAAACGCCACCGGCCAACAACCCCAGCGCAGAGCTGCCAATGGCGCCACTGGTGCGCCCCAGGAGCATATCCAGCAGGTTGATATTCCCCCCGGCGGCCAGCTCCGCCAGAGGTGTGGCGCAGGAAACACCGTCCAAAGTATAGCCGGTCATAGCCGCCCCGAAAGAGATCAGCAGGAAGCTCCGTCCGGCCAAGGCCGGGTTCATAATATTATGCCCCAAGCCCCCAAACAGGCACTTGACCACCAGGATGGCGAATACCGAGCCCAGCACCGGTATATAGATCGGAACGGTAGCGGGCAGAGTCAGCGCCAGCAGCAGCCCCGTCACCAGGGCGCTGGCATCGCCGATGGTATTGCCCCGCTTGGTTGCCAGGTTGAACAGATACTCCGTAACCACGGCGGCAGCAACGGACACCAGCATGATGAATCCGGCGTACCACCCGTGCACCCATACACCGGCAGCAGCCGTGGGCAGCAGCGCAATCAGCACATCCCGCATGACCGCCTTGGTAGAGAGGCTGCCCCGGTCGTGGGGGGCGCTGGAAAGATGCAGTAATTCACTCATTTTTGTACCCCCCTTATTTCTTCTTATTGGCCATGATCTCAGCCTTTGTCACCTTGAACAGCTGCATCAGTGGCCGCTTGGCGGGACAGATATAGGTGCAGCAGCCGCAGGCGATGCATTCCAGACCGTACAGCCGCTTTTCGTATCGGTCATAGTCCTTCCGCTGAGCGGCGACCTGCATCAGCTGGGGGGACAGCCCCAGGGGGCACACCCGGTTGCACCGGCCGCAGCGCAGGCAGGCGGTCATGGGTGCGGCGGAGACGGGGTCGATACGCAGCGCCGTGATGGCGTTGCTGCCCTTGCAAATGGGCACGTCCAGGGTTGCCAGGGCAATGCCCATCATGGGGCCACCGGAGAGCACTTTCTGGGGGGCGATTCCCTCTTTCCAGCCGCCGCATTCCTCCACCAGTTCCCGGCAGAGGGTACCGATTTTCACAATGAAATTTCCGGGGTTCGCCACGGCATCCCCGGATACGGTGACGGAGCGCTCCATCAGCGGCTCATTCAGGCTCACCGCCCGGAAGATCGCCCGGATGGTTGCCACATTGTCCACCACGCATCCGGCATCCGCTGGGAGCATCCCCAATTTTAGATGCCGGTCAGCCACCACGCTGATCAGTGACCGCTCGCCCCCCTGGGGATATTTGGTTTTCATAGGCATGACGGAAATCCGGCTATGGCCGGAGCAGGCGGCACGCATGGCGGCGATGGCCTCCGGTTTGTTATTCTCAATGCAGATAACCCCCTGCGCCTTGGGGAACAGCCGCAGGCACAGCTCCATTCCGCCGATGATCTCCGGTGCGCAGTTGCGCATCAACTGATCGTCACAGGTGATATACGGTTCGCATTCTGCGCCGTTGGCGATGACATATTGGATCTTCTCCGGCTCCTGCACCGACAGCTTCACATGGGTGGGGAAGCCCGCACCGCCCATGCCCACGATGCCCGCATTCTGAATGCGCTTCAATATCTCACGGTTGGTCAGAACGTCCGTATTGTCTTTCCGCCCCACACCCTCGGCCAGGGTATTTTCTCCATCCGGGGTGATGACGATGGCCTGGGCCATGGTTCCTGCGGCAGCCGGGCGGGGTTCCACCGCCTTGACGGTACCGGAAACGGAACTAAAAATATTTGCCGATACATATCCCTGCGCCTGGGCAATCAGCTGCCCGGCCAGAACGTGCTCCCCCTTTTGCACCACGGGGGCGGCGGGTTTGCCGATATGCTGGTTGGTCAGGAAGACCAGATCCCCTTTTGGCATATAGGGAACCGGCGGCCGGTCACAGGTGAGTTCCTTGCGCTCCGCCGGGTGAACACCGCCCCGGAATGTATATTCTCCCATAGATACATCTCCATTTCCCACAGCGCAGTGCCCTGCGCTCCTTGATTGACACATATTATACCAGTTTTCATCCGCAACCGCAAGAATTTCCAAATAGACAAAATGAGAAATTGAAGCAACTTTTTTGTATATTATTGCTAAAAACAGCCCCGCTCCACCCCTCCTTTTTCATGCTATTTTGATAATTTTATATCGAAACAAACGGAGCGATTGGCGGCATTTCTGATGTCTCCAATACGAAACCAGTTGTTGATTTTTGTGCAAAACCACGCTATAATTCATTATGGGAGGAGTGGTAAAAATGCCAACAATTTCAATGTTCCGGGGTATCAAAATCACAATGTACTGGGCAGACCATATGCCGCCCCATTTTCACGCAACCTATGGCGGTGAAGAAGTTTTGATTTCTATTACCGATTTGGAAGTTCTCGAGGGGGAGATGCCTGGCAAACAGCTCAAAATGGTTCTTGGCTGGGCTGCATTTCGCCAGGAACAACTCATGGAAAACTGGGAATTGGCAACCAGGAAACAGGAACTGTTCACAATAGAGCCATTGAAATAACTTCGCATGTCCAAAAGGAGGAATCTCATGGGGAAGCAAATTGATTACTATCTCAGCAAAGGTTACGATCACAAAATGGCAGAATACTTTGCCTCCGGGCGAAAAAAAATTACGGAAGTGATCCCCAATGATGACTTCACCCTCACAATTCGTTTCGATAACGGGGAAGTGAGGCTTTACAATGCTGTTCCGCTTCTTCAGCCGGACACCGTTTTTGCTCCATTCCGGAACCTGGAAGACTTCCGCAGAGTATATCTGGACGATAATCACTGTATTTCATGGGACATTGACCCGAACGTGGACAGCAACGTTATTTGGAATAATAAAGTCGATCTGTGCCCTGACAGTTGTTATGTTGACAGCATTCCCATCAAAGCTCCTGGCGACATCTCACCTCAATCATAAATCCGCAGTTGGCAGTGCTCTTCAATCGAATCATTTTCTCTCTGAAAAATGATTCCCATTGCGGTTACCTTGCATCCGAAAGTATGATAGACTGAAAAGAAAAACAGGAGAAGCATTGATGAAGAAAAATTCAAATCCGCCCCAAGGTTCCCTGCTCCTGCGGCTGCTGGGCGGAGGATACCTGGTATACCTGGCCTATGACCTGCTGCACATCTGGGACGGGAAAGCGGTGACCCTGATCGCAGGCATCGTATTCGCCCTGGTGGGGGGAGCGCTTTTCCTCCATTCCCTGGTGACCCTGGTCAAAAGCGATTACTTCCGCAATTCCCCCGAAGAGGAACAAACGCCGGAAGGAAACGAAGAATGACCCATTCAGAGCTCCCCGAGAAATCGGGGAGCTCTTTCGTCCCCGGGCGATCCTGCAAATTTGTTGCAAATTGCCTGAAAAAGCCGGAATTCCGGCGCAAAAATCTACCAAATCCCTTTTCAAAAAGAATTGCATTTCCCATTCCATTGTGCTATATTTAGTTGTTGGAGTAAAGAATATCGAAACAAAAGGAGAGCAATTTATGGCATCTCAGGATAAAATCAGAAATATCGCCATCATCGCCCACGTTGACCACGGCAAGACCACCCTGGTGGACGAAATGCTGAAGCAGGGCGGCATCTACCGTGAGAACCAGGCAACGGTGGATCGGGTGATGGACTCCGGCGATCTGGAGCGGGAGCGGGGTATTACCATCCTGGCAAAGAACACCTCCGTCCGCTACAAGGACT
>CAZTYB010000075.1:0-9672 GCA_964617595.1 uncultured Oscillospiraceae bacterium | reverse complement strand
CACCTGACCCCACGGAGGCACCCGACCCCACGGAGGCACCCGACCCCACGGAGGCTCCGGATCCCACCGAGGCTCCCGATCCCACGGAGGCACCTGACCCCACGGAGGCACCTGACCCGACAGAGACTCCTGACCCCACGGAGGCACCCGAGCCGACTGAGGTACCCAAGCCCACGGAAGTTTCTCAGCCCACCCAGGCGCCCAAGCCCACCACCAACGAGCTGGACTACTCCCCCCAGACCGGTGAGAACGCCACCATCGCCGTAGCCGCATCCCTGGCAACGTTGGGGCTGTTCCTGGCCGCCGCACTGGTGCTGGCGAAGAAACGTGTTTTCTAAGGGGCACTGTGCACCTACGCAGTAGCGCCTGGAAATAAACCCATACCCGAAAACCCAAAGACACCCCAAGGTGCGGTTCCCCGCCCCTTGGGGTGCGCTTTTTTAGATTCCATTAAAACCGTGACTGTAGGGGAGGCGTTTCGCCTCCCTTGAGTGGTTGCGTAAATCGGTAAGCCCACACAAAAGGGACGGGAAACCCGTCCCCTACGGTCGTTAACATAAGATTACGCTGAAATCGTCACCGTAGGGGAGGCGTTTCGCCTCCCCTATTTTGCGGTTTTATCCGGGTACATTGAATGGGAAAAGATAAACCAGCACTGTAGGGACCACCTCCTGGGGTGTCCGAATCTAACGGTTTATACTGTGTACGTTGAATGGTATGCGGAAATGGGACAGAGTCCTAACCATCCAACGCACCCGGGAACGGATGTCCCTACGGAAAATAATTTTGCAACTTACCTATTTAAAATGCGTAAGGGACGGGCGACCCGTCCCTTACGCAGAATTCCTCAGATTTCTTCCAGCGTGGGCATGGCGGGGATGGCGCCGTGACGGCTGGTGGTGATGGCGGCGGCCTTATTGGCGAAAGTTGCGATTTCCGCCAGGCGCTCCAGGGTCAATGCATTCAGATCTTCCTTGACCAACTGAGACAGCGCTGCGCCGAAGAAAGTATCCCCAGCCCCGTTGGTGTCCCCCACGGTGACTTTGATGCCGGGCACGCTCCCGGTCTGCTCCCCCAGACGGAAGAAAGCACCGTTTGCACCCAACGTGACGAAGATCAGCCGGATGCCCAGACCGGCCAGCATTGCGGAACCGGCCTCCGGGTCGGTGGTGCCGGTGAGCAGGGGCAGCTCCTCATCGGAGATTTTCAGGATATCGCACAGGGGAAGCGCCGCTTTCATCTGGGCGACGGCCTCCTCCTCGCTGTGCCAGAGGCTGGCACGGTAATTGGGGTCGTAGCTGACGAGACACCCGTTTTCCCGGGCGGTGCGGGCGGCGTAGAGGGTTGCGCTGCGAGCAGGTTCCGCCGTGAGGCTGACGGAGCCGAAATGGAGCACTCTGGTATCTTTCAGCAGCGCCTGGGGGATCTCCTCCGGCTTCAGGTTCACGTCGGCGCTGGGGTCACGGTAGAAGCTGAAGCTCCGCTCCCCGCTCCCGTCCACGCTGACCACGGCCAGGGTGGTGTGCTCTTTGGGGTCGGTGAGCATCCCGGCGGTGTCCACGCCGTTCTCCTCCAGCACGGTGCGCAGGTAGCTGCCGAAAGCATCGTCACCCACCTTGCCCACGAAAGCGGTCTGCGCCCCCAGCCGGGCGGCGGCCACCGCCAGATTCGCCGGTGCGCCCCCGGGATTGGCAGCATACTGCCCGATTCCCTGGGCATCGTTCCCCTTTTGGGTCAGGTCGATCAATACCTCGCCAACGGCTACAATGTCTTTCATCGCAAATTCCTCCTGATTTTTCAAAAATAAAATTGTGAATGATTTATTTCGAAAATATGTACTTGTGGATTATCCACAGGGAAGCCTGTGGATAAAGCTGTGGAATGTGTGAATAACTTTTGGGGATAAAGTGGATTTCTTGGGGTTGCGCCAAAATCGAGACCGTGGGGGAGGCACGAATTCGGCAAGCCCAGGCAAGAGGGACGGGAAACCCGTCCCCTACGACCGTTGATTTCAGATTGCGCTAAAATCGAGACCGTAGGGGAGGCGTTTCGCCTCCCACTGGAACTGGTGAATTTTGAGGGGCTTTGCCAACGGACTGGCGGAGGATGACCTCCGGATGGAGCTTGAGGCAGCTGATCTGGATATGGTGCAGCTGACTGGTCAGGGCGTAGTAGGCGCTCTTGCCCAGCTCCATCCGATCCTGGCGGATGGAGGAGAGGGTGGGGCTGCTCTCCAGGCAGATGGGTAGGTCGTCAATGCCCAGGATGCTGATATCCCCCGGGACATTCAGCCCCAGTTCCTTGCACCGCTCCATCACTTCCAGTGCCAGAAGATCGTGGCTGCAAAGGATGGCGGTGCACCCCCGTTCCAGCAGCCGGGGCAGGTGGACATTCAGGCATTCCTCCGAATGGTACGAGCAACCGGTGCGCAGGGGGTCAACTTCCAGCTCATGGGTGCGCAGAGCACGGTAGAAAGCGGAGTGCCGCTCCTGATAGATATACGAGCCAAGGCCGCCGCCGATATAGCCGAAGCGGGTGTGCCCCAGCTCTTTCAGCCGCAGGATGGCGGACTCCATGGCCTCGTCATTGTCGATGCCCACATGGGTCACCATGGGATTGTATTGGGTGCTGTTGTCCAGCAGTACCGTGGGGGTGCGGCAGGTTTTGAATTCCTCCATCCATGCTTCCCCCAGGGTGATACCCAGGACGAACGCCCCCTGATAATTATATTGCAGCATATATTCGTCATAATGATTCTGCTGCTGCAATTCTTCGCTCAGGGGGATGAGATCCACCTTGCACCCGTCGGGTTCGGCCAGCTTGCGCAGCCCCGTCACCAGATCCCAGCCGAAGTCACTGGGATGGGCATAGGCCATATTCTCAATAAATACGCAGATTTTCGGCGCTTCCCAGGAGCGCATCTGGCGGGTGTAGCCCAGCTCCACGGCGGCCTCCATCACCGCCCGGCGCATACTCTCGCTCACGTCCCCGGCACCGCTGAATGCCTTGGATACGGTGCCCTTGGTGATGCCCAGGCGCTTGGCGATATCGTCCATGGTTGCCACATCCGTCACCTCCTGTCAATTCTTTGATGATATCCGATTATACGCCATGATTTTCCAAATTGCAAATAAATGTTTCGTAAAATTTCGTGAAAACGAAAAATATTTCCAGGAGAAAATCAATTTTGGGCACTGTGCATAAAAAGTTTCCGCTTTTTTGGTGAAAAGAGAGAATCCCCTTTGGGAATTAAAAATCACTTGACAGGAAATTAAGAAAAGCGTAAAATGAGTATAGCGAAACTTACCGAAACTTCGTTGCGTTTCGCTCAAGAGGGTATACCCTCTTTTCTTTCCCCTTTGGGGGGAAAGAACCGCCACTGGCATCACCGGAGGCAACTCCGATTTTGCATATTTTCCAAATTACTTAGGAGGAGAACACATGAAAAAGTTAATTGCCATGCTGCTGGCAGTTGTTATGGTCATGAGCCTGTGCGCCATGGCTGTCGCTGCCGAGGGCGAGACCATCACCCTGAAGGTCTGGGGACCTTCTGAAGATCAGGCGACTGAGGAAAGCTTCCTGCAGGTCGCTACCGCTAAGTTCGCCGAAGCCCATCCCGAATGGAACCTGGAGTTCGTATTCGAGGTCTGCGCTGAGGGCGATGCCGGCACCAACGTGACCAAGGATCCCGCTGCTGCTGCCGACGTTTATGCTTTCGCAAACGACCAGCTGGGCACCCTGCTGGATGCCAAGGCCATTGCCCGTCTGGGCGGCGACGTGCTGGAGCAGGTCAAGGCCGACAACTCCGAGACCATGATCGCTTCCGTTACCTCTGGCGAGGGCGTTTACGGCGTTCCTTTCACCGGTAACACCTGGTTCATGTACTATGACTCCTCCGTCTACACCGAAGAGGACATCAAGTCCCTGGATGCCATGATGGAAAAGGGCGTTGTTGCTTTCCCCGTGACCAATACCTGGTATCTGCCCGCTTTCTACTACGCTGTTGGCGGCACCATGTTCGGTGACGGCACCGATGGCGAGGCCGGCGTTGTCTTCGGCGGCGAAGCCGGTGCAAAGGCTACCACCTACGTTGCCGAGGCTCTGGCTTCCGGCAAGATGATCAACGATGCCGACGGCGCTGGCCTGTCCGGCCTGCGTGACGGCTCCGTCAAGGCGATCTTCTCCGGCACCTGGGATGCTTCCGCTGTTAAGGAAGCTCTGGGCGAGAACTACGCCGCTGCTCAGCTGCCCTGCATCACCATCGACGGTGAAGAGCATCAGCTGTGCTCCTTCGCTGGCTCCAAGGCTTATGCCGCTAACCCCCACTCCGCTAACCTGAAGGCTGCTACCGCTCTGGCTGCATGGCTGGGCTCCGCTGAGATGCAGGATCTGCACTATCAGCTGCGTGACGGCGGTGTCATCCCCTGCTCCACCAGCCTGCTGGCTTCCGGCAACTATGACAGCGAGCCCGCTGCCGTTGCTCAGAATGACACCATCGCCAACACCTCCAAGCTGCAGCCCTCCATCCCCGAGATGGGCACCTACTGGAACAATGCTGATTCCATGGGCAAGGCTCTGTCCAACGGTGAGATCAATGCCGACAACGCTGCTGAGATCACCGAGAAGTGGAACGCTGGCCTGAACGATTCCGGCCTGTAATTTCCCTTTCTGACCAAGAAACCAATGGAAAGGCGGCAGCCCACTGCGGCTGTCGCCTTTTTCCCATTCGGAACAAAACCCAGGGGCCAGCGCCCATGGCGACCCCAAGGGAGTCGGTATGGGCATCGGCCTCTGGGATTTTTTGGTTCCGAAGAGATGAAAGAAGGAGCTGATAACGTGGTTAACACATTGGCAAAGAAAGACCCAGCCCCCCGCAATATTGGCCAGGGCGGCCTGGGCACGGCACTGAATCAGGGCGGCTCCCTGATTTGGGCATCGTGCATCGTGATGGGTCTGGCCAACATCGTCTGCGGCCAGGTGGCAAAGGGCTTGATCTTCCTGGCGATTGAAATTGCCATCCTCTATTTTATGCTGATGCCCCAGGGGGGCTTCCACTGGATCTCCATGCTGCCCAGCCTGGGCGATCTGGAAGACCAGGAAATATGGAACGATGCCGAGGGCATCTATGAATACGTCATCGGTGACCGTTCCCAGCTGATACTGCTCTATGGCGTGGCGTGCATTTTCCTGCTGGCTCTGGGCATCGTGATCTGGCGTGCCAGCGTGCGCAGCGGTTACAAGGCAAAATGCCTGAAAGATGCCGGCTACCGGGTCACGTTCCGGGATGATCTCAAGTCGCTGCTGGATGAGAATATCCACAAGCTGCTCATGACTCCCCCTACTGCGCTGCTGGTGGCGTTCACCATTTTGCCCCTGGTTTACATGATGTGCATGGCTTTCACCGACTATTCTAAGGTGGGCAGCCATCTGGTACTCTTCGACTGGGTGGGGCTGAAGAATTTCAAGGACATCCTGAATTCCTCCTCCGATATCGGTAAACAGTTCGGCAGTGTCCTTACCTGGACGGTGGTGTGGGCGTTCTTCGCCACGTTCCTGAACTTCTTCCTGGGTACTTTCGTGGCCATCATCATT
Source organism: uncultured Oscillospiraceae bacterium (assembly GCA_964617595.1). GTDB lineage: Bacteria > Bacillota > Clostridia > Oscillospirales > Oscillospiraceae > Faecousia. The sequence continues at coordinate 4,080 of CAZTYB010000075.1, read as the reverse complement.
GGCCGGAAGTCCGTCAAGGGCAAGGCGTTCTGGCGTGGGTGCCTGTCCATTACCATTGCCGTGCCCCAGTTCGTCTCCCTCATGGTCATCCGCTCCATGATGCAGCCCCAGGGCATTATCAACCGGCTGCTGCTGTCCAATGGGATCATCAGTGAGGCTCTGCCTTTCCTGACCAATACCACCTGGGCACGGGTCATGGTCATCATCGTCAACTGCTGGGTGGGTATCCCCTATACCATCATGCAGGTGACGGGCATCTTGCAGAATATCCCCGCCGAGCAGTACGAGGCCGCCACCATCGATGGCGCCAACGCCGTTCAGCAGTTCACCCACATCACCCTGCCCTATATGATCTTCGTGATGACCCCCTATATCATCACTCAGTTCACCGGCAATATCAATAATTTCAACGTGATCTATCTGCTCACCCGTGGCGAGCCGCTCCAGGTGGGTATGTCTGCGGGCGATACGGATCTTCTGGTCACCTGGCTGTATAAGCTGTCCGTGGATCAGCAGAAGTACAATCTGGGTGCCGTGATCGGTATCTTCACGTTCGTGGTGCTGTCGGTGGTGTCCCTGATCACCTACCGCTCCAGCGGATCTTACAAGGATGAGGAGGCGTTCAAGTAATGGCAAAGAATCTGGTTGACCACGAAAAAACCGGCGGCATGAAAGCGCGCCGTGTCACATTCGATGTGCTGACTTATATTTTCCTGACCATCATGTGTATCGTTTGGCTGCTGCCTTTCTTCTGGCTGATCATGCAGTCGTTCCGGGATGGCAAGGGTCAGTTCATCGATACGTTCCTGCCCAAGGCCTATACCCTGAATAATTACAAGGCGCTGTTCACCGAATTCTCCGTGATGAATTTCCCCCGGATGTTCCTGAACACCCTCTTCGTTGCCTCTTGCAGCTGCATCCTCTCCACGTTCCTGGTGCTGGCGGTTTCCTACTGCACCAGCCGCCTGAAATGGAAGATGCGCAAGCCCTATATGAACATGGCTATGGTCATCACCCTCTTCCCCGGCTTCATGACCATGGTGGCTGTGTACTTCATTCTGAAAGCCCTGGGCATGACCGAGGGGGATAAGATCTACCTCTCTCTCATCATCTGCTTCTCCTCCGGTGCGGGCACGGGCTTCTACGTGATGAAGGGCTATATGGATACCATCCCCAAGTCCCTGGACGAGGCCGCCTATATCGATGGCGCAACCCGGTGGGAGACCTTCACCCGCATCACCCTGCCCCTGTGCAAGCCCATGATCGTTTACCAGATCATCACCTCTTTCATGGGACCCTGGATGGACTTCATCTTCGCCAAGGTCATCACCGGCACCAAGGATAAGTACTGGACGGTCTCCATCGGTCTGTTCAATATGCTGGAGAAAGAGTACGTGGACACCTGGTTCGTTCGCTTCTGCGCCGGTGCCGTTCTGGTGGCCGTGCCCATTGCGATTCTGTACATTCTCACCCAGCGCTTCTATCAGGAAGCCATGGCTGGCGGCGTGAAAGGATAATTCATCTATGAAGCAGCTTACCCGATTCGGGTGCCTGCTGCTGGCCGCTGTGATGCTACTGAGCATTGGATGCAATCTGTTCACCCCCGATTCGTCGGGGGTGAACGTGCAGTCTGAGCTGGTACGTTACAGCGACACAGTTGCGGACACCGGCGACAATTACCGCACCTGGTACGAAATTTTCGTCTATTCTTTCTGCGATAGTGACGGCGATGGCATCGGCGACCTGAACGGGGTCACCTCCAAACTGGACTATTTGCAGGAACTGGGCATTACCGGCATCTGGCTCATGCCCATCCACCCCAGCCCCACTTATCACAAGTATGACGTGACCGATTACTACGCCATCGACCCCCAGTACGGCACCATGGAGGATTTCGAGAATCTCATGGCTCAGTGCCAGAGCCGGGGCATCAAGGTGATTCTTGACCTGGTGCTGAACCATAGCGCCGAGGATCACCCCTGGTTCCAGGAGGCGAAAGCATATTTGCAGTCCCTGGATGAGGGACAGGAGCCGGATTTGGAAATCTGCCCCTATGCAGACTACTATTTCTTCACCCGGGAGAAGAAGAACGATACCTATTATTCCATCGGGAACGGCTGGTATTACGAGGGGAAATTCTGGTCGGGGATGCCTGACCTGAACCTGGACAATGAACAATTGCGCCGGGAGATCCAGGATATCATGGCTTTCTGGATGGGCAAGGGGGTATCCGGCTTCCGGCTGGATGCCGCCAAGGAATATTTCTCCGGGGATGCCGGGCACAATATCCAGATTCTGCGGTTCCTGACGGAGTCGGCCAAGCAAATCGACCCGGATGCTTATCTGGTTGCGGAAGTTTGGGAGAATTATCAAACCATCGCCGAATATTATTCCAGCGGCATCACCAGTCTCTTCAATTTCGCTTTCGCCGATAGCAACGGCAAGATCACCGCTGTCCTCCGGGGAGCGGACAATGAGAAAATCGTGAAATCTTTCGCTACCGCTCAGGAGAAAGCCTACGCCGCCTACGCTGCCTCCAATCCCGATTTCATCGATGCCCCATTTCTGTCCAATCACGATACCGGGCGCATCGCCGGATTTTGCAGCCGGGACGAAAACCTTATGAAATTGGCGGGAGCCATGAACCTGATGATGTCCGGCAGCGCTTTCGTCTACTATGGGGAGGAATTGGGGATGCCCGGCAGCGGTAACGACCCCAGCAAACGTGCCCCCATGCTCTGGAACCTCCGGGGGGATGAGGGCGTGACCAACCCGCCCCCGGAATGCGAATTGCCGGAGGTGTACCCCCTGGGCAGCCTAGAGGAACAGGCGGCGGACGGGAACTCCATCTATCATTATTATCGCCGGGCGATTGCCCTGCGCAATGCCAATCCCGTGATCTCCCACGGTGTCCCCACGGCGGAGACGGCACTGAACGCCGGAACCGTCAGCGCCACCCGGAAGACCTGGAACGGCCACTGTGCCATCATCCTCATGAACATCGGCACAAGTGATGCCGTCTGCGACCTGACGGATTACAGCGACTTCGCCCTTGGGGGCACATTGACGGTGGACGACGGGGAAGTAACGCAGAATGAAACCACCCTGACCCTGCCCCCCTATGCCGTGGCGGTGCTGGTCAGCAAAGCAACAGGAGAATAAGCAATGGAAGAAAGACTCTCTGCCCCCCGCCAGCGGGGCTTCGACCGGAACACCCTGCTGATCGTGGGGTGGATCCTCATGGCGCTGGGAACCCTCAGCGTTGGCATCTTGCAGAGCCGGGTGCTGGGCATGACCGTCGGGACGGATTTGCAGCAATTGCTGGAATCCTCGGACAGCGCCATGAATGCCGCAACTGCCGCCATCGTCCTGCGAGCCATCGAGGCCATGGCCGTGCCCATTTTCGCCGTCCTCACCCTGGATGGGTTCCAGCGCACTTCCAGCGTCAAGCGCTATTTCCTGCGCCTGGTGATCCTGGCATTGGCCAGTGAAATTCCCTACCATCTCGCCCGTACCGGGAAAATTTGGGAATCGGATCTCCACAACCCCGTCTGGGGCGTTGCCCTGAGCGTTGCGATGCTGTATCTGCTGCGCAGTTTCCCCGGTGCCAATGCCAAGGGCATCGCCGTGAAGATCGTTGCCCCCGTGGCGGCTGTCCTGTGGGCGGTGATTCTGGGGGCGGAATACGGCATCCCCATGGTGCTGATCTGCTATGTCCTGTGGCTCACCCGGCGCAAGCCCACCATCAGCTATTTCGCCGGTATCTGCGCAGCGCTGCTGTGCACGATGGGGAATATGCTCTTCCTCTTCGCTCCCTTTGGTTTCCTCCCCGCTTATTTCTATAATGGCACCCAGCGCCCCACTCCCCGCCCCCTGCGCTATTGTGTTTACCCGGTGATGCTGGTGCTCATCGCCGTGGCGGGATACGTTCTGTTCTGATTTTTTGGATTCACCCCCGGGGATACCCCACAATGTCATCAACTTAAGGTTCGATACGGTAGCGCCCTTGTCCCCCTCTCTGAGGGGGATGTCGGCCGAACAGGCCGACAGGGGGAGTGTCGTTGGTATTTTTGAGCTGTT
>CAZTYB010000074.1:0-10143 GCA_964617595.1 uncultured Oscillospiraceae bacterium | reverse complement strand
GACGAGCTGCTTTCTCCGGTGGGGCTACCCTACGACACGCTGCAAGAGGTCATCGGCATCCGCCCCAGCCCCTGCTCCCTGGCGGAGTACGGGGTCGCCTACCGCCAGGTGGACTTAATGCCGGACGGGAGCTTCGACTATGATGGCATCCGAGCCGCCATCAATCCCAAGACCTAGCGCAGCTCGATCCATCGCTGCAAGGGGTACGCCACCCGCCCCACTAGCTCCGTTCAGCAAATTGGGGAATTGATCGCTTTCTGCAAATCCATTAAGCCGGATGTTCTGGTGATGGTGGACAACTGCTATGGCGAATTCGTGGAGACCCGGGAACCGTCCGATGTGGGAGCGGATATGACTGTGGGCTCCCTGATCAAGAATCCCGGCGGTGGCCTTGCGCCCATCGGCGGATATATCTGCGGCACGGAAGAATGCGTGCGCCGGTGCGCTTTCCGCCTGTCCGCCCCGGGATTGGGGCAGGAAGTGGGGGCAAATCTGGGTCTGATGCCCGCACTGTATCAGGGATTCTTCCTTGCTCCCACGGTGGTGGCCGGTGCGGAAAAGGGTGCGGTATTTGCCGCCAATCTGTATGAACCCCTGGGCTTCCGGTGCGTGCCCAACGCCACGGAGAGCCGCCACGACATCATTCAAGCGGTGGAGCTGGGCAGCGAAGCGGGCATGATCGCTTTCTGCAAGGGCATCCAGGCCGCCGCCCCGGTGGATTCCTATGCCGATCCCCTGCCCTGGGATATGCCGGGATACAATGACAAGGTCATCATGGCCGCCGGCGCTTTCGTTCAGGGCAGTTCCATCGAGCTGTCCGCCGATGGTCCCATCCGTCCCCCCTACGCCGTGTATTTCCAGGGTGGGCTTACCTGGTGCCACGCAAAGTTGGGCATCCTGATGAGTTTGCAGAAAATGGTGGATGCGGGGCTGGCAGAGGTCTGATGCCGGGATCTGGGCACCAGGTCTGTATTGCTCCCGCAAACAATTGTCCATCTTTTGTGAAAAAAAGCTTGCATTTTGCCGTGGATGGTGCTATGATGCATACAAGTTGTTTTTGGAGGCCAGAATCATGGGTATCATGAACGCTGCTGCACAGTTCTCCTTTTATTACTATTACTTTTTTCAATAAAAAGTAATAGCGATTTGTGCTGCAAGCCTGCAACAAAGGCAAAGATTTTCCAAAGCGCCGCACGATTCGCCGTGCGGCGCTATTTTTGTAAGGAGTGGTAAGAATGATCGCCATACTGAAACACGGAACGACCCCCGACCAAACCAATCACCTGGTAGACTGGCTGAAAACCATGAACCTGGACGTGCACCTGTCCCAGGGCAAGGAAGTCACCATTCTCGGCCTGATCGGCGACACCAGCCGGGTGGACATGGAACTGCTGAACAGTCTGGAAATCGTGGAAAGTGTCAAGCGGGTATCGGAACCCTTTAAGCAGGCGAACCGAAAATTCCATCCCCGGGATTCCGTCATCGAAGCCGGCGGTTCCAAAATCGGCGGCGGTTATTTTGGTCTCATCGCAGGCCCCTGCTCCGTGGAGAGCGAGGAGCAGATGGTTGGCGTTGCCCAGGCGGTAAAAGAAGCGGGAGCGAATTTCCTCCGGGGCGGTGCATTCAAGCCCCGCACCTCCCCCTATGCTTTTCAGGGCATGGGCGAAGAGGGTCTAAAGCTACTGCTGAAAGCCAAGCAGGCCACGGGTTTGCCCATTGTAACGGAACTGATGAATATCAATACCCTCGATCTATTCAGCGATGTGGATGTGATCCAAATTGGTGCCCGGAATATGCAGAATTTTGACCTACTGAAAGAAGTGGGCAAAACAAAGAAGACCATCCTCCTCAAGCGTGGCTTGGCCAACACCTTGCAGGAGCTGCTGATGAGCGCAGAATACATCATGAGCGAAGGGAACGAGAATGTCATCCTCTGTGAGCGGGGCATCCGCACTTTCGAAACCTACACCCGGAATACCCTGGACTTATCCGCCGTGCCGGTGCTCCATGAGCTGAGCCATCTACCCGTGGTCATCGATCCCAGCCACGCCACGGGCAAGTCCCGCCTGGTGCCCAGCATGGCCTGCGCCGCTGCCGCCTGCGGTGCGGACGGATTGATGATCGAAGTACATAATGACCCGGAGCACGCTCTGTGCGACGGTGCCCAGTCCCTGACCCCGGCGCAATTTGCAGAGGTCAGCCGGAAAGTCATGCAGATTCGTGAGGTAATGGTATGACAGTTGGAATCCTTGGGTTGGGACTGATTGGCGGGAGCCTCGCCCGAGCCTACAAGCTGGCAGGGCACAGCGTATACGCCAAAAACCGGGACGAAAAAATGCTGGCCTTTGCCATGCTCTCCGGTGCAGTGGACGGGAAACTGGATGAGGAAACCATCCCCCAGTGTGACCTGCTTCTGCTGGCCATTTACCCGGATGGGAGCGCCGCCTGGCTGGAGGAAAATGCCGGGGGCATTCGCCCGGATGCACTGGTGATCGATTGTTGCGGCACCAAGCAGTCCATTTGCGCCCGGTGCTTCCCCCTTGCAAAAGAATACGGCTTCACTTTCGTCGGTGGGCACCCCATGGCGGGTTCTCAGTTTTCCGGGTTCAAATACAGCCGGGCGAATCTGTTCCAGGGGGCTCCCATGGTGCTGGTGCCCCCGGTATATGACGACATGGCGCTGCTGCAACGGGTGAAAGACTATCTGGAGCCCTGCGGATTTGGCTTCTTCTCCGTAACCACGGCAGAAGAGCACGACCGCATGATTGCCTTTACCTCCCAAATGCCCCATATTCTCAGCAATGCCTTCATCAAATCCCCCACCGCCCTGCATCACAGGGGATTTTCCGCCGGAAGCTACCGGGATCTAACCCGGGTCGCCTGGCTGAATCCAGGGATGTGGACGGAGCTGTTCCTGGAAAACAGGGATAATCTTCTCTACGAGCTGGATCAGTATATCGCCAGCTTGCAGCAGTACCGGGATGCGCTGGAAACCCGGGACGAGGAAAAATTATTCGATCTGCTGGACGAGGGAAAAAAACGCAAAGAGGAGGTAGACGGATGCAAAAAGTGACCGTATCCGCTTCCAGGCAATACGATATTCTCATTGGCTCCGGGCTGCTATCCACCCTTGGGCAGGAAGCCAGGAAAATCTCAAAAGCTTCAAAGGTCTGCATCGTAAGCGACAGCGTTGTCTTCCCCCTGCATGGGCAGGCCGCCGCAAAGAGTTTGGAAGATGCCGGATTCCTGGTATTTCGCTATGTTTTCCCCGCCGGGGAACAAAGCAAAAATGCGGAAAACTATTTAAATTTACTCAATTTTGTGGCGCAGCATCAATTCACCCGCGCCGATCTGCTGATCGCCCTGGGGGGCGGGGTGGTCGGTGACCTGACGGGCTTTGCCGCCGTCACTTTCCTGCGGGGCATTCCCTTTATCCAGGTGCCCACCACGCTGCTTGCGGCGGTGGATTCCTCCGTCGGGGGCAAAACCGCCATTGACCTGCCCGCCGGGAAGAATCTGGCGGGAGCATTCTGCCAGCCCGCCCTGGTGCTCTGCGATACCGATACGCTCTCCACCCTGCCCGCCGAAATTTTCTCCGACGGGTGCGCCGAAGTCATCAAATACGGCATTCTCTACGACCGGGAGTTCTTCCATTATCTGAGCCAAACCGGCTTGCATTTTGACCGGGAGTGGGTCATCCGCCGATGCGTGGAGCTGAAACGGGATGTGGTGATGGAGGATGAATTCGATACCGGTGCCCGGATGAAACTGAATCTGGGGCATACCGTCGGCCATGGGGTGGAGGCAAAGAGCCAATTCGCCATTTCCCATGGGAAAGCAGTGGCCATCGGCATGGCCATTGTCAGCCGTGCCGCCTGCAAGAGGGGGATGCTTTCCAGGGAAGATTGCGCCGCAATCCTCGATACCATCCGGGCATTTCATCTCCCGATTTCTACAACATACACCGCTCAGGAATTGAGCCAATATATGCGCTCCGACAAAAAGCGCAGCGGCGACACCGTCAGCCTGATCGTCCCCACTGAAATTGGCAACTGCACCATTGTCCCCACGGCGGTGGAGGAACTGGAATCCTTTGTTGAGGCAGGATTAGCATGATGGATATGACGATCACGCCACGGAAATTATCCGGCCGGGTAACGGCCATCCCCTCCAAATCCCAGGCGCACCGTCTGCTGATTTGTGCAGCTTTCGCCGACGGCAAAACAACGATCATCTGCCCCGAGACCAATCGGGATATTGAAGCCACCGCTGCCTGTCTGCGTGCTCTGGGAGTAACCATTGCCCGTAATGACGAGGGCTATGTCGTCACTCCCGCCGCCTCCATTCCCGCCGAAGCCATCCTCCCCTGCCGGGACAGCGGCTCCACTTTGCGTTTTCTGCTCCCGGTGGTTGGTGCGCTGGGGGTGGATGCCACGTTCCGGATGGAGGGGCGGCTGCCTCAGCGCCCCCTGACCCCCTTGTGGGAGGAAATGGAGCGCATGGGCTGCCAGCTCTCCCGGCCAACAGAATCCACCCTGCGCTGCCGTGGGCAGCTTCTGCCGGGGGTATACCGCATTGCCGGAAATGTTTCCAGCCAATTTATCACCGGACTATTATTCGCTTGCGCCCTGCTCAAGGGGGAGAGTCAAATTCAAATCCAGGGGAAACTGGAATCCGCCCCCTATGTGGATATGACCATTCAGGCAATGGATATCTTTGGCCAGCAAATTCATCATTACGCACTTATGGGCGGGAACAAATTCCGCTCCCCGGGGGCACTCACCGTGGAGGGGGATTGGAGCAATGGCGCATTCTTCCTGGCGGCAGCGGCCATGGGCAATGAGATTACGGTTGCGGGACTGGATCTAAGCTCCGCCCAGGGTGACCGGGCAGCGGCCGCCATTCTTCCCCAATTAAAGAGCGAATGCACCATCGATGCATCGGATATCCCCGATCTGGTTCCCATTCTCGCTGTTGTCGCCGCCTGCAACCGGGGTGCCATTTTCCGGAATATCCAGCGCTTGCGGCTGAAAGAATCCGACCGGGTAGAATCGGTCATGGAGATGCTCCGGGCGCTGGGCGGGCGGGCAGAAGCGGACGAGGCCACCCTCACCGTTTACGATACCGGCCTCACCGGCGGCACCGTGGATGCCCACAATGACCACCGCATCGCCATGTCAGCCGCCATTGCCGCCACGGTATGCAGAGAAAATGTGACGATCCTTGGGGCGGAATGTGTCAGCAAATCCTATCCCCAATTCTTCGAAATCTACCAAAAACTGGGAGGATATTATGAGCAGCACCTACGGTAAAAATCTAAAATTGTCTATTTTCGGTCAGTCCCATGGTGCCGCCATCGGTATGACCCTGGACGGCATCCCCGCCGGGCTGGCAGTGGATCCGGAAGCCTTGCAGCATTTCCTCAGCCGCCGTGCCCCGGGGCAGTGGGATTATGCCACCCCCCGAAAAGAAGCGGATGCGCCAGAATTCCTCAGCGGTATTCTGGATGGCTACACCTGCGGCGCTCCCATTGCCGCCATCATTCCCAATACCAATACCCGTTCAGGGGATTATTCCAATTTGAAAGATTGCCCCCGTCCCGGCCACGCCGATTACACGGCGCAGATCAAATACCGGGGATTTCAGGACTGCGCCGGAGGCGGACATTTTTCCGGCCGGCTCACCGCCCCAATGTGCATCGCCGGGGGACTGTGCAAGCAGTGGCTGGAGCAGCGGGGCATTTCCATCGCCGCCCACATTGCCTCCATCGCCGATGTGCACGACCGTCCCTTTGACCCCGTGGCTCCGGAATTAGACCGGGTATCCCCGGATTTTCCCGTGCTGGAGGAGGGCGCAGGCAATGCCATGCGTGCCGCCATTGCCCTGACCAAGTCCCAGCAGGATAGTTTGGGGGGCATCGTAGAGTGCGCCGTAACCGGACTGCCCGCCGGATTGGGGGAGCCAATGTTCGGCGGCGTTGAAAGCAAAATCGCCCAGATCGTCTATGGTATCCCCGCTGTCAAGGGGGTGGAATTCGGTGACGGGTTTGCATCCGCCAATTTGCGGGGCAGCCAGAACAATGACCCTTTCCGCATTCGGGATGGGGAAATCATCACCGTCACCAATCATTGCGGCGGCATTCTGGGGGGCATCACCAATGCAATGCCCCTGCTCTTCCGGGTCGCCATCAAACCCACCCCCTCCATTGCTCAGGTGCAGCAGAGCATCAGTATCAGCCGTGGAGAGAATCAGGATCTGACCATCCAGGGGCGGCATGACCCGTGCATTGTGCCCAGAGCGGTGCCGGTGGTGGAAGCAGCGGCGGCCATCGCCCTATTTGATTTGCTGCTCAGCGCCAATTCCCTCTGACAAACCATCATCCAGAAAGAAGGAATCCCTATGGAGATCACAGAGCTACGTACCGAAATCGACAAAATCGACCATGAGCTTGTCAATCTGTTCTGCGCCCGGATGCAGCTCTCCGCTCAGGTTGCCGACTACAAGCGCCAGCGGAATCTGCCCATTTTCGTCCCTGCCCGGGAGCGGGAGATCCTGAAAGAAGTGGCATCCGAAGCCGGCAGCGAAATGGCGGACTATACCCGCAGTCTCTATTCCACCATTTTTGAACTCAGCCGCAGTTACCAGGCAAAATGCAACGGGAAGCAGACACCCCTCTTCCAGGAAATCACCCAGGCCATCGAAAATACGCCAAAACTCTTCCCCCGCTCCCCCATGGTCGCCTGCCAGGGGGTGGAGGGAGCCTATTCCCAATTGGCTTGCGAAAAAATATTCCAAAGCCCCATGATTATGTACTTCAAGAATTTCGATGCCGTTTTCTCCGCCATCGAGCAGGGAATGTGCCAATATGGCATTCTTCCCATTGAGAATTCCACTGCCGGTTCCGTGAATCAGGTGTACGATCTGATGATCCAGCACCATTTTTCCATCGTGCGCACTTTCCGGCTGAAAGTTGACCACAATCTGCTGGTGAATCCCGGCACCAAATTGGAGGATATCAAGGAAATCTACTCCCATCAGCAGGCCATCAGCCAGTGCGCCGGATTCCTGCGCCAGTTACCCAGCGTGGAGGTAAAGGCCGTGGAGAATACCGCCGTGGCAGCGCAAATGGTTGCTTCCTCCGGCCGCAAAGATGTGGCCGCCCTGAGCAGCCGCTCCTGTGCGCAGCTGTACGGCCTTGAGAATATCGCCTCCGGCATCCAGGACAAGGGGAATAACCGCACCCGATTCATTTGCATCAGCAAGAATCTGGAAATCTACCCTGGTTCCGACAAAACCAGTATCATGATGATCCTGAATCACAAACCCGGCGCCCTGTACAAGGTGCTGGCACGGCTGTATACCCTGGGCATCAACGTAACCAAATTGGAGTCCCGCCCCCTGCCCGACCGGGAATTTGAATTCATGTTCTATTTTGATTTGGAGACCTCCATTTATTCCGAAGAATTCGTCCAGCTTATGTGCGAATTGGACGATTTCTGCGAGGAATTCAAATATCTTGGAAGCTATACTGAGGTGGTTTGATGCAGTGCGGATTACTTGGGCGGAAATTGGGGCATAGCTACTCCCCCCAGATTCATCGCCATTTGGGCGACTATTCTTACACGCTCTTTGAAAAAGAGCCGGAGGAATTGGCAGCGTTTCTGAAAAGCGATTGCTGGAACGGGCTGAATGTGACGATCCCCTATAAAAAGGAAGTCATCCCCCATCTGGATGAACTGTCCCCCGTGGCACAGCGCCTGGGGGCGGTGAATACCATCGTTCGCCGGGATGGAAAACGCATCGGGCACAATACGGATTATTTTGGCTTTCGGTACCTGGTGCAAAAAAGCGGCCTGGACATTGGGGGCAAGAAAGCGCTGGTTCTGGGCAGCGGGGGCGCTTCCAACACGGCGGTAGCCGTGCTGGAGGAAATGGGGGCGAGAGTCACCGTCATCTCCCGCTCCGGGGAAAACAATTACACCAACCTCGACCGCCATGCCGATGCCCAGCTCATCGTGAACACCACCCCCGTTGGAATGTACCCGAACACCATGGTGAGCCCCGTGGAACTGTCCCTCTTCCCCAAATTACGGGGGGTGCTGGATGTGGTTTACAACCCCGCCCGCACCAAAATTTTGCTGGATGCGGAGCAAAGGGGGCTGGTTGCCCTCAACGGTCTGTGGATGCTGGTGGCTCAGGCGAAAGAAAGCGCCGAATGGTTCACCGGGCAAAAAATCGACGACCGTTGCATTGAGGACATCCATCACACCCTGAGCAATCAGATGGAGAATTTGATCCTCATCGGGATGCCCGGCTGCGGCAAAACCACCGTGGGGCGAATCCTTGCAGAGGAATTGGGCAAGCAATTCGTGGATGCCGATCAGGCGCTGGAAGAAGCCGCCGGACGAAAAATCACGGACATCATCCCCCAGGATGGGGAGGAGGCTTTCCGTCAAATGGAGACGGATACCCTGGCCGAACTGGGTAAGCGAAGCGGACTGGTTATCGCCACCGGGGGCGGCTGCGTCACTCAGTCCCGGAATTATCCCCTGCTTCACCAGAACGGGACGATATTCTGGCTGACCCGGGATCTGGCCAAGCTCCCCACCGATGGCCGCCCCCTGTCCCAAAGGGGGAAGCTCTCCGTCCTCTACCAGGCAAGGGAACCCCTGTACCGTCGATTTTCCGACTGCATCATCTCCAACGATGGCGCAATCCAAGAGACGTTGGCCGAAATAAGCAATCATTTGGAGGGAAAAATATGAAAATTCTGGTAATCAATGGTCCCAATTTGAATTTCCTGGGCATCCGGGAACCGGATATCTACGGGAGCCAAAGCTTTTCCCAACTGCTGAAACTGCTGGATACCTGGGCAAACGAGCTGGGCGTGGAAATGGAGCAATACCAGTCCAACCACGAAGGTGACCTGGTGGACAAAATCCAATACGCCTATGGCAAGGTGGACGGCATCGTCATCAACCCCGCCGCCTATACCCATACCAGTGTGGCCATTCTGGATGCGCTGAAAGCGGTTGGCATCCCTGCGGTGGAGGTGCATATCTCCGATGTGGATTCCCGTGAGGATTTCCGGCAAATTTCCTATGCCGGGTTCGCCTGCCGCCACACCATCAAGGGGCAGGGATTCGACGGCTACCGCCAGGCCATGCAGTGGCTTGTGGAACACAATTGAATCGGAACGTTTTTGCGGCGGTAAGAAAATTCTTACCGCCGCAGCATTTCACATTATCTTCTTTATTACTTGCTCTTTCCGGAGCGCTTCTTATCCAGGGAGATGGGCTGCTCTTTCAGCACCACCGCCGTGCGGGCGGGGAGATACAGCTTGATGGCAGAGTTGCCCCGCTCATCCACCTGGGCTTTGTAGGTCATGTGGGCGATCAGGTCATTGCCGCCGTACTTGCCGTCGTCGCTGCACAGCGCCACGGAGTAATCCGCAATGGCAGGCAGGGGCACTTCCACATCCGTATAGGAGTTGCAGGGGCTGAAATTGAAAGCGAACAGCAGCCCCTTGCGGTAGAATACGATGAGTTGCCGGTCAGAATCTTTCAGCCGCAGATCGCCCATGCGCATGGAGAAAAGATTGGACTCCTTGGCCAGGTGAATCATATCCTCGTCGAATTGGCCGAGCCACTGATATTTTAGCTCCGGATTATCCCGCAGGCTCCACTGGCGGCGGCAATAATGGAAGCTCCATCCGTTGCCCTCCCGGGGGAAATCGATCCATTCCGGATGGCCGAATTCGTTGCCCATGAAGTTCAGATATGCCTCTCCGCCACCGGCCAGGGTATACAGGCGAATCATCTTGTGCAGTGCAATGGCACGGTCGATGGTGGGGTTGTGGGTTTCCTTTTTCATGTCCGTATACATGGCGGCATCGGCCAGGCGGAAGATCATGGTCTTGTCCCCTACCAGTGCCTGGTCATGGCTCTCCACATAGGCTACGGTATCCTCACCCGGGCGGCGCATACACATCTCGCACCACATTCTGAAAATGTCCCAGAATTCGTCCTTCCGCTCCTTTACCGTGCGCACCCACATATCCGGCAGACCCATGCCCAGCCGGTAGTTGAATCCAATGCCGCCATCGGCAATGGGCAGACACATACCGGGCATACCGGACATATC
>CAZTYB010000073.1:0-10186 GCA_964617595.1 uncultured Oscillospiraceae bacterium | reverse complement strand
TGGTGCAGAAGCGCTATCCTCACCATGGCGCCGTGGCATTCGCCCACTGCGGCAAAGCCCTGTTCGAAGTGCTGAAATACTTCGGCGTGCAGGACATTGCTTATAATCAGCCCAAATCCCTGCCCTACGCTACCGAGAATCCTTGGGGCTGATCCCACCTAAATACTTTGGAGGCCGCAAAAGCGGCCTCCATTTTTACCATTTTTCTCTTCATTTTCGGCGGTAATAGCACATCTCGTAGGGAATCCCATTTTCTTCCCCGGATTGGATCACCCGCTCCAGTGCCCACTGGGGGTTATCATCCAGATTGGGGAAGAACGTATCGCAAGGAAGAACGGTATGCACCTTGGTCACGTATGCCCCGGTGCAGTGGGGCAGCATCTGGCGGTAGATACTCCCCCCGCCAATGACGAATGCACGCTCAGCTCCCTGCGCCAAAGCCAGCGCCTCCTCCGGGCTACGGCAGAGGATAAAGCCGGGGAGCTCCCCACTGCTTCGGCTGAGCGCCACATTCACCCGCCCCGGCAGGGGCTGCTGGCCGGGGAAATCGGCAATGGTGCGCCGCCCCACGATCACCATTGCCCCCCGGGTCGTTTGACGGAAAAATTTCCGGTCAGCGGAGAGGGCAACGGGCTGGGTGCCGTCCCGGCCAATGCCCCAATCATCATATACGGCAACGATCAGTTCCATGGGTCACCTCAGATTGCCATAGGAATCTCAAAATCGAAAGGATGGTACTGATACCCCTCCATTTGAAACGAATCCTTGGTGAAAGCATAAAAATCCCGGATGCTTTCGTCCATGTGGAATTCCGGTGCATCGAATCCCGGCCGCTCCAGCATCGCTTTCACCGCTGGGATGTGCCGGTCATAGATATGGCAGTCGGCGATCACGTGCACCAGTTCCCCCACTTTCAGCCCCGATACCTGCGCCATCATATGGGTCAGCACCGCATACTGCACCACATTCCAGTTATTGGCGGTGAGCATATCCTGGCTCCGCTGATTCAAAATGGCATTCAGTGTATCTCCCGTGACATTGAAAGTCATGGAATAGGCGCAGGGGTAGAGATTCATCTCATGCAGATCTTCAAAATTATAAATATTGGTCAGAATCCTGCGGGAGGCGGGATTGTGCTTCAGGTCATACAGCACCCGGTCAACCTGGTCAAACATGCCCTCTTTATACTGGTGCTTGATTCCCAGCTGGTAACCGTAGGCTTTGCCAATGGTGCCATCCTCCCCTGCCCATTCGTCCCAGACATGGCTGCCCAGGTCACAAATGCGGTTGGATTTCTTCTGCCAAATCCAGAGCATCTCATCAATGGCAGTTTTCCAATAGGTGCGGCGCAGGGTCATAATGGGGAATTCCTCCGCCAGATTATAGCGATTCACCACGCCGAATTTCTTGATGGTGTGGGCGGGGGTTCCGTCCGCCCAGTGGGGGCGAACCTCCAGATTTTCATCCGAAAATCCATTCTCCAAAATATCCAGGCAAGTTGCCCGGTAAATTTCATCCGCTCTGCTCATATATGCTGCACGCTCCTTTTTTATTTGGACGTATTATACCACGGCGCTGCGCCGTGGGCAATCAGGACTTTTGCTGAAAGCGCCCTCCGCTTTTCACCCGGGGAGCCCCCTGGGCCAGATGGCGGATCAACAGCGCCAGCGCCGCCACCAGAACCAGACAGGCGGACATCACGCTGTAGGCAAACAGCGCTTGATCCCCATGGCGCTGAACATGATACTCCATGTACCCTGCGCCGCCCAATCCGGCAACGATCACGCCCCAAAGGGCAATATAGCCGGGACGGAACCCGTTTTTTCTCACCAGTCGAATGGAGAGCACCACAATGGCACTCACCAACGCTACGGCGCTGACCACCTGGACAATGCTGACGAATCCATTCCAGCGGAAATACATGGAATCATACCGGGTACTATCCAGGACGATTTGACTGCTGCTGTAGAAAATGCAAAAGAGCAACGTCACTTCGCCCTGCGGCCTGTCCTTTTTCCAGTAAAACAGGAACAGCGCCACAAACAGCACCACCGCCACGATCGCCTGGAGGGCAAAGGTCGCCAGGCGGTATTCCACCGCCCCGGACACCGCATTGGTCACCGGGTAGGCAACGGGGAAGAAACGAATCGTTTCCAGAATTTGTCCCCGGTCTGCAGTGGAAAAAAGGGCACTGAACCGGCCTGCGCCGATTCCACCCAGCCCCGCAATGCACATACAGTCCAGCATTTGCATCACATTGCCGTGCAGTCCCAGTACCCGTGTCAGCACAGCGGCGGCCACGCACCCGGCAAATACCCCCAGCAAGCCAAAGCCGCCGGAGGAATAGTCCGTCATTGCAGAGAGGAACCCATCATAGGTCTCCCCATAGCAGTACCAGTGCAGCAGTCTCGCCAGAACCACGGACAATACCACCGCCAGGGGCACCACCGTGAGGGATGCCAAACGATTGGGCGATTTTTCCAGATAAAGCCCCAAAAACAGCACGCTGGCACCAAAGGCCGCCAGGATCAGGATGATCCTGGACCACCCGGCTGCCATGCCGCCAAAAAGAAAGGCGATTTTCTCCATCTCAGTCTCCTCTTACAGCCATTCCGCCAGCCAGAATGTCCATCAGGTCACTCTGGGGCAGGATCCACCATTGTTTCTCCCGGTAAACCAGGGGCAAGCTGACCGTTCGGCTCACCGTTAACGGCTCCTGGGTCAGGACGGACTGAACCGCCTCCTCCAGAACGGACAGAACAAATTCCTTGCGATAGGTTCCATCTTCCAAATTGATTGCCCCGTTCCCCTGTTCCAAACTCCGTTGAGGTAACAGTGCCTCATACTGGCATTCTGCCAGCGGCAGAATGCCCTGGATATCCAGGGCGGTGATGGTCACATCCTGGTACAGCCCATCCTCCGCCCCATAGCAGCTGCCCGTGAGGCAGCCCTGCAAGCTCTGGGTGTAGGCTCGCCACAGTGCGGCAACCACCGGATTCTCAAATTCGCTCTTCCCATCCAAATTGGGCTGGCCGTAAAGCATCCGCCCAGCCTGGGATAATTCCCCCCGATTCAGTTCATTCAAGAATGCTTGAACCGTCGCAACTGCCTCCTTTGGTTCCGACAGGATCACTGCGGGCAGCTCCCTTGCCCAAAAAGCCAGAGCGCCGGTAAACACCAGCACGGCCAGCCCCATGGCCGTCAGAATACGGCAGAATTGATTCTTCATTCCTCGTCCCCTCCGCTGCTGTCCAATGCCGTTGCAAAATAGAAAATGTCGCTGATATTCCGCTGCGCACCGCCGTGGCTCACCTTATTGATGACCTGATTATTCAGGACGATGGTCGCCGTCTGGCCGCCATCGATTGCGTAGGCAGTGGGAATGCCCATCTCCTGCAAGCTCTTTCCAAATTGCGAAACCCGTGGCAACGCATAATGGGGATCCTCCGCATTGGCATTGACCACAACATAATGCAGTTCCCCCATTTCGCACAAGGCGGCTCGGGCATAGGGATTGTTGATCTCACCGGAATTATACTCCCGGGGAACGCAGTATTCCCCATCCCGCACCATCACCGGGCCAAAGCACAGGGTAAAGCGCACATTGTTCTCGTCCACAAATGCCTGGGCGCTGTCCTCATCCAATATCTCCCCGGCATAGGTGAAGAGGAATTTCCCCTCCTCATCAATGTAACAGGTATCCAGGAACAGCCCCTTGCCCCGGTAGACATGCCCCTCGTTGACCACAATGCCGAAGCTCCGGTAGCCATAGAAATCCCCCGCAGAGGCAAGCACCGCATTGACGGAGGAAGCCATTTCCGTTGTGGTATACAGTTGGCCAGAATTGTATTTGCCGTCCGCCATAAACCGGCGGAACTGGGAGGCATCAGCAATCTTCACCTCGCCAAATGTATAAACGCAATTGTTCACCACCTGTTTCCATGTCATTGCCAGAATCGTTTCGTCCAGATAATAGCGGATGGTGCTCCCGGCAAACAGCTCCGTCTCCGTGGTCAGCAAGGTGGACTGCCCGTCCAGCAGCGCCACCGCCTCCGGCCGGGAAAGCAGCTCCGCCAGTTCAGCCGTGCTGCTGAGCTCCCCATAGCCCCGGGGATCCGGCTTCGGCGCAACCAGCTGGCTGTCAGTCAGGCGATAAGTCTTCTTCGTTTCGACGATGGTGGGTATGGCTTCCGACAAAATGGGGTTGATCCGCTGGGTGATCTCCCGCTGGAACGTGTCCGCCGTATCCACCTGAGCACCACCGGAAGCCGCAGCAACCGGATCCGTGCCCAAAAATGTACATAAACACGCCCCGGCCAGCAACCAAAGCAGCAGCGCCGCAATTTCACCGGTGCGCCGGGGGAAAGCTCGTTTCTTCATTTTCATAGATAAATGCACCCTCTTTTTCTTTCACAGATGTAGTATAGTTGGAAAAAAGGAAAATGTCAACGAATATGACTTCAAAAAGATTTCTTCCTATTAATTGAATCTCCGGTGAGATATTCTCTCCCCATTCCTTACTGAATAGATGAAACGGAAAGGATGTGACATAGCAATGGAAGATCAGGAAATCATCGCCCTGCTCTTTGAGCGCTCAGAGCGGGGACTGACGGAGCTGATTGGCAAATACGGGAAATTGCTTCGAAAAATCGGGGAGAATATCCTGAGTTCCCCCGAGGATGCAGAGGAATGCGCCAATGATACTTATCTAAGCATCTGGAATTCCATTCCCCCGGAGGTGCCCCGTTCCCTGGCCGCCTTTTGCTGCGCACTCGCCCGGAACCATGCACTGACCCGCTACCAGCACAACACCGCCCAGAAGCGCAACAGCCACTATGACCTTGCCCTGGATGAGCTTGCCGATACCATCCCCGCCTTGCTTACGGTGGAATCGGAATTGGAATCCAGGGAGATGTCCCGGTGTATCAACCGCTTCCTGGCATCCCAGAGTAAGATCGACCGGTATCTATTCGTCCGCCGGTATTACTATGCCGATGCTGTAGCGGAGATTGCCGATAGTCTGGGGCGAACGCCTCACAGTGTCTCCGTCCGGCTGTTCCGTTTGCGGAAAAATCTACTTCAATTTTTAGTGAAAGAGGGAATGCTGTAATGGATCGCAAAAACATCACCCGGATCCTAAACGGGATCGATCCCGCTTTTGTGGATGAATGCAGTCTTCCCCCGGAAAGGAACCATATGAAATCTATTTCTGCACGCCGTCTTGCGGTTCTGGTCGCCGCAGCCTGTTTGCTGCTCTGCGCTCTGATCACCGGCTACGCCACCGGGGCTTTCGATTCGCTGATTGGAAAATTCTGGGGCAGCATTCAGTACGCTGACCCGGAAGAAGAACGAGCCAAAGGACGAGACGACTACGCCGACTGGCTGGAAATCGAATTGGAAACCCAGTCCGTCATGCTGGAAATCAGTGAGAAAATGCAACCGGAGAATCAATTCTTCCCCATTGGTGAAGGCTCCCCCTATGGCATCACCCTGCTGGAAAGCTATTACGACGGCAAAAGAATCGCCCTGGGTGGAAGAGTTCACAGCGGTGACCGGGAGATCCAGTGGGATGTGGACGAAGCAAAACTGGACAAATCCACCATGGATCATCTTGGTGATCTGCAAGCCAGTGCCCTGGCGGAACGGTTCAGCCCGGAGGACTACGCAACCATTTTGGATAAAATTAACGCCAACGGCTCCGTCGCATTCTGGATGGAAGATGCATGGTTACGGGATCATGTCTATGCCGGTGGCGAGGACATCGGCTGCTGCCACAGCGATGTGGATTCCGATGGCTATTTCGTCATCGACCCCTATGTAATGGGCATCGGGGAGATAGCATTGCCGGAAAGCTGCATAGACCGGGACGAGATCACCATTACGGTGAACTATACACTCAGCCGGGAAATCTATTATCTCGTTGGGGAAAACGTCTATTATTCCAGACAGTTGGAGAGCTATCCCATTGATATGGTCATCACCAGAACGGTTGAAAAATAATACGAATATTCATAGAATAAGCCGTACAAAAATGTGCGGCTTATTTTGTGCAAAAGTTCGAATGGAATTCCCGTCCGAAATATGGTAAAATGGATGAAAGATATCCTGAATAAAAATAAAGGAGAATTACCATGGAATTGATCAAGAAGAATTTCGGTTTCGGCTGTATGCGTTTGCCTATGAACGGGGCGGAAGTCGACCTGGAAGAGACCTGCCGGATGGTGGATGCTTTCCTGAATGCGGGCTTCAACTATTTCGATACCGCTCACGGCTATATCGAGGGCAAGAGCGAAACGGCGCTGAAAGCCTGCCTCACCAGTCGCTACCCCCGGGACAAGTACATCCTGACCAACAAACTCTCCGGCGGTTTCTTCAAAACGGAAGAAGAAATTCGTCCCCTCTTCCAGAGCCAGCTGGAAGCCTGCGGCGTTGACTATTTCGATTTCTACCTGCTCCATGCCCAGGGCGCCAGCAACTATGACCACTATACCTCCTGCCACGCTTACGAGACTGCTTTCGCCCTGAAAGCGGAGGGCAAAGTGCGCCATGTGGGCATCTCTTTCCACGACAAGGCAGAATTCCTGGAGAAGATCCTCACCGACTATCCCCAGATCGAAGTGGTTCAGATCCAGTTCAACTATCTGGATTACGAAGATCTGGCCGTTCAGAGCCGCAAATGCTACGAGGTTTGCCGCAAATTCAACAAGCCCGTGCTGGTTATGGAGCCGGTTAAGGGCGGCAATCTGGTGAACCTGCCCGCCGAGGCCGCTCAGGTTCTGAATGACCTCCATGGCGGCAGTCCCGCCAGCTATGCCATCCGCTTCGCCGCCAGCTTCCCCGGCATGATGATGGTGCTCTCCGGCATGAGTAGCCTGGAGCAGATGATGGACAATCTCTCCTATATGAAAGATTTCAAGCCCCTGGACGAGAAAGAAATGGCCGCCGTCAGCAAGGTGCGTGAGATCTTCGCCACCAAGAATCTCATCCCCTGCACCGCCTGCCGCTACTGCACCGACGGTTGCCCCCAGCATATCTCCATCCCCGATCTGTTCGCCGTGATGAACACCAAGCAGATTCACCACGACTGGAATGCGGACTACTATTATAACGAAGTCCATACCGCCCCCGGCCGCAAGGCATCCGATTGCCTGGAGTGCGGCAAATGCGAAAAGGTCTGCCCCCAGCACCTGCCCATCCGTCAGCTGTTGAAAGATGTGGCCAAGGAATTCGAAAAGTAAACAAAAATCCAGCGGGAGGCCTTGCGCCTCCCGCCTTTTCCATTTTCGCCTTTTGTGTTGAATGGGAATGGTCACAGTCGAACCCCGTAGGGACACCCCTCCCGGGGTGTCCCTTCGAATGAAACATTCTGTTAATCGCTCAAATCAATCCACATTGCAGGGCGAACAGCTTGAAAACTGATGTCAACATCGCTGCCGTACTCGAAAACGCCGCCATTGGGGAGGACATCGGCAGCATAACGCCGCATCTGACCGGGCGACCGCAACCACCAATGGCAGTTGCCATTGTCGCTATGGACATACGCACCATTGGCAACCGCATAATCCGTGGGCACACACTGCCGATCACTGTCGGATGCAAAAAATTCATTTGCTTCCTTGATACTCAGCAGGAATACCTTGTCCTGGGTTGCATTGCCAGGGTCGGTGTTATAAATCGGATTTTTGTCAGCAGATACGGTTACGGTGGGAATCATGGTCTGTTCTCCTCCACTGAACGCCGCATTGAAAAAATCCTCGTTCAGCCATTGGCGCAGGGAGCAGGTTTCCCATGTGACATATACCCCTTTTTCGTTGTACTCTTTGCAATCCAGGGCATACTTGCTGATTATAAGTGCTTTGCCGTCTTCTATTTTCAGCACCAACCATTCGATGTCTTCCTTACCGTTAGATCTATCGTTATCCTGCTCGTAGGAACCGAAAAATAGATAGTCGCCAACCTGTACGGTTTGTCCTTTTGTAAGTACATATGCATCGTATAGGGAGGATGCTTTCACAGTGCTGTCTTTGTATCCGTCCATTGCAATCAATGCTTCATATGCTTCTATCACGTTTCCGGATTCCATTAATGCGATAGCATCATTATATTTCACGTTAGGAACAATAATTTGTGTAGCCACCAGAAAAGCTGCCAATGCTGCTGCGGCCACGGCGGTGCAGAAAACTGCAATTTTCTTCTTCCGCTTGGCGTTCTGCTCTTTCTCGGCGATCATTTTTGCCATTTCTGCTATGCGCCGCTCTTTGCAGTGCTCTGCCATAGCATTGCTGTCACGGTAACCATTTAATAATTCAAACTGGCAGGCCAATGTTAACAGTTCATCGATGTTGCTTTCCTGATTGGCCTGCTCTACCCAGGTCTGGTACTCCTGTTCCCGTTTTGCGGCAGCATTTTGATACAGCGCCTCAGCCTGCTCATCCGCTTGCCGGATATGAGCGGCATAGGCTTCCTTGAGCTGGGTAACTGTCTCGGACTCTACCTGCTCTGCTTTGATGATCCGATCTTGCAAGGTGGTGAACAGAGCGTTCTTTGCTGCTGCCAGGGTATTCGCCATGGCACCGGTAGCAAACTTCTCTGCCCGGGAAAGCTGCTTATGATTTCGCCAGTACTCTTCTTCATCTGCGTACTGTTTTTTCCGTGCGAATACTTTGGAATCATAAGACAGGTCGAAATCGTAAAGATTGCGGAGAGTATCTTCCTCACAATAGTCGGGAATCTGATATTTTTCTACGATTTCCGCAATATGGGCTTCCTCCGGCTCCAATTCAAGGGTTTTACCCATGACGGATTGGCCTTCCCGCTGACGTTTGCGGATGAAAGAATCCAAGGTGCGGCAATGCTCCTGCGCCAGTGTTTCGCCCAAGTAGGCTTGCGCATTTCTGGCATCGTTATTGAGAACGTCCTCAAAAAAGCCCATGGCCTTGTCCCATTCGCTGTCTTCCAGCGCCATATTACCACGCTCCAGCAGAGCCTCCACGTTGCTGCTGCCCACCGTAGCAACCACGGGCGTTTCCACCACTGCCATTGGTGCCTCCGTCTGGGTGATTTTCTGAATACCCCGGATGAGATCCTGCATGAATCCCAGTTTGCTCATATCCTGCGCCTGCAAATGGGAGAACTCCTCCGGCAGGTCATAGGGATCCATGTCCTTATAGGCCGGAATCAGCATTTTCTTTTGCCCCTGGCGGATCAGGGACAGGTAGCGGCTCCATTCGTTCTTGACCCACACGGCGCTGAAATACTCCGGCTTGGTACCCAGGACAACCATAACCCTGGCAGAATTCAGGGCGGCGAAGATATAGGGCTCATAAGCGGAGCCCAATTTATCCTCCAATGTGATCCGGGAGAAGAAGACCTTGAATCCCTCCTGGGTCAATTGGTGGTACAGGTCATTGGCAAGGACGGAATCGGGAGTACGTCGGCCGTTGTTATCCGTCTCCTTATAGCAGATGAAGACATCAAAAGGTTCCTCTTTCTGGGAAATGGCCAGGATTTTCCGCTGGATCTCGTTAATAGCTCTGGCCTCCGATTCATAGATACGGCGCTGAGTGGGATCGGCATATTGCAGGGCGGATTTATAATTGTCATCGTCGAAGATGGAGGTGTACTGTGCCCGGTTGACGGTGGGGACACGCTTATGGTAGTCGGATCCTCCACATATTCGATGCCGTAGCGGCACAGAACCAGTGACCAATAGCTCTCGGCATCGGTATGATCCTCGTTGAGGATCTTCTCATAGATGGTCATGGCCTTATCGAATTCGTTATTCCGGCGGAAATGATTCGCCCGATCGTACAGATTCACCCGCTTGTCATTATCCAGTCGGGGCAGGGTCTGCTGTGTGCCGCAGTATTCGCATTCCACAACGGTCTGCCCGGGCTGGACTTCCAGCGCTCCGCCGCACATTTTACATTTGAAAACTGACATATTCCCTCTCCAGTCTATTCTATATGACATCATTTTTGTCCTTTTATATAGTTCCATTATATTACTGATTGGGACAAATGTCTACCGGAAAAGGCACAAAAAGCCAAAGAAAAGCTTTCAATAAGGATAACTAACCGAATGCTCATTCATGAGGATGCGCAAAAAAAGCCTCGCCTATTGGCGAGACTCTCATTTGTGTTGGCATTACCTATCTTCCCGGCAAGTCACCCTGCAAGTATTGTCG
>CAZTYB010000072.1:0-10207 GCA_964617595.1 uncultured Oscillospiraceae bacterium | reverse complement strand
TACAGCAGCTTCTGGGGCTCATCGCTGAACTGATCGATATAATCGGCCAGGTATTGCTCAATATAGGTGCGGTACTCCTGGAACCTGATCTCACTGCTCATCGGTAAAATCCTCCTCTACGGGGTGTCCATCCGGGGCGGTCATGATCTTCTTAACCTGAAGTTCCGCATCTTCCAGCAGTTTTCCGCAGTTGCGGATCAATTCCGTTCCCTCCTGGAACAGCCGCAGGGATTCTTCCAGCTCCACATCGCCCCGCTCCATTGCCCGGACGATCTGCTCAAGCCGCTGCATGGAGGATTCAAAGGTTTGGTTATTGGCGTTCATTCGACATTCTCCTTTATTTCTGAGACAACTGCGGTCATTTTTCCGTCGGACAAAGTGACCCGCACTTCCCTGCCCGGTGCAGTTTGATGGATGGAGCGAAGAATCGTTCCATCATCGTTATTTACGATGGAATATCCCCGGGTGAGTACTTTCAGGGGACTCATGGCATCCAATTTAGCGGTATTACCGATATAGCGCTGTTTCTTGCGCTGAATCTGCTGAACCTGAGCCGCAATCAGACGGGATTTCAGGTGCTCCAGGTTCTGCTGCCGCTGCTCCAGATAACCGGTGGGACTGCGCAGCGCCGGTGACTGCGCCAATGTATCCAGTCGCTGGTGGGCATGGCGCAATTTTACGGAAAGTGCCGATGCCATTGCCGAGGCGGCTGCATCCATATTCTGTATCAGGGCAACCTGATCCGGTACAGCCAATTCCGCCGCATTGGAGGGGGTGGCCGCCCGCAAATCCGCAACATAGTCCGAAATGGTCACATCCGGCTCATGCCCCACAGCGGAGATGACGGGGATCTCTGATTCGTAAATGGCATAGGCAACACGCTCGTCATTAAATGCCCACAAATCTTCAATTGAACCGCCGCCCCGCCCGACGATGAGCAGTTCGGCCAGCTTATAATGATTGGCATAGCGGATAGCTGCGGCAATTTCCGCCGGAGCTTCCGCCCCCTGCACCCGCACGGGCAGGAGCCGGACATGGGTCAATGGGTAGCGTTTGTTCAAAATCCGGAGCATATCATGGATTGCAGCGCCAGCGGAACTGGTGACGATGCCGATGGTGCCCGGAAATGGGGGGAGCGGTTTCTTATGCTCTGGAGCAAACAGCCCTTGAGCGGCCAATTTTGTTTTCAGTTGTTCGAAAGCAGCGTACAAATCGCCGATTCCGTCCATGGTCATGGCATTACAATACAGCTGGAATGCACCATCCCGGGGATAGACAGTGATGCGCCCCATGGCAATCACTTTCATACCGTTTTCCGGACGGAAACGCAAACGTACCGCACTGGATTTAAACATCACGCATTTCAGCGCCGCATTTTCATCTTTCAACGTGAAGTAGTGATGGCCGGAAGGATACATTTTATAATTGCTGATTTCTCCACGAACCGCCAGCTGGAGGAGCAGCCGATCTTCGTCCATTTTGCTGCGGATATATTCATTGATTTGGGTAATCGAAAGAATCTGCTGAGCCATCTTATCCCTCCGTTATCCGCTTTGCCAGCACTGCAACGCCCATTGCATTGTCCGTTGAATACTGAGGCTGCGAAAAAATGGGATGCAGCGGCTGTAGCGCCTTACGAAGCATAGAATTGGATGCAACGCCCCCGGAAAAAACCACTTCCAGCCCGGGATAATGCTCCAGCGCCTGCTCCGTGGCGATGTAAACGGCTTTGGATACGCAACGCAGGGCATAGGCAGCCGTTTCAGCCGGGGAAGCATACTTTTCGTGGAACTGCTGCACTTTATTCTGAACGCCGGAAAGAGAAAAGGCACTGCCACTGCATTTCACGCAAAACTTCTCGGTCATCTCCGCCTGGGTGCTCAGGGCATCCAGCGATTTGCCGGAGGGGAAAGGCAAGCCCAGCAACTGGCCGGTACGGTCGATCAGCTGTCCGGCGGAAATGTCCGTTGTGCCGCCGATTTTGGTACAAACTACATTTTTTCCATCCGGCTCAATCAGAAGCAATTCCGTCGTGCCACCGGAGAGGTGCCAGGCCAGATGCGGCACATCCATCAGCTCCAACCGCCCAGCGCTCCATAGGGATGCGGCCACGTGCCCCTGCTGATGGGAAACCTCCACCAGTGGAACGTCCAACGAATCAGCCAGCAGCTTCCCATGGGAGAAGCCTACCATGAAGCAGGGCATATAGCTCCCCTCCACTGCCCTCGGCCGGGTACTGACCCCGACAGCGCTGATCGGCTGCCCTTGAAAATCGGAAAACAGCCTGCCAGAAAGCTCCGGCAGGCTTTTGATATGGGCAAATACAGCATCGGACTGGCGCAACCCCAGCTCCCCCTGCTTAACGGGCAGAAGCCGGGAGCAATTTACGCCCCCCTCTGCACCCAGGAATGCAATGGACGTGGTATAGTTGCTGGTATCGATTCCGATTACGTTCATACATTTTCCTCTGCCTTGGCGGGGGTGAGGCTACGGGCGAACGAACCCAGAATTCCGTTGACAAAGGAGCCGGTATCATCGCCGTCAAATTTCTTTGCCAGGCGAACTGCCTCGGAAATCGCCACGCCGGTGGGAATATCGTCCATGTAGAGAATTTCGAACATTGCCAGCTGCATCACGCAACGGGTCAAACGGGAAATACGGGAAACATTCCATCCGATGGAATATTTGCTGATCTGTGCGTTGAGTTCCTCTTCCCGATTGGCTACTCCTGTAACAACGGTATCCAGATAGCGCATCTGTGCGCCGTTAGGGCGCTCCGCATAAATCTCGTTCTCGGCGGCGAGCTTGGCATAGTATTCTTTTTCAAGACGGGTATTGATCACGTCCTGGGGTTCTTCGCCGGTGAACTCCCGGCTGAAAATCAAATGAATGGCCAGTTCTCTGGCGTTTGCTCTTGTCATAATCCCTCTTTACTTGCAGACAATGCCGCAGACGTTGATGTTGACCGAATGAACCGTTACACCGGTCATGGATTCCACTGCATTCACGATGGCGATTTGGGCAGCCTGAGCGATTTCGACAATGCTCTGACCATAGCAGATGGAGATATCGCAATCGATAGCCAGAGTGTTATCCTCACCAATGAGGATCTTCACTCCCCTGCCCCAGCTCTTACTGATCAGGTCGGCAAATTCTGCACCGGGCTTGGTAACCACCCCGGCGACCCCATCAACATCGGAGACGGCATGGGCAACGATGGTGGAAACCACGTCCTCAGAAATCATAACATTCCCGCTCTCCTGCTTTTGGGTGATGTATTGTTTATATTCAGCCATATAAGGTTCCTCCTGTTTCACTGCCACAAAATGTATGGCACACTTTCGTTTATTGTATCACAATTCCAGAAAAATACAACTATTTTCTGCAAAGGGAAGATGGAAATTTGCTCGATTCATCTTAGTTTAAATCCAGCAGCAATCTGCCCGCTTGTGCAATCAGCTCCGGCGTGGTTTCGGGGTATGTTAGATCATCGGGCAGAATATCGAATTGCTGAATTCTTGCCATTTCACTTTCCGGCAATTCACCAAGGGAATGCACTACTGCAAGGAAAACCATTCCGTTTGCACTGCTATCTCCCTGGAAGCCCAAATAGTCGCACACGGGATAGATATCCGCATCCTGAATGCCACTTTCCTCAAATAGTTCCCGCCGTGCACATTCCATGGGGGACTCCCCTGCTTCGATATGGCCACCCTGGGTTTCCCATGTAGTGCGCTTTTTGTGCTGGGAAAGGATCCATTTCCCGTGGAAACGGGAGCAAATCACCGTGTATTTGTATTCTTTCAGCGTATTCAGGGGAAAAGTTCGGCATTGCAGGGTATCGCTGTCGGCGCAAGAATTTCCGCAATCCCTTTGCAGGATAAATCTGCTGTCATCAATGGATTTCACAATTTTAAATCCGTGGCGCTTGTAGAGTGCCAATGCGCCCAAATTTCGTGTGAAAACATACAGTATAACCGGTTCAGAAACCGATGAACAGCATTTTTCGATGATTGCGGAGCCGATTCCATGGTTCTGGAATTCCGGGAGGATATAAAGATCATCGATTTCGTATTTCCCATCTTCGTTCTGGACGAAGCGATAATAGCCGGCCTTTTCCCCGTCTGCATAAACGCAGGTATATTCCCCGATGCATTTTTCGCACTTTCTATGCACCCAGGAGAGTACCTTGTCATAATCAATGTTTTTGAGCGATTCGTATTGGTCGATCAGGGATTTGTTCAGCCGGAAAATCGGCTCTATATCGCTTATTTCTGCTGCACTATATGTAAGATTCAATCAGGCCGCCTCCTTGGGGTATGGTAACGTTGAACATACTTTCTTATACAAAATTATACCATAGTGCAATGGCACTGTCAACTTCGCATCGAAAACGACAAAAGGGCGGTGCAAAAGAAAATGCACCGCCTGCCATATCAATTCACTGCACTTCTACGACACGAATGTCTTTCAGGCCGTAGTCCGACTGGGTCATCACCACATCTGCGATTACGGCCACATCCTCGGACTGTAAGCCCCCCTCCGGTGCGGAAACTGCAACCGAGATCCCCTCCGAGGTCATATATGCCACGCAGTCCTGGTACCCTTTTGCGATGATGAGGCTCTCGATTTGTGCCTCGCTCAGTGCTGTCTGAACGATGTCTTCCAGATCCATGGCGGATTCTGCCGCTTTGTCCGTTTCGCTGTAGGTCATTACTTCCTGGAGCATATCAAAAGCATTATCCCTCGCCTGCTGGCGGGAAAGGCGGACTGCAGCGAAATAGTCGGTGGAAGTGGTGGCTACCTCCTCCCCCGCCGTGATGGCTGCTACATCTTCTGTCAGGAGTAAGCCATCCTCCGACATCACTTTTTCGTAGTCCAGCGTATCGGACAGGCTCATAACCGTATCCTGCTCCGTATAGAGCCAGTTAACGTAGATCCCGGCACAAACCGTAACCAATACGGCGGCGGCAACCAAATTCTTCTTCCAGATTTTCATAGAATAGCTCCTCCATTCATTTCATTTTTAAGACGGTTATTTTGTGATATCCCAACCCCGTGGCATTGGCAACAGCTTCGGTAATCGCAAGACGCACGGCGGATTCATCCGCCCCCTGACACAGGATGATCGCCCCCTGGTAAGTTGGGGGATCGATCTGGCTGATCAATCCCACCTGATCTCTGGAACTATTTGTGACGAGAACGGTATCTGTGCGCACGGTTTGATTTTGCTCGCCGATGGATGTATCCGTGTTTTCTTGATAATGGGTCTTTTCACCTGTTGCCTCTGTGAGCAAAACTTTTACTTTCCCTGCCCCGGAGACCTGACTGAGCAGGGCGGAGAGTTGATCTTGCAGATTTTCTTTTTCCACCGTCTCCTCCGTGGTGACTGGTGGCGCTTCCTGCTCCTGGTGTGTGGAATCAGTGGGCAGAAGCATCAAAAGGATTCCGACCAAAAGGATCAATAGAGCAAATTTGTATTTTGCGAAGAACTGTCGGAGGAATGGGATTGCTGTCTGATCCATGTTTGATGCTCCTTTGGTATACCAAATTCATCTGCAAGCAGCGCACTGATTGCCGTTTCCATGGAGGCATCAAATTCTCCACGCAGTGTTGCTGCCACCGGAGACGGAGGTATTTCGCTGTTTAATTCGATCTCCACCTCCAGCGCTGCACCGATGGATTCGGCTTCTTTCAAGATATATGCTTGCGCCTCCTGCTGTATGATTGCGGCAAGAGATTGGCGATAGATTTCTTCCCCCTGTTCAGCTGCATCCAGGGCTTCATCGGAAAGCAGACTCCACCCTTTCTCCCATTGAGGGAATCGCAATTGGATCAAAGGTTGCACCATCGTAATAGCGAAAAAGATGCTACAGCACAGTCGCAGGATCTTGGCATAACCGGTTTTGGATGACAGGTCCGTTAGTATCCCGCAAATTAGCCCGCCGCAAATCACCCGCAGCGTATACTGACCAACGGCATCCATATCAGCTGACCCCTTTCATAAAACAAACCGTTCCGATGATGGACAGTGCGCACATCACCCCGGTCATGCCCAGTAATATCCCCATGGCGGCGCAGAAATCATCCACCAATTTGGTCAATCGCTTGCATCCGACAATGGAGCATAGAGCGGCTGTCCCCTTTAGTACCAGATAATTACTTCCGATTCGGAAAAATGGGGACAGCGAGATACCCAGGAATACAAAAATGCCATAAACGCCAATGGAATTCTTTGCAATGTCCGCACTGAGTAGCAGAACCTCCGATGCATCGGCCAGATTCTTGCCGATGACCGGCACAACGGTGGAGATGGCGGCCTTGGCTGCTTTCAGCGTAGCTTTGTCCGCAGTGCCGGTAACTGCACCGGTGATCGTCATATAACTCAGGAAGACAGTTAGGGTCATTTTCATGAACCATCCGGACAGCTTTTTGATGCTGTCACGCATTTTACCGAGAGATTCTTCGCCAATGGCGCAATTTGCGATGGAAGCAGCCAGGAAGAGATATACCGCCGGGATCATCAGGCGTTTTAGTATGTTCGTCAGGAGTGCGGTTACAGCGGTAGTTCCCACATACAGTGATGCAGAGGACGTCAGTGCTCCCCGGGCGGATGCTGCGGCGGTAAGAACCGGGAGAAATAATTTTGAATATTCGCTGATTTCCGTGACGGTTGTCATGGCGAGAGAAATCAGGCTCCTGGAATCTTGCAGTATCAAACCGGCAATACAGGCGGCGCCGGATATCTCAGTAACGGAGCCGGAACAGCCGATACTTTGCAAAATGGCAATGAGAAATGCACAACAGAAAATTGCCAGTCCGGTTTTGACTGCCTCCCGGAAGTGGGTATAGGTCTCTGGGACAACTTTTTGCAACATGGAGATGAGTCCCGCACCAAAGTCATCCTCGGAATCGGGTAGATAGCCCTGGGCTGCTGTTGGCGCAGCCGGAACGGCCAAGTCTTCGGCGGATACGGATGGGATGAGTGCCCATAAAAGGCTCAGCGTAATCAAGGTGATCAGAATGTATCTCATACTTCATCCAGAATTTGTACCAGCAAACCGGTCAAAGAGGTAAAGACCGGAATTGCCAGGTAAAGAATGGCGATATTGGACAAAAACCGCAGTCCCTTTCCCAAGGAGGAATTCCCGGCATCGGTGCAGACGGATGCCGCCATTTCGCCCGCCATCCCAATACCGAATATTTTCAGCAATTTTTGAAGCAGATCACTGCGCAAGTCCCCCAGCACTTCCAATTGACCAAGATACTCCAGAATGGGGTTCATGTAATTTGCCCCAATGGTACCCAACATGATGCAGATGCACAGGGTAAGGAGCATGGAAAAATCCTTTCCCTGGCGCTCCAACGTGATCGTTAAAAAGATGCCCAGGAGTGCGGCACCCAACGCTTTCCAGTACAGCTCCATCAGAATCCAAACAGCTGTTTCACCAAATTGAACAGCTCGGCGATTTTTTGCGCCAGCATCATCAGCACGACCACCAGCCCAGCAAGGGTTGTCATGGTTGCCTGTTCATCCCGCCCGGAGCGGGACAACACCTGATTCAAAATGGAGACGATGATTCCGATGGCAGCAATCTTAAAAATCAAATCAATATCCATACTACATCAGCAATATCGCCAGGGCGATCCCGGCGCACAGTCCCAATACACGATAGCTCCTCAGTCGAGTATCCCGCCCATTATGGAGCTCCATGATCTCCTGATTGCATCGTTCCCTTACAGAGGTAAGACCCTTTAATTGGCCGGACAGGTCGAACCTGCCAAGGGAGGCACCCAGTAAGAGCAACGTCTTTCGCAGACGTGGGAAACTGCCCCATTCCTCCCCCAGTTCGGATTCCAGGCAGCTCAGGGCATCCGGGAGCACTTGCCTGTCCATCTGCTCTGCCATAGCGAAGAAAAGCTTCCCGAGAGAACCATTTTGATGCCCGGCGCAGTGACGAACCAAATCCGGAAGCGGAGTAAGCTGGAACGGGAGCTCCCACAGCATTTCGTCCAGAATGCGCTCCAGCTGCTGCAAAAGGTGCTCCTCCCGCTTCTGACGAATTGCCATGGAAATGCCGCAACCGGTACAGCTGGAGATGATCAGAATGGAGCCGATCCATTTATAATTCATGGGTTTTCTCCTCCATTCGGAAATGTTTTCTGCTGTCCATGATCACAAACGTGTCGAATACCCCATTTTGAGCCAAAATGGAATATACTCGACGACTATAAAACTCCTCCATGCTGGCGGCGTGTGCCGTTGCGATCAGCCGAACGCCGCAGCCATAACTATGCAGCAATGCGGTACAATCCTCCTCGGATGTGATCTCGTCCACAACAATGTACTCCGGGGTCATGGTCTTTAATACCGTCTCGATTCCATAACGTTTGGGACATCCGTAAAGGATGTCCATTCTTTTTCCCTCACGGAATCCCGGCGGAAAAAGCTCCTGGCGCTCGTCCACAACGGCTACGGTGGATTTTTCAGCAATGTGCCTGGCGATATCCCGCAAGAGGGTTGTCTTTCCCCACCCCGGGGCACCCAGAATTAGCATAGCCTGTCCACGGAATGCAACCGAAGCACCCAGACCGGGGAAATCCCGTGCAATGCGGATGCAAAGGGAGCGAACATTGCGAATACCGGAAAAAACGCCGTCTTTCATGATTGCTTCCCCACATACGCCGATTCGGTGCCCACCCGGCGCAGTAAGATAACCGGAGGAGAGCGTGGATGCTGCCCAGGGAGAGTAGCGGCTGGCAGCGTTGATACAATGATTTAAATCCGATTGGGTCACCGCTTCCTCTGTCCAGCTGCAACTGCTGGAAGTTACCAGTTCCGCAGGATGATTCAGCCGGAGCCGGATCTCCTGCAAGTTGGATGCGTAGGGGGTCACGCTCACTTGTATCGGCGGAGGTAATATGGACAGAAGCTCATTCCATGCGCACTTCATTTGCATCACTCCTGGGAAAGCCTATGCCCTTGTGGCGGCGTTCATGTATTGTTTTCGTGGGTTCAATTTCGGGAAAAGGGAACAAAAAAGCATCGACCTCCCATCACGGAAAGTCGATGCTGATATTGTGTGCTGAAATTCGTTAATCCAATTCCTCCGGAACAGGCTCATTGTCGAAATCCTCGGGAGAGAAATCTTCTCCGCCGCCTTTCATCGCATTCCACTGCTCCTTGGTAATCAGGATGGAACGGGGCTTGGAACCCTGGGAGGGGCCAACGATGCCCTTTTCCTCCATTTCGTCCATGATTCTGGCTGCACGGGCATAACCCAGCTTCAAGCGGCGCTGGAGCATGGATACGGATGCCTGGCTGGTTTCAAAAATCACTTCCACTGCATCCGGGAGCAATTCATCCCCCTCTAATTCCTCGGCGAAAGGCTCAACATCCCCAGAGGCATTTTTGCTCCCCTTACCGGTTTGCTGGGCTTTCTTCTCGATTTCTTCCAGCACCTGCTGATTATAGTCGGCAACGTAGTGATCTTTTACATATCCGGTAACGGCTTCCACTTCCGGATCGGTCACAAAGCAACCCTGCACACGCAGCGGTTTTCCGATACCGATGGGAGCATAGAGCATATCGCCCTTGCCAACCAGTTTCTCGGCACCCTGGGTATCCAGAATGATGCGGGATTCCATTGCGGAGGCAACGGAGAATGCAATTCTGGACGGAATATTGGCTTTCATCAGACCGGTGATCACGTCGGCGGAGGGACGTTGGGTTGCAATGATCAGATGCATACCAGCGGCACGTCCCATCTGGGCAATGCGGCAGATGGAGTCCTCCACCTCTTTTGCGGCAACAAGCATCAGGTCTGCCAATTCGTCAATGATGATGACCACCTGGGGAAGTTTCTGCCCGTTTTCTTCCTGCACCACAATGCTGTTGAAAGACTCCAGATCCCGAACGCCCAGATCGGACATCATCTTGTACCGGCGAAGCATCTCGGTCACTGCCCATTGCAGGGAGCCTGCCGCTTTCTTCGGGTCGGTCACCACGGGGATGAGCAGATGAGGGATGCCGTTATAAATCCCCAATTCCACCATCTTGGGGTCAACCATGATCAGTTTAACATCCTCCGGGCCGGACTTGTAGAGCAAACTGATG
This sequence comes from uncultured Oscillospiraceae bacterium, assembly GCA_964617595.1. Lineage (GTDB taxonomy): Bacteria > Bacillota > Clostridia > Oscillospirales > Oscillospiraceae > Faecousia. Next base: position 90 of record CAZTYB010000072.1, on the reverse strand, counting down.
ATGATGGAATTCATGCACACCGATTTACCGGAACCGGTGGTACCGGCGATGAGCATATGGGGCATCTTGGAAATATTGCCCACGATGCAG
>CAZTYB010000071.1:0-10531 GCA_964617595.1 uncultured Oscillospiraceae bacterium | reverse complement strand
ACCACCTCTATTCTACCAAAGGAGGATATTTTTTCTACTCATAGCTAAAGCTTTTGGGAACCACCAGCCGGGCTGGTGGTTTTCTTTAACCAATAAAGCCGGGCATCCCCCCTGGGATGCCCGGCTTATCTGCGCCCGTAAGGGGCAATGCCATCAACTTAAGGTATTGACTAGGAACGCCCTTGTCCCCCTCGCTGAGGGGGATGTCGGCCGAACAGGCCGACAGGGGGAGTGTCGTTCGTTGATTGGAAACAACTCAAAATTACCAGTGCCACTCCCTCAGTCAAAAGGCATGGCTTCGCACACCTCTGAGAGGGAGCCAAGGGGGCGTGCTTAAGTTTGACGACAAGGGGCGGATATTATTGTGGCAATGTCACGCAGAACTCCACGGCGCCCCCCTGGCTGGTTGCCTGGACGGTGCCGTTGTGCAGCTCCACGATGCGCTTGACGATGGCCAGCCCGACACCGTTCCCGGCGGAAAAATGGGAGGAGTCGACCTGGTAAAATTTCTGGAAAATGCGCTCCAGATGCTCCCGGGGGATTTCGCCGCTGTTGGTGATGCGGATGCGGACGGCACCCTCCGGGCAATCGATGCGCACCTGTAGGAGGCCGTAATCCGGGGAGTATTTCACCGCATTGTGCAGCAGATTGATCCATACTTCCTGCATCAGATCCTCGTTGGCGGCGATCTCCACCTCCGGGAAATCCATATCCAGTTCCAGATTTTTTGCGCTCCACTGATCCTCCAGCAGCAGCGCCGCACTGCGCAGCTGCTCAGACAGATTATAGCGGCCAACCCCAGTGAGGATGGCCTGATTCTCCACCTTGGTCAATTTCAGCACATTGGTGGCCATATCCGAAAGGCGGCGGGATTCCTCCACAATGGCATCGATATATTCCCTCCGCTGCTCCGGTTCCAGCTCCGCCCGCTGCAATAATTTGGCGAAGCCCGCAATGGAGACGATGGGGGTCTTGAATTCATGGGAGAAATTATTGATGAAATCCTGGCGGAGCATCTCCGTATCCCCCAATTCCTCCGCCATTTTGTTGAAACTCTCCTCCACTTCCAGCAGTGCGGGGATCTGATCTGCCCAACTGTGGAAATGCACCCGTGCCTGGAAGTCACCGGCGGCCAGCCGGTTCATCTGGGCAATGAGCAGATTGATGGGGCGCAGGGGGATACGCACGGTCAGGGTTGCGAAGCCGGTGCCCACGATCAGGCTGATGGCCGCCATCAATAGCAGCACTTGCAGCGTGCCAGATAGCCCCGTCGCCGAGAAAGGCAGCAGATCCAGCCAGGTGAGGAAATACATGACCGCCACAGCCAGGATCAGCGATACGGCCAGAATGCAAAAGGTCACCACGGCGAAGACCAGGGTTAACGAATAGTGCCGCTGAACTTTCCCTTTCATTCTTTCTTCACCGCCTTATAGCCCAGACCACGGACGGATTCCACGCTGAATTCGTCCCAATTTTCGAACCGGCGGCGTAACCGCCCCACATGAACGGTGACAGTTTCCCAGCCGGTTTCGCAGTCCATCCCCCAGATCTCATCCATCAATTGGATACGGGTGAAGATCTTGCCGGGGTAGGACAGGAGCTTGTACAGCAGCAGGAACTCTTTCTGGGGCAGCTGCACCGTCTGCCCGGGACGGGAGACGGTGAACGAATCGTAATCCAGCACCACGTCCCCCACCTCAATCCGCCGGTCACTGACGATCTGCGCCCGGCGCAGCAGCGCCTTGATACGCAGGAGCATCTCCTCTTCATCAATGGGTTTGGTGATATAGTCGTCCGTCCCCACCAGGAATCCCCGATGCTTGTCCGCCGGGAGCTGTTTGGCGGATACCATCAAAATGGGCAGATTGCTGTTGCCCTGGCGCAGGGTTTGGGTGAACGCATAGCCGTCCATCCGGGGCATCATCACATCCACCACCGCCAGGTCGATGTGCTCCCGATCCAGCACTTCCAGCGCATCCTGCCCGTCCACGGCGGTGGTGACAAAATAGCCGGCGGATTCCAGAATCGCTTTCAGCAGCAATCGGGTATTTTTATCATCGTCCGCAACCAGAATATGAACCATTCCTTCGCGCCTCCCTCTTCTCTCTTCCGGTGGATCTTACCATAGAATACGAAACCGAAACGAAATCAATCTGAAAATTTCGTATATTATAGCATAATTTGTTCCGCCGGGGAAGCACGCATTCCGGAAACTTATCATGGAGAAAAGAAACGGTATGTATTGCAAAAGCTGATGGAAATGATGGCGGGATTATCGTTTCTGGGGTATGGTGGACTGGCGCTCCATGATATTGGAGGTAGTAACGCTGGTCTGTACCTGCATATTCGGGTGCCGGATGATATCCAGCAGGAATTTGCCCGCATGGTTTCCCATGTCCCGCACATTGATATCCACAACGGTCAGTTGGGGCTGGGTAATGCGGGAGAAAGGATAATCGTCAAATGCGATGATGCCCATATCCTCCGGGATGCGCAGCCCCTTTTTCTGGAGCGCATCCACGCATCCCACGGCGATATAATTGTTTGCGCAGACGATGGCATCCGGCGCACAGGGCTGCTCCAGGAGCTTTGCTGTCATGCGGAACCCCTCCGCACGGGTGGAGTCACCCAACCAGATATACTGCTCCTCCAGCGCCAATCCTGCATTTTTCAATTCCGTCTTCACCCCCTGCAACCGGAGGGAGGAACCAAGGTCATAGGATTTGCCGCCGATAAAGGCGATCCTCCGGTATCCCTGAGTGAGGAGGTAGGATGCCGCCATGGTGCCGGAATAAACATTGTTATTATCGATCCAGCAGACCTGGCTCTCGAAATCGGGCATACCCAAAACGATATGGGGAAACCGCAATTTGGTGAGTAGCCCCGCCAGTGGATGGGTCATAACGGACACATGGATGGCCAGGGCATCGGCGCTGCGGCGGGAGATGATCTCCTCCGCCACATCGTATGCGTTCGTTGCATCCACGCCACGAAGATGCAGCCGGTAGCCCTTCGCCCGGAGGGTTTCCTCCAACCCGGCGATAATCTCGAACATATGGGGATTGCGGAAAGCGGCATTGGGGCTCAGGTCAGCCAGCACCGTTACGCTCCGGGTGGTGCCCTTGGCGATACTCTGGGCACTGGCGCTGGGGTAATAATTCAGCTCTTTGATGACCCGGCGCACCCGCCCGGCAGTCTCGTCCGAGATGCTGTAGTGCCCATTGATCACCTTGGACACGGTGGAAACCGATGTCCCCGCCGCTTTCGCCACATCCCTTATCGTCACGGCCATGATGCCACCCCCTTTTGCAGAATAAGTCAACTATAATCTATTTCGTTTCATTCGTCAACGAAAATTGCAAAACCCTGGGCATCGAGTGTCTTCTCCCCAAGTCCCTGCGCCCAATGGGGGGTGCCGTAGATCTCCGGCAATGTCACCGTCCTGTTCCCCCGGTTGATACAGACGGTAACGTTCTGGCGGTGGGCGCATCTGCGAAAGACGATCAGGTCGCTCCCACGCTCCGCCGAAATCATGCGGAAGTCCCCCCGGCGCAGTGCCACAAGCCGGTGGCGCAGGGCGATGGCCTCCCGGAAGAATGCATAGAGCCCGCTGTCCCCGCCGTCCCAGGGCATGGGGGCACGGTATTCCGATTCCTGAATACCCCGGATGCCCAATTCGTCCCCATAGAATACCGTGGGCATCCCCGCAAAGCTCATCAGGAATAGAATCGCCAGTTTGTAGGCTCCCGTATCACCGTTGCACACGCTGAGGAAGCGGCTCACGTCATGGCTGTCCAGCAGATTCAGCTGTGCCGGAACCATCTGCGCCCGGTAGCGCATGAGCATATGGGTGATGCGACCGGAGAAATCCGCTGCATCGATGCACTTTTCCGCAAAGAAGAGATTGCAGTGCTTGCGGAAATCATAATTCATGGTGGAATCGAACATATCCCCCTGGAGCCAGTGGTTTGCGCTCTCCCATACCTCGCCGATGAGGATCGCCTCCGGGTTCACGTCCTTGACCGTTTTCCGGAAAGAGCGCCAGAATCCATCGTCCACCTCACTGGCCACGTCCAGCCGCCAGCCATCGATGCCGAATTCCTCCACCCAGTAGCGCCCCACTCTGCACAGGTAATCGCACACCGCAGGATTGGCCGTATTCAATTTCGGCATCATCCGCTCATAGGCGAAGCAGGCGTAATTGGGGTATTCTTCCGGGGTTTGGGGGCGAACCACCGGGAAGCGTAAACGGTAGAACCAGTCGCAATACTCCGACTTCTCCTGATTCCGGATCACATCCTCAAAGGCGAAGAAATGCCAGCCGCAGTGGTTGAATACCCCATCGATGATGACCCTTATTCCCCTTGCGTGGAGGGCATCCACCATCTCCCGGAAAGCTTCGTCCCCGCCGAACACCGGATCCACATGGAAATAGTCCAGCAAATCATATTTGTGGTATTCCCCGGCGGCAAAAATGGGATTGACATACACGCAGTTGATGCCCAATTCCGCCAGGTAGTCCGCATTCTCGGCAACGCCCCGCAGCGTGCCGCCCAATTTCCCCCGGACGGTCTGCCCGCCGTAGGTCAGGGCGGTACTTTCCCCGGAAATATACCGGCGGGCGGTGGCGAAGCTGTCCGGGAAGATATTGTAAACCACGGCATCGTGCACCCAGTCGGGTACCCTGGCGATGTCCGCCCGATGGTTAAAGGGCAATTTGAAATATTGGGAACGGTCGTCAACCAGATGGTCGGTAAACACATCCCCGTAATAGAGCACCGTTTCCGTCCCGTCGTCCAATTCGAAATAATAATACACCCGCTCATAGAGGCTCTCCACGACCACCTGCCAATAGTCGTGGTGCAGGTCACTGGCGATACGCTCCATGGGAACCGGCGTAAAGATGATGGGCGTGACCCGGCAGGCGGTATCCCCATAATGGAGCGTTACCTGCTTCAAATTCCCCGGGGCGCAGCGCAGGCGGTAGACGATCCGCTTCTCGTCCAGTCCATGACAATATTCCGACATGGGAATATGGACAATTGCATCCAACTTCATCCTTTTACACCTCCCGCAGTCAGACCGGAAGTCATATACTTCTGGCAGAGGAAGAAGATGACCAGAACGGGAACGGAAACCGTAATGGCGGCGGCAGCAAATACCGGCCAGGAACCGGCCATCTCCGTGGCTTGCAGAGAATTCAGCCCCGCCGCCAGGGTGTATTTGCTTTCGCCTGTCATGAATGTGGTTGCGTAGATATATTCGTTCCATACATAGATCAGCACTTGCAGCGCCGTGGTGATGATGCTGGGTTTCGCCAGGGGCAGGACGATCCTTATCACCACATGGATATCGTCCGCACCGTCCATGCGGGCGGCCTCCTCGATCTCCGTGGGGATGGTATCGAAATATCCCTTGGTATTCCACAAGCTGAATACCGCCATGGTTCCGGTATAGACCAGGATGAGACCGGCACGATGATTGATCAGTCCCATTGGCCGCAACAGCCGATAGATGGCGAACATAGAAAGGATCGCCGGGAAAGAATTGAGCAAAACCAGGCATTTCAGGATCGTTTTCCGCCCGGGGAATCTCCGCCGGGAGAAGCAGTAGGCCGCAGGCACCGCAATCAGCAGTGAGAGGAACACCGTCACCGCCGCAAGGAAAACGGTATTGCCGAACCAGGTCAGGATATCCTCCCCGAAAAGGACTTCCCTATAATTGTTCAGGGTGAAATCCCTGGGGATGAAAGTGAAATCGGAACTGAGCAGACTGTTCTGAGCGTTCAGGGAGACACTGAATGCATACAAAATCGGGATCAATGTTGCGAAACACAGTCCAATGAAGAATAGATTCAGCGCCCCCAGGCCGATACCCCGGCGGATCTTTTTTCTGCGCATCCGTCATGCCTCCTTCATCTGGTATCTGGCGGAAAACGCCAGCAAAAGAATGAAAATAATAATGGAAATGGCCGAAGAATAACCATAATTATTGGTGATGAATGCATTCTCGTATGCATAGGTCAGAATGGTATGGAACCCGGAGCCGGTCTTGGCTCCCGCCTGCTGAGTCAGCAAATAAACCACATCGAACTGCTTGAAAGTGGTGAAGACGGTGATGATGACCGCCGGGGAGATGATCGGCGTGATGGCCGGGATGGTGATATAGCGGGTTCGTTCCAGCCAGGTTGCGCCATCCAGAAGTGCGCTGTCAAAATAGCTGCGATCAATGGACTGCATTGCCCCGTCCATAATCATGATCATGAACGGCAGCGCCAGCCAGAGATTGACCACGGTGCAGCACACGAATGCGGATACGTCGCTGCTCAGCCAGCGCGCCGCCTGGTGCCCAAGCTTTTCCATCCACTGATTGAGCAGGCCAAATTGAGTATTGAAGATGCCAGTCTTCCACAGCAGGATGGAAACATACCCCGGCATCGCCCAGGGGAACATGAGCAATGTTTTATAGAGCTTGCGTAGCCGCAATTCCGGAACATTCAGCAAGCTCACCAGCACAAATGCAATCACCAGTTGCAGCGCCATATTCACCGCTGTCCAGAGAACCGTTGCCAACAGCGCCGATAAAAATCCGGAGTCAAACACAAACAGTGCCCGGACATAGTTCCTGAACCCGATCACGCTGAAATCGAACCAGTGGTAAACGTTCATATTGGTCAGGGAAATATACGCCGTATAGAGAATCGGGAACACCACCATCAGCCCAATGAGGATCAGTGACGGAGCCGACCAGGCATAGGAAATGAGGGTATCTTTTTTGCCTTTTCGCATAAGCCCACGCCCTTTCCTACTTCATTGCATCGATCAGCTGATTTGCTTGAGCCAGTGCGGCGGCAAAACTCTCGTCAATATCCTTGCCGGACAGGTTCACATCCGTCAGCAGATTGCCCACCGCCGTCCACATCACGTCCATTTCAGGGATATTGGGCATGGGTACGGCGATCTCGGCTGTTGCCCGCATGGCCTGAACCAATTCGTCACCGGCCACCCGCTCATCGCTGTAGCACGAGGAGAGCGCCGGGGCGCAGCCGCTGGCCAGTGCCAAATCGATGCCGATGGTTGGCTGGTTCAGCGCAGCAAGGAGCTTCTTCACCGCATCCGTCTTCCTCTCGGCGGCGAATTTCAGGACATGGATCCCCTGAACGCCGGAATAAGGTGCCAGCGCTCTTCCCGTTGCATTCACCACCGGCATGGATGCAATCCCCAGGTCGATGCCCGCTGCTCTGGCGGAGGGAACCATCCAGGGACCACCGATGGTCGCATCCGCTTTCTTTTGCAGGAAGAGGGTGTTGACGGTATTGTACTCCGTTTCGCCGGGCATCAGCGCCACGAACTGGGAATGATATTCCAGCGCATCTTTCGCCGCCTGGTCATCCGGGAAAGGCACGCCGGTGTCATCGATAATGGAGCCGCCGAAGCCGTGGATCCATGCTGCGGAATAATAGGCGGTGCTGTGCTGCTCCACGAATCCGTAGCGCCCTCGGCCGGTATTGTCCTGCATATAATTCAGTAGCTCGTCCGTTGTGGCGGGGACTTCATCATCCTGCATATAGCGGCGGTTATACATAAACAGCAGGGTCTCGAAATAAAGCGGCAGCTGATACAGCGTGCCGTTATAGGTTGCCGCCGAGAGGGTCATGGGCAGGTAATCAGCCAGTGCCCCCTCCTCCAGCAGCGGCTCCAAGGGAGCGAGAATGCCCATCTGGGCGAATACGCCGATCTTGTCATGGGCAAAGATGAACAGATCCGGCGCAGAATTCGGGTCATTGCCCACCAATTTCAGCGAATCGGTCAAACTCGTCTTCTTCTCGAATACAACCTCCAGCTCCGGAACGGCCTGGGTAAGATAATTTTTCAGCGCATCGACAACGGCATCCTCTTTGTCATGCCAGATGACCAGGCGATTGGATTCGGCACTGTCCATGGGCTTTGCACCGCACGCCCCCAGGGAAATCATCAGGCACAGGCAAAGCGCTGCGGAAAGGAAACGTTTCATGGAATATCCTCCTTTGCGTTTTTGTAAAAATTGCGGGTACACGGCTACCGTGTACCCGCAAACGGTACGATTTATATGCTTAGTTTGGCTGTTCGTAGGAGATGGCCACGGTATCCTTATCGGTGACGACCAGCCAGAGATCTTTCCCGGCCTCCACAGACAGGTCACTCGTCTGGATGGAGCCCTCGTTGCCATTGATGATGACGGAATTGATCCAACCGGGAACCTGGATCACATACCACTGCCCATCCTCGCTCAGTGCTTCCCCCGGCCAGGAGGTGAATGCATTGGTGCCGTCCGGTGCGGACCATGCCCAGCAATGGGGCTGCGCCCAGTCGGCGGGAACCTGCGCATGGACGGTGATGGGCTCGACAGCCTTGTCGGGATCCTCATAAACCAATTCGTAGGTGAGATCCTCGTAAACGGTGATCCAGAGTTCTTTTGCTTCCATGGAGATGTCCTCCGTCTGAACGGTTCCCTCATTGCCGTTGATGATAAGGGAATTGATCCAGGTGGGCGCCTTGCCCGTGAACCAGCCGTTGTCCCCCTCGATCATAGATGCCCCCGGCCAGGCCTCAAAGGCATTCGTCCCATCGGGTGCGGACCATGCCCACATATTGACCGTCTTCCAGGACAGGGGAACGTAGGCATGAACCGTAAATTCCTCCACATATTCGGGGATTTCGCCCCGCAACTGCGCATCATAGGAGACGGTCGCCCCATTGTCTTCGGCAATGGTCAGCCATACTTCTTTCCCCGCCTCGATGGCGATGGCATCGGTCTGAACGGCATCGTCCGTGCCCTGATTGGCATTGACGATCACATTCTGCACAAAGCCCGGAACGTAGATATAGTACCATCCCTCGGCAAGCTCCTTCATCTGCTCCCCGGGCCATGCGGCGAATGCGTTGGTTCCGTCATCCGCCCATGCCCACAGGTTGGGAGCACCCCAGCCCTCCGGCACCTTGACCAATACGGGAACCATTTCGCTGTCCGCTTCGGCGTAAGCCCCAAGTGACAGGCACGATGTCATAAGCATGAGTGCAACAAGAATAGCGATTGTCTTTTTCATAGATGATCCCTCCTGTGTTTTTTATCGCCATAGCCAATATAGCATGGGTTCCATCCATCGTCAACGGCAAAATGCGAAAACAGTTTCTTGTTGTTTTTTGTGAATCTGGTCGAAAACAGATGTGAATTCATTGTGCATAATCAACAGCGAAACGCCAGTTTTTATCAGCCAGTACGCCAATCGGTTTATCCAATTTGCGAAACTGGTTTCGCTATTTTGCGCACACGCAACCTGAAAAACCGCCAGCGAAAAGCTGACGGTTTCACGGTTCGTAATCATCCCACCCTATCGTAGCCGTCTGCAAACAGAAGGCGCAAATAATCTCTCCGGCCATACAGGACACGGTCAACGCAGATGTCGTTCCCGTTTACCCGGTAGAAAATCATGTAATTCCCGCTGACGAGGAACCGATAATCCCCATCCACATCCGCAACGGAGGAAAGCGGTGCGCCGATCAATGCATGATGCTCAAGTTGGTCGATATCATCCAGAATGCGGTTAACCACATTTTCCGCCGCAGAGCGGTTTTGAAGTTCGGAAACGATATAGTCCCAGATAGCATCCAAATCCTGGCGGGACTCCGCTGTGTAATGGATATTATTCTTCCTTTGCTCTTGCACGGAAATGTGCCCTCACTTCCTCAGCAGTTAGCCATCCCTCCGTCTCGCCGGAGCGGCGGCCTTTTGCCAGCTCGTTCATCAGCCGCAGGGTTGCCTGGGTCTTTTCATAATCGTACATATCCACGATGGCGTAGCGACCCCGCCCATTCTTTGTCAAAAAGACGGGTGCTCCAACGGCCACATCATGCAGTACCTCCGTATAGTTACGCAGATCGGAAATGGGTTTGATATTCGGCATGGGCGATCAGCTCCTTTCACTGATAGTATACCCCATTGCGCTGTAAAATTCAACCGCAAATTTTGCAGCTATCCGGAAGTTGCATATTTTTACAGCAAATTTCGCCGCACCTATTGAAAAGTATATCGAAGTTGTGATATACTGTGTACACAGCAGGACGGAGGTATGGAATATGAAAGTGATTATTGGGGCAGGTAAAACCGCCTATGAAGGTTGGTTAAGTACACAAGAAAATGAGCGAAATTTACTCGATCGTGCAGGTTTTGAAAGATCGTTTCAGATAGGTGAAAATAAATATGCGGATAAAAATAGGTAATTTTGAATGCACGGAAGTATGGGATGGCGTGTTTTATAAAAAACTTTCCAACTACCCACGCATATCCAATTGGGAAATCAGAACGATTATTGAGTTTCTGGAATATGAGAAAAAATATGGCAGAACTTGCGACATCGAATGTGATAACGACAACACATTACGGATGGTTTTGGATGGCATAAAGCATAAAGAAAAGTATCTTTCCACGCCTCGCCCAAAATTATTGACGGAGTGTACCGCTTGCCCGTACAGAAAAGGTTGCGTTACAGACT
>CAZTYB010000070.1:0-10554 GCA_964617595.1 uncultured Oscillospiraceae bacterium | reverse complement strand
GTGCAGAACTTCTTCACCAACCTCAAAAACGCCTTTGAAGCTGGCGATTGGGAAGGTATCGGCGTTATTATCGGCAACGGCCTGAACCTTGCCGTTTCCGCTGTAGACAACTGGATTACCAGCATTGAGCCTATGGCGGTGATGTGGTCGGAACGCCTGGCGCGTGTGTTCAACGGCCTTGTGACAGGCATTGACTGGTCACTGGTCGGAACAACGATTGCCGATGGCTTGAATCTGATTACACACACGGTCAACACGTTCACAACCACGTTTGATTGGGCGGCATTGGGTACTGCCCTCGGCACGGGCGCAAACAGCCTTGTGACGGGCATTGACTGGTCTGCGTTGGGCGTTCTGTTCGCTACAAAATTCCGCGTGATTTGGGAAACCATTTACGGCGCGGTGACAACGTTCGATTGGGCGAATTTGGGCAACAGCCTTGCAACCGCTGCAAATTCTGCATTCCAGAGTATCAACTGGACTCACGTTGCCACAGCGATTGGGACGGGCGTTCAGGGCATCTGGACAACCATTTTCACAGCCATAAACGGTTTTAACTGGATGGAAGCCAGTACAACCCTCGCAGAAGGTGCAAACACCCTGCTGACATGCGTTGATTGGGAAGAATCTGCACGGCTTTTGGGTGAGAGCGTGGATAAGATTTGGAATGCTATCTGGAACGCAATCAGCACCTTTGATTGGGAAACGGCTGGTTCAGACCTCGCAAGTTCTGTCAACACGCTGTTTGCCGCCGAGAACGGTCCTATCGATTGGAAAAAAGCGGCTGAAAGTATGTCGGACGGTCTGAAAGGTGTAATTGATGGTATCAAGACATTCCTCGAAGAAGTCAACTGGCAGCAGATTGGTGATGACATTGCCACGTTCCTCTCCAACGTGGATTGGAACGGTCTGGTAACGAGCATCAGTGAAGGTGTTGGCCTTGCGCTCGGCGGCTTTGCTGAACTGATTTGGGGCTTGATAAAAGAACCGTGGCAGCAGGTCGTTGACTGGTGGGACACCGAGATGGAGGCAAACGGTGGCGACATCATCGCAACACTGCTTTCCGGCATTGTAACCGCGCTGGTTGGCATCGGAACATGGTGTAAAGAAAACATCGTTGACCCGCTTATCAGTGGCATAGAAAAAGCACTCGGACTTGAAGATGGCGGCATTGCACAAGTGGCAACCAACCTTTGGGAGGGCTTGAAAGATGGTCTTTCCTCTGCGTGGACATCCCTGAAAGATGCTATTTTACAGCCCTTCAAGGACATGTGGCAGGCCGTTAAGGATTTCTTTGGCATTCATTCTCCGTCTACGGAAGCGGCATCCGTTGGTGATTTCATTCTGCAAGGTCTGAGCGGTGGTCTTTCTGACGGCGTACAGGCTGTGCTCGATGTTGTGGCAGACGTGTTCGGCAGGATTTGGAACGCTATCAAATCTATCTTTGGCTTTGGCGAGAAAAGCGAGGAAAGCAAGGAAGCAAAGCAAGCCGGTCAGGACATCATGACCGGCATGAAGGATGGCATCACCGGCGATGAAGAAACCGTAAAAACGGCAATCAAGGATGCTGGCAAGAATGCGTTGACCGCGCTGAGAACCGAACTCGGTATCCCGGAAAACGGCGGTGCATCCAGCAAGACAAAGACAATCGGTGAGAATCTTGTAACGGGCATTTCTGATGGCATTACGGATAAGGGCGTAGAAGCGACTTTCACTTCTCCGGCAACTTCTGTATGGAACGCTGTCAAGTCCGCGCTGGATTCCGCATTTGGTTTGGGCGGCTGGTTTGCATCTGACGGCGCGAAGAATGCGAAATATGCGGGTGAAGGTGTTCCGCTGGGCATCGCAGAAGGTGTTTCTGACAAGGCAGTTAAGAGCACATTCACCGATGTTGCGGACAGTGTATTCACAGCAGTAGAAGATGCTTTCAACACGTCCTTTGGACTCGGTGACGGTTCTGACAGCGCAAGTGAAACGAAGGGCATTGGTGAAGGAGCAGTTACCGGCATCGTTGACGGTATTGACAGCAAGGCGACTGAAAGCACCTTCACCTCTGTTGCTGATAGTATTAAGAGTGCCGTTACTTCTGCAATGAATACCGCGCTCGGTATTTCAGGTGGGTTGTTCACGTCTGCTTCTGCATCGAAATTTAAGGATGTTGGTAAAGCAATCTGTCAGGGCGTTGCGGATGGTATCAATGCGAACACAAGCGTAATCAAGACGGCGGCTACACAGGCGGCGAGTGCGGCACTGACAGCGGCTAAGAACAAATTGGGCATCCATTCTCCTTCAAAAGCCTTTGCCGAAATCGGCGGCTATATGATGCAGGGCATGTCCAATGGTCTGAACGCCGCAAAGGGCGGTGTGATGGACACCATTACAGGCATTGCCGATTCCATCACGAAGGGGTTCAGCGGAGATGTCGCTGACGTTTCTCCTGAAATTTCTGTGGCAAGCGATACGCTGACCTCTGGCATGGATGCTATCGCAAGCAGACTGTCCAATATCGCGCTGACCTTTGTTTCGATTGCCGATGCGCTGACCGCCATTGGCGGCTTCAATTTGCCCTCTGTGGCGGCTGGAACGCTTGTGCCGTACAAGGCAAGGGTTGCGGCTGAAAGCCCGTCAGGGGGCAATTCTGACCCAATGGCGGCGTTTACTACAAACTTTGATGAAACAATGTCTGACCAGGGCGACCTCTTAAAAGAAATCATTGAAATTCTGCGCAAGCTGCACCTTGTTGTGGACGGTGACAGCCTGACACGGGCAATCACATCCCTGCAAAGGTCGCAGGAGAGAAGTTACGGCTACGGAGGTGTTTAATTCATGGCTGTTATGGGCGTTTTCAAAATCAACGGGCATGATTATGCCCCGTATGTGAAAGCCAAAACCGGCATCAGTTGGGGGCGGGATAACACGAACGATGAGGACGCGGGGCGCGATGCAGGAAACGTCATGCACCCCAACGTCACATCCCATCAACGCAAGCTGACGTTGAAGCTCGGCCCCATGCCCTTTGAAATCGCGCAACAGCTTGAAGCGGACCTGCAAGCCGGGGACGAAGGTGTGCGGGTGCAGTATCCTGACCTTTTGGACGGAATCTGCACCCGCCTTTTCTACAACACCTCCATCACGGCGGCTATTGAGCGTTTTACCGATGAAGGAATCAAGCTGGATGATATTTCTTTCACTCTGATAAGCGTGCAGGAGGAAACGGTATAATGCAGAATCGACCTGAAAATTGGGCGGCTGTATTTGCCGTCCCTCACATAACGGAATACCGCTTTCTGATTAACGGCATCGAATATCGCGAAAAGGATATTCAGGGAACACCCGCAATCGAAAGACCCTTGATGCAAGAACCCTGCATCGGTCGATGCTGCACAGGGATGCTTACCCTTGTTATCCGTCAGCATGAGAACGAAACGATTCCCAAAGCCGCCCCGGTTCACGCCTTTTGCAGACTGAAAGCCCGTGTGGGCGAAGCGGTTACGGATTGGGTTGACCAGGGGCGATACTGGATTTCCCGCCGTTCTGCATCGGGCGGACTTACAACCCTGACCTGCCGGGACGGTATGATGCTGGCTGGCAGAACCTACCTCGATAAAACGCAGTTCATCGAATGGCCGGTCGCCATGACAGAGGTTTTTGCAGAAATCGTGGAGTTGATGGGTGTTGAAGTTGATGAACGAACGCACATCAACTCCGGCGCGGCATACAAGGTAGACTATCCGAACGATGACGTGCTTATGTCTGAGGTTTTGTCTGGAATTGCCGCCGCGCATGGCGGCAATTTCGTTATGACAGCATCGGGGAAATTACGCCTTATTCCATATCCCGATACGCAAGCACCGGTGCAGAACATCGGGCAGACGTATTCCCATATCAAGCCGCTCTCTACCGGGCGTACCGCTATTTCGCGTGTCACGTTGACCGATTCTGCCAACAACCAATTCACTTATGGCGATGACAGCGGTTTTGAATTGGCGGCGCAGTGCGAATACGCCACGCAGGGAATCGTAGAGCGAATGTGTACGGGGTATAGGCTGGAAAACATGGTGCTACACATGGCGGAGGGCGAGATGGAATCCGGCAGGGTCACTCTCACGGACGGCAGTACCTTGCAGAACGGCACAATCACCCTGACTGGCGCTTCTATCATCGGGCGCAGTTTCATCCCGTATGAACTGACTGGTGCGTATCTTGACCCGCTTGTGGAAGTCGGTGATACGGTTTCCATCATCCGCAAGGAAAAGGAAATGCGCCTCGTTATCGGTTCTATCAAGGTCCGCTGTAACAAATCGTATGTCTGCGATTTGCAGAATGGCGTTGAGGACGATGATGAGGATGAAGTACCGTATATCAGTGCGGCAGACTTGCGCGCAAAGCGGTATATTACGACCACGAGTTCTTATTTCGGCAACCGTATCAACCGCACAGAGGGCTTTGTGAGCGAACTGATGGAGAATGATGAACCGATTGCCCGGATGGTTGCAAACGCAAATCGGTTCTCCATGCAGCGCAAGAACGGAAACGAATGGGAGGATTGCCTGTATTTTGACCCTGTTGCAAAGACCTATAAATTCAGGGGCGAAGTCGAAATCAGCACGCTTACCGAGGTTTCTGCGGTATCTGTTACCAATAACAGCCTTGTCTTTGCGGCAGATGCGAACGGAAACACGTTGGAGCGCAGTTACGTTACCAACGTATTTGCCTATACGGGCAAGCAGGAAGTTCTTCCTGCTGTAGCTGACGTTTCCGGCGTTCCAGCAGGTATGGAGGTTGCCATTGGCGCGGCTGAAAACAATAAAATACCGATTACCTTTTCCGTTCCGGCAGGTGTAAACCTTGGCAGCACGGAAACCACAAGCGGCGTTTTGACCGTGAACGTTACGTTCCCTATTGAAATCGGCATCGAAATAAGCTGGATTAAGGTCAACACCGGCGCGGACGGTGCTGACGGCACTCCGGGTAAAAACGGTGTTGATGGCAAGGATGGTGCTCCCGGCAAAGACGGTACAAACGGCAAAGATGGCGTAGACGGAAAGGACGGTGCGCCGGGCAAGGATGGCGCAGACGGTGCGCCTGGTGCTGATGGCGTAACCTATTACACCTGGGTCAAGTATGCCGATACACCTACCAGCGGCATGAGCGATTCCCCGGAAGGAAAAGCGTACATCGGCATTGCGTATAATCAGCTATTCCCGGAAGCATCGGAAAAGTATTCCGATTACGCGTGGTCCCTTATTAAAGGTGCAAACGGCGTAAACGGTTATAACAATGCGGTCATTACTTTGTACCAGCGCGCAGAAGCCAATTATCTGCGCGATGATGGAATGCTTTATATCGCCCCTGCATCGCTGAACAACGGGATGCTGACCATTCAGCAAACCGGTTCTTCCCTTAACAGCGGCACAGCCTCCCTCGTTGCGTTAAGTGCGCCTGTGGATGACCTTACGTTCACATTTTCCAGCAATTCACTGACCGGCAATTTGGGCAACTGGTCGCGGCAGATTCCAGATGGGCGTTTCCCGTGCTATGTTACCTCTGCAACCGTCAGTTCCATAGACGATACCGTGAAGATTCCGGCATCCGCATGGAGTGAGGTTGTCAAACTGGTTGAAAACGGCGTTGACGGCGCGGCTGGCAACGATGCAGTCACGCAGTATACATGGATTAAATATGCCGATACGCCCACCAGCGGCATGAGCGATTCACCAGAAGGGAAAACGTACATGGGCATCGCCTACAACCGCTCAACAGCGGTTGAAAGCACTGCGTACAGTGATTATAGTTGGTCGCTCATCAAGGGTACTGACGGTATTGACGGTGCGAACGGTGAAAACGGCGAAACCTATTACACATGGGTCAAATACGCCGATGATGCTCAGGGCAACGGCATATCCGACCTTCCTGACGGAAAGTATTACATCGGCCTTGCTTATAACAAGAAAACGCCGAAAGAAAGTTCCTCTGCGGCGGATTACACATGGTCCCTTTTCCGCGGCTCTGACGGTGTGGATGGTGCAAACGGCAAGGATGGCGCTCCGGGTAAAGACGGAACAAACGGTGTGGACGGCAAAGACGGTACTGATGGCGTAGACGGTTACAACTCAACGTTCATCCATCTGTACAAGCGCGCGGATGCGGCGCCGGCGACACCGAGCAGTACAACGCTTTTCACGTTTGCTACGTCAACGCTGACCGGTACGCTTGATGGCTGGTCGCAAAGCATTCCGACTACGGATGGCAACCCGTGCTGGGTCACTTCTGCGCAGGCGGCGGCGCGAACGGCTACCGTGAACATTCTCGCATCCGCATGGTGCGCTCCTGCCAAGATGGCGGAAGATGGCGAGGGTGGATGCGATACCTACTGTCAGGACACTGCACCGACTGACTGCAATGCCGGTGACTTGTGGATTGATTCAGACGATAACTACAAGCTGTACCGCTATGACGGTACGCAGTGGGTATCGGTGCAGGATGCAAACATTCCCGACATCATCCGACAGCTTACAGCGGCGCAGAGTGACCTGAAAGTGCTGAACACCTCCATCGAGGGTACAGTTACAGCAACCTACGTCACCAATCAGATTGATTCCCTCGTGGAATCCTTCAACAGCGCATTAAAACTGCAAGCGGACGAACTGACGGCATCCTTTGAAGGTACAGCACAAAATGCCGCTGGTGAGGTCGATACGAAATTCTCCACCCTGATTCGTGCAAGCGGTGACGGCGTGGAAATCGGCAAGAGCGGCAGTAATTTCAAGGTGCTGCTGACCAATGACCGCCTGTCTTTCCGGCAGGTTGTCAATTCATCTACGGTCGAGATTGCGTACATGTCCAACCGTAAACTGTTCATCACCGATGCGCAGGTTACGAATGAACTTGCTTTCGGTTCAGACGGCGGCAATCGTTTTGTCTGGACGAAAACTTCAAAGGGACTTTCCCTGCGATATATCAGCGCGTGAGAAGGGGGTGAACTATAATGGCTCAATGCGTATTCAGGACAAGTGCTATTTCAGGCACAAACAGCGACAAAAAGCGTGGAGGGGTAGTAACAGGTACGTTTTACCTGTATTCCGGTTCGCTTCCACCTGCTGGCAGTTCCCTGCAAAGCGTATCCGTGTATTTTTCCGAAATCTATGTGTACGCGCAAACTTCTGCTGGTTTTTCAACGTCCTACGGCAGTATCGACCTCGGACTTGATTCCAAAGGTTCGCAGGATTGTACCATGTATGGTGCATCCTCTTCTATTTTGAACTTTGGCGGCGGCAGTATCGCTTTTACCGTATACGGCGGCTCAAGCACGACATCCAACGTGCTTAACGTTCGTACAGGGTCGTACATCCAGATTACGATTAACTACGTTGCTTCCACAGCCTCCACCGGCAGTTTGAGCAGTACAGCAGTATACCAGGGCAATTCTATCAGCCTGCGCATTACCCCGGCATCCAGTGACTTCACGCATAAGGTCAAGTGGTATAGGAACGATAGCTACACGAGCACGGATACGCTGAGTGCAGGGGTTACAACCTCCACACTGACCGTTCCGAGTTCATGGCCGACCGGTTCTGCGACTGCAACGCTATACTCGTACTATGACGGCAATCTGATAGGCTCAAATACCTATTCCTTCACGATTGCGGTCAACCCGTCCACGATTTACCCCACTGCCGGTACACTGGCGGTAAGCCTTGTCCAATCCAGTTATATCCCGTCCGCATGGGGCTTGTACGTTAAGGGGTACAGCAAAGCAAAGCTAACCTTGTCCGGCATGTCGGCAGGCAGCGGCGCATCTTATAAGAGCATTGCGCTGGCGTGCGGTTCGCAGTCGCAAAGCACCACGTCAACCACGACCTTTACCACGGCGGAATTGCAGGAGACCGGTCAAGTCTCCTGTACGGCGAAAGTCACCAACAGTTCCGGCAACGCGGCATCTGCGACAGCCAAAACCATTACGGTTTATGACTATTACGAACCGATTTTCGCCACGGTATCTGCTTTCCGCTGTACGGCAAGCGGTACGCCCAGCGATACAGGCGCATACTTTGGCGTAACAGTATCGGTCAATGTGGCGAGTGTCAACGGTAAGAACAGCCTGATTTCCCTGCAAGCCCGATACGCGGTGAAGGGTTCTTCTTCGTGGAGTACGGCGGCGGCTGTTACCAACGGCGGTACAACCATCATTGGCGGTTCTGCCTCCGGCACTTCCAGCTATCAGGTTCAGGTCATTGCGATTGATGCAGTGCAAAATCTGCGCAACACCAACAGCAATGCGACCGTAACCGCGCTGACCTCCGAACACGTCATCTACTGCATGGACGGCGGATTGAACGTGTCGTTCGGCAAAGAAGGAACGCGGCAGAATGCGCTTGAAATCAGCGGGAACTGGAAGGTGTACCACGGTGATTTCGATTGGACATCCCTTGTTGAGGGCATAACCGACATTGCGCACGGCGGAACAGGTGCAGGAACGGCGGCAGGAGCACTTTCCAATCTTGGCGCGGCAGCAGCAGGGCATAAGCATGGAGCAAGCGACATCACTTCTGGTACGCTCCCCATAGCACGGGGTGGTACAGGCGCGGCGGATGCAGCCAATGCGCGGAGCAACCTCGGCATCACTCCTGCCAATATTGGTGCGGCGGCATCAAGCCATAACCATAGCGCAGGGAACATCACGTCCGGCACGCTTGCGGCGGCGCGTTTGCCCTACAAATTCGCTTTTGGTACGGCATCCCTTACGGGCATATCTTGGACAACCGTCAGCCTTAGCAGTGCCGGATTTACCAGTACGCCAGTCATTGTATGCACACCATGCGGCGCGCCAAAGGCAATCAGCGGCAACTACGACCTTTCGTTCAAAACGCAGAACGAAAGTGCATCGAGCTTTGAAGTCTGTTTTTGCGGCAGTTCCGGTTCTGGTACGCGCACAATCAACTGGCTGGCTATCGGTACATAAGGAGGCGGCAGAGTGAAAATCAAATCGACTCAACAGGCGCTTACTGCGGTAAACGCCATGAGAAAGGCTCTGAATCAGCTTGTCGTACAAGGGTATGACAACTGTTATATAGTGGCGGCAATCGGCGGCGACCTTGATGCAGTCGCCGCTTTTTTGTCGGACAAAAACGCTGATGCGGAGGAAATTTACGGAGAGGAGTATGAGAATCATTGAAGGTTGTAAGTATCGAATCCGTGGGCATCCGGGCGTCTGACCGGAAGGAAATCGTGCGAACGCTCATTGTGGCAAGCGAGAAACCGGCTACACTGCCGGTGGATGGGGCGGCGGTTGAGGGCATGAGCGCAAATCAGGTGTTCGCGCCGTTTTCCATCCTGTACATCACGGGTGATGCGGAAAGCAAGGTGTACATCACCGATGAATCCGGCGTATTTGTAGCGCAGTAAGGGGTGATTTGTATGATGGATAAAATTTTGCAAATCGTCCTTCCGTTTTGGGCGCAGGCTCGAAAGTACACGGATGAAAAAATTGCAGCCATCAGTGGAGGCGGTTCTGGCGGAGCGGGAATCACGTCCGTTGAACAGACCACTACCTCTACCAAAGACGGCGGCGAGAACGTTGTTACTGTCACCCTGTCCGATGGAACGTCCTCGACTTTTACCGTCCGAAATGGCTCGAAGGGTTCAACCGGCGCAACTGGCGCGAAGGGCGAGAAAGGTGACAAGGGTGACACTGGTGCAAAGGGCGACAAGGGCGACCCTTGCGAGGTGGTCATCAGTGACGGAATACTGACTATAGTGACCGATAAATCTACTCTTTGATTGGAGGAATCCGAAATGGCTAATTACGTTGATAAAATCAACTTGAATGGGACTGCGGCAGACATTGCAAGTCTGTCCGGCGACCACTACTACCCCGGCGTAGACCTGACCCAAAAGTTCGCCGCCGAAATCGCAAACTATTCCGATGCTTGGGCATGGATTAAAGCGCGTATCCAGGCTGGCGATTTCTCGCAAATCCATGTTTGCGACTACATCCCCTTTACGACCACCAACAGCCGTACTTTTAACGCACAGGTTGGCGGTATCAACACCTATAAGGGCTACGGAGATACGGAGATTGGAAACCACATCGACTTCATTTCCCGCGAACTGTGGCCCGATTCGTTCTCGATGAATCCCGTGAACTTTAACAACGGTAGCAGCGAAACCGCCAATACCCCGTGGCTGGCATCCAACGGCTATCTGTTTGTCAACTCTTTGTCGGGGCAGGTCCCGAACAGCACCACCCTGCCGCTGGAGATGCAGGACGTTGACTATACCACTGGCGGCATGTACTACTATCTTCCCACCGCGCTCAAAAACGTTATCGCGGAGAAGCGTGTTTACGCGCCGACACGTTACAGTGCATCCGGCGTACTGACCAACGATAACAGCGGCGCATGGGTCAAACTCGGCAAGCTGTGGCTGCCGGATGAGTACGAGATTACCGGCGCGCGCCTGATGACCAGCACGGGCTGGTTCAGCGGCGGCTTTGTCCAGTACCCGATTTTTGCGCACGGGATGAACCGCGCAAAGAAGACCAATGGTAGCCGC
>CAZTYB010000069.1:0-10612 GCA_964617595.1 uncultured Oscillospiraceae bacterium | reverse complement strand
ATGGAGATCCTGGATTTCTACGGCATCGACTGCAAGGGTAAGAACGCCGTTGTCATCGGCCGCTCCCTGGTGGTGGGCAAGCCCGCTGCCATGATGCTCATGGGCAAAAACGCCACCGTCACCGTCTGCCACACCAAGACCGTAAACACCGCCGAAATCTGCAAGAATGCAGACATCATCGTCTCCGCTGCCGGTGTTCTGAACTCCCTGACCGCCGACTTTGTCCGTCCCGGCCAGGTGGTCATTGACGTATCCATCAATTGGGATGCCAACAAGCCCAATGCCAAGGGCGGCCTGGGCGGCATCGCCGGTGATGCCAAGTTCGACGAGGTGGAGCCCATCGTGGAAGCCATCACCCCCGTCCCCGGCGGCGTGGGCAGCGTGACCACTTCCGTGCTGATGAAGCATGTGGTAGAAGCCGCTGAAAAAGTCTGATCATTTAAGAGAGTTCCGCTTCACGGGGTTGTCTCACGGTCGTGGGGCAGCCCCGTTTGGCTTTCCTGCGTTTTTACGGAATGTGAGGTAAAAATTCTATGAAAAAACTTAATTCACTCAAGGAAAGTGACTTCCTGAAGCTCCTGTTCGCATTCTTCACCGTCGCTTTCCTCCTGGCTGCCCTGTTCATGCCGGACCGGGGGCAGATGCTCAGCGGTCTTCTGGAAATCATCAGCCAGCCCTGCAAGATCTCCACCAACTATTTCTCCCTGGGGGGCTACGCCGCAACGTTCCTGAATATGGGGCTGGTTTCCCTGGCGTGCCTGGGGCTGTATACCCTGCTGGGGGCTACAGTCAACAATGTATCCACCTTGGCCTTTTTGCTGACTCTGGGTTTCACCTCCTGGGGTATCAATATCCTGAATATGTGGTTCAGCATCCTGGGGGTTGCGCTGTACTGCCTGGTGAAGAAAGAGAAACTGTCCGCCAATGTGAACGCCATGCTCTTCTCCACCGGCATTGCCCCGCTGATTTCGGAACTGCTGCTGCGCTATCCCAATGAACAGGCAGTGGGCTTCCATTTAAGTGGCATCGTACTGGCTCTGGTGATTGGACTGAGCATCGGCTTCTTCCTCCCCGCCGGACTGGTTTATTCCCCCAAGGTGCACAAGGGATTCGACCTGTACAGCGCCGCCGTCCCCGTGGGCATGACTGCGTTCTTCCTGCAAGGGGCGCTGTATAAATCCGCCGGTGTGGCGCTGCCCGCCGCTCCCGCCGCCGAGACACTGAACGTAGCTTCCCGGTTCACCGTGAATCTCTTCTGCATCATCCTGTTCGGCATCCTGGTTCTGGTTGCACTGGCCATGGGCTGCACACCGAAAGATTACTGGAAGCTGATGAAAGATAATGAGAATGCATCCAGCTTCTCTTCCGCCTACGGCAATGCTCCGTTCCTTATGAACGTGGGTGTCTATGGTCTGTTCATTCTGGGGTACTATAATCTGATCGGTGCCAATTTCAACGGCATCACCTTCGGCATCATCTTCTGTATGCTGGCCTGCTGCAATTCCGGTTCCCATCCCCGGAGCGTGCTGCCCATTATGCTGGGATACCTGTCCGCCTCCTGGCTGTTCCAGGCATGGGCGAATCTGGTGGGCGGCAATTTCACCGGCGCCATCAATGCCCAGGCGATCATGGTGGGTCTGTGCTATGCCAACGGCCTGAGCCCCATCTCCCGGAAATATGGCGGGGAATATGCTTTCCTGGCGGCCATGATGCACTATACCCTGGTCACCACCGTGCCCCAGCTCCACGGGGGCTACTGCCTGTATAATGGCGGATTCACCGCCGCATTCACCTGCATTCTCTTCATCCCCATCCTGGAGCGGTTCGTGAAGACGAAGCAGGAGCGGCTGGAAAGCAGCGCCGCTGCAAAGTAATTTTTCCGAACCCCATGATAGGTGCCACCTCTTGGCTCCCTCTCAGAGGGGGACAAGGGGTGCTCTGTTGCATTGCCGGTACCATTCAACGCACCTGGATCCCGGGCACCCCAGGAGGGGTGTCCCTACAATAGATTCTTGAATAATGCAATATCTAATTGGAATGCCGTAGGGACGCCCGTCCCCGGGCGTCCGAATCTTGTGGTTTCTTCGACGTGCGCTGAATGGAAATGGGCAACGGAACTGCACCCCCCCCTCGGCTCCCCCTGCTGGGGACAAGGGGGGCACCTTTGTATTCCCACCGGAGGCTTTTGCCCCATCCATTTTTGCATAAAGTTGGCTTTCGCCGCTTGACGGAATGGGAAAGTTGGGATATAATAGTAAAAATTTTTATGGTGGAGGTAGTTTCTGCATGGACGGCGACAGTAGTGACGGCGCAAATTGTTGCGGCTTTATTCTGTGTTTTCTGGCATATCTGCGCTGCTAAGATGGCAGGGTAGGTGTGCTTTTTGTGCTTTTTCAGAGCAAATTTCATGATTCGTGAACACAGATAAGGAGCTATTTTTCATGTCAACACAGATTATCATTATCATCCTGTTTGTAATGCTATCGGCTTACTTCTCCGCCACGGAGACGGCATTCTCCTCCCTGAACAAGACCCGGATGAAAACCCTGGCCGAAAAAGGGAACCAGAAAGCGGCGCTGGTATGCAAACTTTCGGACAATTACGACAAATTGATTTCCACCATCCTCATTGGCAATAATATCGTCAATATCGGCGCATCCTCCCTGGGCACCATTCTATTCGTCGATCTGCTGGGCAGCGCCGATACCGGCGCCACGGTCTCCACCGTGGTGATCACGCTGGTGGTGCTGATCTTCGGGGAGATCACCCCCAAGAGCATCGCCAAGGATTCCCCGGAGAAATTCGCCATGTTCTCCGCCCCGTTCCTGAATGTGCTGATGGCGGTCATGACCCCGCTGACGGCAGTGTTCTCCGGATGGAAGAAACTGGTATCCAAGCTATTCAAAACCAAATCCGATACCCGCATGAGCCAGGAGGAACTGCTCATGCTGGTGGACGAGGTGCAGCAGGACGGCAGCATCGACAAGAACGAGGGTGACCTGCTGCGCAACGCCATCGAGTTCGCCGAGCAGGAGGCCGCCGACATCCTGACTCACCGGGTCGATCTGGAAGCGGTGAGCGTGGATACTACCAAGGAGCAGATTGCGGAAGTTTTCACCGAGACGAAATTCTCCCGCCTTCTGGTTTATAAAGAGAATATCGACAATATCGTGGGCGTGATCCATCAAAAGGATTTCTATTCCAGCACCGGCATCACGGAAAAGCCCCTGGAAGAAATCATCAGCCCCGTGGTCTTCGTCCTGAAAAACGAGAAGATCAGCCCCCTGCTGCGCCAGCTGCAAAAGAGCAAATCCCATATCGCCGTGGTTCTGGACGAATACGGCGGAACCAGTGGCATCGTCACCATGGAGGATATCCTGGAGGAGCTGGTGGGCGAAATCTGGGATGAGCACGACGATGTGGTTCAGGAGATCCGCCAAATCAGCGAGAATAGCTATAAAGTGGACTGCGCTACGAATTTCGATGAATTCTGCCAGCATTTCGGCATCCAGGCGGAGTCCGAGATGGTCTCCCTGGGCGGCTGGGTGGCAGAGCAGCTGGGTAAAATCCCCGAAAAGGGCGACAAATTCACCTATTCCGGTCTATCCTTCACTGTCACCGCTGCTGAGGGGCACCGGGCGGAGACGGTGGACATCACGCTGCTGCAACCCCAGCAGAGCGAACCCGTGCAGCAGTAAGCCCCCGAAAACAATTCCATACCATTATCCCCCCTGATTTTGGATGCAATATGGGTATCCAAAATCAGGGGGGGAATTTTATGCATCCATCCCGGGAGGGAATCGCCCCCCATGAACCATGACCGTTGTGCACAAAAAGTGGAATTCTTCACGTAAGAGATATCGAAAAAGTATTGTTTTTTTCTGAGGGCATTTTTGATAGAGTATAGTTAACCCAAGGTCTAGATGGGACTATATTAAGGGAGGAAAAATCACACCATGAAAAAGACATTTGCAAGATTCCTGACCATGGCACTTGTTCTGTCTCTGCTGGCTTGCTGCTTCGGCGGCATGATGGTCAGCGCCGACGAGGCGGAGGAAGGCTACAAGCTGTTCATCGCCTACGGCGGTGACAAAGAGGCCGAGAACGACTGGGGCTGGGGCTACACCGGCGAAGATGTGGAAGGCATCACCGCCGTTGCCGAGACCATTAAGCCCGGCGAAACCAAGACCGTTTCCCTGACCTTTGCAACCGCTACTGTGAACTCCTGGTACTTCGCCCCCTGCCTGGTTGGCACCGGCATCGGCGACACCATCGGCAACATCGATTTCGACATCACCTGCAAGATCGACGGCAAGGACGTGGCCATCAACATGGACGCCGACGCCGAGGGCAAGACCTGGTGGAGCGAGGGCACCGGCGACATCTCCGGCTCCGACTGCATCCGCCTGGCCGGTGGCTACAACGAGTGGGCTACCAAGTACATTGACGAGCCCGCCGCTTTCACCACCATCGAGTACACCATCACCCTGAACGCCGTGGAAGAGAAAGCTCCCGTGGAGATGACCATCGGCGAATCCGAGGAAGTTTACACCCTCTTCATCGCCTACGGCGGCGACAAGGAAGCCGAGAACGACTGGGGCTGGGGCTTCACCGGCGACTGGGCTGACGGCATCGAGCCCGAAGTGGCTTACGTCAAGTCCGGCGAGACCGCAACCGTCTCCCTGACTTTCGCTACCCCCACTGTGAATTCCTGGTACTTCGCTCCCTGCCTGGTTGGCACCGGCGCCGGCACCAGCATTCAGGACATCGACTTCGACATCACCTGCAAGATCGACGGCGAAGAAGTCGCCATCAACATGGATGCCGATGCCGACGGCAAGACCTGGTGGGCTGAGGGCACCGGCGACTACAGCGCCGATGACTGCATCCGCCTGGCCGGTGGTTACAACGAATGGGCAACCAAGTACATTGACGAGCCCGCCGCATTCACCACCATCGAATACACCATCACCCTGAACTCCATCCTGGTTGGCAAGGCCGCTGAAGTGGAGATCCCCATCGATCTGGACGGCACTTTCAACGCTTACCTGCTGTTGCAGACCCCCAACTGGACTTTCCGTGATGCCTGCGATTCCGCCAACGGCATCGGCTCCGATGTCTGGGGTCAGCACATCACCAACAACGACTCCAAGGAGAACTACGGCGTTGTCACCGATGCGGTCATCGCCGGTAACGGCACCTACACCGTCTCCATCACCGACTTTGGCACCATCTTCGCCGATGACTTCGCCGCTGCCGGTCAGGAGTACTTCAACATCCTGGGCGTTTCCACCGACATTCCCAAGTCCGACAAGGTCTCCATCACCGATGTGAAACTGATCATTGACGGCCAGGTTCGTCACGTCTATGACGAAGCTTACCTGAACGGCGATGCCAAGGACGTGATCCATGTCCTGGTGCAGAACAAGTGGAACGACGATGTAAAGGAAATCTCCTACTATCCCGCTCCCGCCGAGTCCCTGGAGATCCAGTTCACCATCTCCGGCTTCAACTACGACAAGGCTGAGTAATTTCCCCCAATATGCCAATGAGCCTCCCGCAAGGGAGGCTCATTTGATTCAGAACGCAGGAGGCGAATTCGCCCCCTGCGCCTTTTTATTGGCTCCGGTCAGGGGCAATGTCATCAACTTAATGCTCGATGCGGTAGCGCCCCTCGTCCCCCTCTCTGAGGTGTGCGAAGCCATGCCCTTGGGCTGGGATGTCGGCCGAACAGGCCGACAGGGGGAGTGTCGGTGGAATTTTTAAGCATTTACCATTCATTATAGGACACCCTCTCAGTCAAAATCGGTTCCGAAGAGCCGATTTTGCCAGCTCTCCCTGAGGGAGAGCCAAGGGAGGTTCCCTTTAAGTTGACGACACTGGGAGTCACAGGTGGAACCGAACGGTTATCTCCGTTCCCTTGCCGACTTCGCTTTGCAGCTCCACCGTTGCCCCCAGGTAGGCGCAGGCGTGCTTGACGATGGACAGCCCCAGTCCCGTCCCCCCAATAGCTTTGGAACGGCTCTTGTCCACCCGGTAAAAGCGCTCGAAAATGCGCTCTTTCTCCTCCGGCGGGATGCCGATGCCCGTATCCGCAACATTCAGGAAGGTGCCGTCCCCCTCCCTTTTTACCGTGATACGAACGGAACCGTCCTTTCGGTTATACTTGATGGCATTGTCACAGAGATTATAAACAATACTCTCCAGAAGTTGCGGCACGCCGTAGAACGGGGCGCTCTCCCCTTGTAACTCCATATTGATATTCGCCTTTTTTGCCTCCGGCGCAAGGGATTCCATAACCGAACCGGCAAGGGCATACAGATCGGTGATTTCCCAGTGCATATCCTCCGAACCCTCGTCCAAATGGGAGAGATTGAGAATATCCTCGATCAGCTGCACCATGCGCTGGGATTCGGCATAAATCTGCCCAGAAAAGCGGGGAACGTCCTCCGGTCTTGCGATGCCCCCCGCAAGTAGCTCCGCATACCCGGAAATGGTTTGCAGGGGGGTTTTCAGTTCGTGGGACACATTGGCAGTGAATTCCCGCCGGATTTGTTCCGCTTTCTCCTTTTCCGTGATATTGAGCATCAGCAGGACGACTCCCGGGATCTTGTTCCCGTCGGTTACGGGGTTGGCGCTGATTTGGTAGAATCCACCGTGAAGCGCCATGTTTTTCTCGGCATAGGCGCCGTTTTCCGCCCTTTCGATGAGATCGGCCAGCTCCGCCCCACTGGTTACGGAGAGAATATTTTTGCCCACTGCCCCGGGATTCGTCCGCAGCAGTATTTGCGCCGCCGGGTTGATGCTCACGATAAATCCCCCGCTGTCCAGCAGTACCAGCCCCTCCGCCATGCCCCCGGTCAGGGTTTCGAATTCGTTTTGCTTCTGCTTGAGCTGATTTGTCTGATTGCGGATCTGGCGCTGCTGCATATCGATCCGGCGGAGGAGGGGACTTAGCTCCTCATATTCCCCGTTGCTCAGGGGTTCATCCAGATTCAGTTCATTCAGGGGCTTCACAATTTTTTTTGATAAGCGGGAGGCCAAAAGGACGGACAGGATAAGCGCCACCGCAAACAGAGCGCAAATCGGCTGGAGCATCCCCAGGGTCAGGACAAGCAGGGAATTCTGCGCCACTGAGATGCGCAGTACCGTTCCATCCGTCAGCCGTTTTGCGCTGTAAAGATACCGCTCCGTCAGGGTGGAAGAATAGCGGGAGCTGTCCCCGTAGCCATCTGCCAGGGCTTTTTTTACCTCTTCCCGCTCAAAATGATTCTCCATTTTCCCGGCTGCGGAGGCGCTGTCGTAAAGCACGCTTCCATCCGTTCCGATCCAGGTGAGGCGGTATTTCTCTTCCTCCAGGCCATCAAAATAGTCGATTCCCTCATTTAGAACCCCCTGGGCGGCAAAATCCAATTGCACCCGCATTTGGCGCTGCTGAACGGAGGAAAAGTAGTCATACAGAACCGTCATAAACAGAAATACGGAGGCCAGGAACACGCAGATCGCAACGGCAAGGATATTGCGAAAAATCCGTTTTGTCATATCTGCGCCTCCATGCGGTAACCCACACCACGCACCGTTTCGATATATGCGCCGCATTCCCCCAGCTTCGACCGGAGCGTGCCGATGTGTACATCCACCGTTCGGCTCTCACCGATGTAGTCCGAATCCCAAATGGTATCGAAAATCTGATCCCGGGTAAATACCCGCCCGGGATTCTCCATGAACAGGAGGAGCATCTCATACTCTTTCAAGGTGAGTTCCACCCGTTTCCCGCATACGGAAACGATATGACGATTCCTGTTCACTTCCAGATTTCCCATGCGAAGCACCTGCGCAGAACTTCTCCCATCCACTCTGCGCAGCACCGCTTTCACCCGGGCGACCATTTCCATCATGCCAAAGGGCTTGGCCAGATAGTCATCTGCGCCCAGGTCAAGGCCAAGGACCTTATCGAACTCCGTTCCTTTCGCCGTGGCCATGATCACGGGAATATCCGCTGTTACGGGATTCTGCCGCAGTTTTTTCAGGATGGTGATGCCGTCCTCACCGGGTAACATAATATCCAGCATGATCAGCTCCGGCGTCCCCTGCTTCAGCGCATAAAAGAGCGCCGCACCATCCTCCATTCCCCGGGCTTCCAAACCTGCGGAATTCAATGTATAAATCATCAGATCCCGGATCCCGCAGTCATCTTCCACGCAGAAAATCATATCTATCCTTTCCTTTCGGTTTTAATTGTTCTCTATTTCTCCTGTCAGGGCATATTTCATGGAATATTCTTCAAATCGCACCCGGAAATCCTCACTGCTGAGCCGCATAGAACGCAGGGATTCGTGAATGTTCAGATTGTGGTCTGCAATATCCATGACACACCCCGCAATATTGGAGCAGTGATCCGAAACCCGCTCCAAATTGGTAAGCATATCCGACCAGACGAACCCAACATCGATGGAGCACTTCCCCCTCTGCAAGCGCAGAATATGGCAGGTTCGCATTTTCTCTTTCAGAATATCGATCACCTGTTCCAGGGGTTCCACATTTTGCGCAACCGCAATATCGTTACGCAGGAACGCCGAAAGGGACAGATCCAGGATTTCTTCAATCGCCACTGACAATACGGCGTATTCCCGGCGGGCATCTTTGGTCAGGGAAATCCCCTTGGTTTTCAGCTCTTCGAAAGATTCCAGAAGATTCACGCTATGGTCTGCGATCCGCTCAAAATCCCCGATGATTTTCAGCAGCTCCGCCGCCGACCTGCTGTCCGATTCGCTGATCTGCCGGGCACTCAGATGCACCAGGTAGGTGCTCAAGATATCCTCATAGTGGTCGGTAAGAGCTTCCTTATCCCGAATTTCCTGTGCCATATCGGCGGAATACCCATCGGCAAGGGACAGCGCCTGCTTCATTGCGCTTACGGAAGCCTTCGCCATATCGGAGGCAATGCTATGGCATCTTTCCAGGGCAATGGACGGAGTGGAAAGCAGTCGCTCGTCCAGCTCCGTTTTTGTCTCTTTCTGGGCATCATCGGGAATGAGCCAGCACACCAATTTTTCAAGCAGCCCCGTCATGGGCAGTAAAAGTGCGGTGCAGAGCAGGTTGAATGCAGTATGGAACAGGGCGATCCCAACCAGGGATGCGGATTCCTCCAGCAGCGCCGGGGCGAAGATCCCCTTAACGAGGCAGAATACCGCCAGCCATATGCCCGTTCCGATGACATTGAACGACAGGTGCACCATCGCCGTGCGCTTTGCATTCTTGTTCGTGCCCACCGAGGACAGGATGGCGGTAATGCAGGTGCCGATGTTTTGCCCCATAATAATGGGGATCGCCGCACCGTAAGTGACCTGCCCCGTGGCCGCAAGAGCCTGTAGGATGCCCACCGAAGCGGAGCTGGACTGGATGATCGCCGTAAGCACCGCACCGGCCAGAACGCCCAGGAAAGGATTGGTAAACAGGAGAAACAGATTCTGAAATGCAGCTACATCGCTCAGCCCCTTGACCGCATCCGACATGGTTTCCATGCCGAACATCAGTGTCGTAAATCCCAGGAGGATCATACCCGTATCCTTTTTCCTGGAGTCCTTGCAAAACAGATAAAAAATGACACCCACGAGTGAAAGGATGGGCACAAAGGATGCCGGTTTCAAGAGCTGCACAAATACATTGCCGCTGTCGATCCCCGCAAGGCTCAAGATCCACGCCGTAACGGTCGTCCCCACATTGGCGCCCATAACCACATGGATGGCCTGCCGCAGGGTCATCAGTCCGGAATTGACGAAACCAACGACCATAACGGTAGTCGCCGAGGAACTCTGGATCACCGCAGTGACCCCAAGTCCCGTCAACAGCCCCGCCACTTTTCCCGTTGTCAATTTGCCGAGAAGTGTCCGCAAGCCCCCTCCGGCACGGCGCTCCAGCGCCTCACCCATCACATTCATGCCGAACAGGAACAGGCATAGCCCACCGATCATGGTGAGAAAATCAAAAATATCCATATTCTACCTCCGATTAACCTCATTTTACGGAACCATTTTATCAGCGCTTTGTCAAATCCGTTATCTTGGTTTTGTAAAATCGGTGTAAAGCAGAGGTGAAATAATGCGCAATCCGTGAATGCAGATTCCGATTCCATCGGTTTTTATCCAAACCGCCCGGTGGTGTAATCCTCCGTGCGTTTGTCCGCCGGATGCGAAAAGAGCGTTTCCGTATCCCCATATTCCACCAGCTCCCCCAGCAGGAAAAAGGCCGTTCGGTCAGAGATGCGGGCCGCTTGCTGCATATTGTGGGTAACCATGACGATGGTGTAGTTCCCCTTTAATTCTAGCGCAAGTTCCTCGATTTTGGAAGTGGAAATTGGGTCAAGAGCAGAAGTCGGCTCGTCCATCAGCAGCACTTCCGGCTCCACCGCCAGAGCCCGGGCAATGCACAGCCGCTGCTGCTGGCCGCCGGACAATCTCAGAGCGCTCTTTTTCAGCCGGTCTTTGGTTTCCTCCCAGAGGTTGGCCGAACGGAGGGAGCGCTCCACGATTTCATCCAGTTTCGCCTTTCCGGTGATTCCATGGGTGCGGGGGCCGTAGGCAATATTGTCATAAATGCTCATGGGGAAGGG